>NZ_CAJYIS010000027.1 GCF_913775425.1 uncultured Enterococcus sp.
CGCCAGCAAACAGCACAAAATCGACCTCTTTGGCGATGGCTAGATCGACAATATGGGCTAAAGTTTGTTGATTATACTGACTAAACTCATAGTCTTCTTGAATTGCCGCAACGCCTTCAAACGGACGATCAAAATGCAGATCTGCACAATGAATAAAACGTATCACTAGGCCCACTCCCTTCTTATTTGTCGTTTTATTTTATCATAGGGAGCATGAAAAGTCAGTTGCTATACGAAAGTTTGTTCGCTAAAAAAGAGGATGTGACGAACGTCACACCCCCTTTTTTATGCTTCTTCGTATAATTCACGTACTGGTGTCATCACGATGTTGTTCATATCGTTGATCAATACGCTAAATGCTTGTTCTGCTTCCATAAGATCAGCAATCGCATTTTGTGTTTGAATCGCTTGTGATAATTCTTGCGCTCTAGTCGCATCTTCTTCGGCCATTTCTTCTCCAGCCATCATTTTTTGTTGTAATGTTTGTTGGAAAAGTTGGAATTCTTTAAATAATGCGTACGCTTCTTCTTCCGCTTTTAAATCTGCAAAAGCTTTTTGTAGTGCTTGGTATTGTTCTGTCGCACGGATCTCACGTTCTAATTCGTTTGCGATATCATAAATATTTGCCATGATGTCCCTCCAATAATTTTACTAGGTTCATTGTAACATTTATTGGGTTTTCTGACAAAAAAACCAAAAATCCATCTTGCGACTGACCTATTATTCTTAAAGATTTGTTAAACTAAAAGAAAAGGGAGCGATGATCATGGGCGAAGCAGAACGAATTGCACAATTAGAACAGGAAAATGCATATTTACGTTTAGAAAATGAAAATTTACACTTAAAACTTGAACAAAAAAGTCATACCAATGGCTGGATCTGGGCGTTGATTCCCATCACAGCGATTATTGTGGGTGGCTTTTCAGAGATTTGGACCAAAATAATCGATGTCTTCTTTTAAGTGAATCTAGCGGTGAAATATCAAAAGGGTGTGACAGATGTCACACCCTCTATTTAGCGTTCGCAATGAGATGTAGCTTCTCTTCGGTGACACGAAATGTCGTCCATTCATCCATTGGAAGTGCACCAAGTTGTTTATAAAATGCAATCGAATTGGTATTCCAATCTAAGACCCACCATTCTAAGCGTCCATAGTCGCGCTCTAGTGCCAGATTGGCTAAAAAGGCTAAAATCTGTTTGCCGATTCCTTGACCACGATACTCTTTTTGGACATAGAGATCTTCTAAATACAGACCAGGTTTTCCTAAAAATGTCGAAAAATTAGTAAAAAATAGCGCAAAAGCAATCGGTTTTCCATTGACTTCCCCAAAAATCACTTCTGCTTTTTGTTCATCAAATAAATACTTTTCTAGTAAGGCCTCTGTCGCCACCACTTCATGCATTAATTTTTCATATGCAGCGAGCTCTTTGATAAAGTCTAAAATCACAGGTACATCTTGTCTTGTTGCAAATCGAATCGTTACGTTCATATAACCCTCTCCTTTACGCTTAGTATACCAAAAACTCACTAGTGGGGACTAGTGAGTATGGGAGAAAGAAATGAAGAAAAAACTATTTGTTTGGGTATGAACCTAGTGTAACTTTTATTGCTTAACTCCAGCTTAATAAAAAAATGAGCGATCACTCGCTCATTTTTTAATGCCATAATTTATCCAAAACCCCATTCCAAACTTTCTCGGTCGTATCTTTCAATACCTCACCGGCAGTTTGCAATCCTTCTTTAGTTTTCTCAGTGATCTCGTCGACGCCTTTTTGCCAAGAACTTTTAGCGTCTTCCTTCGCTTTTGCTTCAGCCTCATTGACAGTCATCACGACACCATCTGTTTGATACGCATCCGCGACATCAAATGTTGAACCGCTCGTATAAGGTAAAATGTTTTCAGCAACTTTTTGGAAGATCAATCCAGCTACTGTTTCACTCGTTCCTTGTAAGTAATGTAACTCACTAGATTGTTCAAAACCTAGCCATGTAGCAATCACTAGATCTGGTGTATAGCCGATAACCCATTGGTCGTTTACTTTAGACGCGTCAAAATTGGTTTCAGTTGTCCCAGTTTTACCTGCGACAGTGTAGCCTGCTGGATCGGCTAACACACCTGTCCCATTTGAAAATGTTCCCAGTAAAATACTTGTCATCGCTGTTGCAATTTTTTCTGAGATGATCCGTTTTCCTTTAACAGAACTATTGTCCACGATCACAGCGCCCGTTGAATCGACGATCTTCGTAATCAAACGAGGTTTGTAATACGTTCCACCATTGGCAAAGACGCTATAAGCTGCGGCCATAGTCAACGGAGATTCTCCATATTTCAAACCACCTAATGCTAAGCCCCAATATTTGTCTTCATCCGACAATGATAACCCGAATTCTTTCGCCTTATTAAATCCTTTATCTAAACCGATCTCGTGCAATAACCAGACAGCAGGTAAATTCAAACTTTGAGCAACGGCTTGGTACATCGGTACTTCACCAGAATAAGTTTGACTGTAATTACTTGCTTTATAGTAACTTAAAGGCTCATCTTTTAAAATACTTGCTGGAGTATAGCCTGCTTCTAACGCAGGTGTATAGACCGCTAGTGGTTTGATTGTCGATCCCGGTGAACGCTTCATCTGAGTCGCAAAATTGTACCCACGAAAAACTGACTCACCCCTGCGACCGACTAAAGCTGTCACACCACCGTCTTTAGGTGACACAGCCACACTTGCCGATTGTACCATCTCGCCATCTTCGGCATTATCTGGAAAATAGCCATCAACAGTATACGTATCTTGCATCGCTTGTTGTTGATTTTGATCAAGTGTCGTATAGATCTTATACCCTCGATTTAAAATATCATCAGCATCTAGTCCATACTCTTCGACCGCTTCATCGATAACTGCATCAAAATAAGATGGATAGCGATAACTATCGTTTCCTGGTTGATAATTATCTGCTAATAATGAATCAAGTGGGATTGCCGCTTGCGCTTTAGCTTCTTCAGCCGTCAATTTCTGGTTATCGACCATCAGTTGCAAGACCGTATCACGACGATTAGTCGCATTATCTAAGTGGTCGATTGGATTATACAGCGAAGGTCCCTTAAGCATACCGATCAAGGTAGCCGCCTCTCCAGCTGATAATTCACTAGCATTCACACCAAAATATTTCTCAGAGGCATCTTGCACGCCCCAAACACCATTCCCAAAATAAGAAGTATTGAGATACATCGTTAAAATTTCATCTTTACTGTAATGTTTTTCGATTTCGATCGCTAAAAAGATTTCTTTAGCTTTACGAGTAAACGTTTGATCCAAGGTCAAATAGGCATTTTTAGCCAACTGTTGGGTGATAGTGCTTCCTCCACCTCCAGAAGCGCCACGATTGATAACAAAACGTAATGCTGCCCGACCGATCCCTTTAATATCAAAACCGTGATGCTCATAAAAATTGCGATCCTCCGTCGAAATCACACCATCAACTAGATAGGGTGACATTTCATTTAACTGAATGTAGGCACCTTTTTGTTCATATAATTTCCCCGCACTTTCGCCATCACGATCATAAATCAGTGTCGATTCTTTTAGTCCGGATTCTAATTCGGAGACATTGGTTGTTTTTGCAACATAAAATAAATACACACTCGTACATAAAATAGCAATCATACCTAGTAAGATCAATAGTTTATTAACATGATATTTTTTCCATATTCGTTTTCTAAAATGATGAAACCGAATCAAGTAAGGTTTACTAAATTGCCAACTCGTTTTACTCGCTTTTTTGATCCAATGATAACTAATGATTGCAGCTTCTTTTAGCCAGCGCCAAAGTTTGATCATCCATTCCTTAAACTCCATAGCATACCTCCATTATGTTACTATACATGACTTTTTTCTATCTGATATCCATCTTAAGACGGAATTTCTTCAAATCACATCCTAGATAGTGTATCATGAGTTTGCTAGAAAAAAATTGTTTTTTTGTTAAAAATACCTAAAGTATCTACGATTAAAACCGCTCTATGAAAGGAACAAACATGAACTATCAAATCAAATTACCTAGTGATCAACGCGTAATGACCATTCGAGAACTACTCGAACAAGAATGGCTCGTTCCTAGAAAAGTTCGTCATTTTTTACGGGTCAGAAAGCATGTAATGGTAAATGGTGAAGTCGCCAAATTTCATGAAGAAATCCATCCTCATGATACGATTTCGCTTGAATTAGCCGAAGAGGACTATCACTTCCAAGAGATTCCTTTAGGAGATCCTAAAATCGAAGTCTTATTTGAAGACGAACACTTACTGATTGCAAACAAACCATTTGGAATCAAAACACATCCAAACCAGCCTGGTGAAACCGGTACGTTTTTTAACAATGTTCAAGCTTACTTAGCTCAAAAACAAGAGCGTGGCTATATCGTCCATCGCTTAGATAAGGAAACTAGCGGTGTCGTGTTATTTGCCAAAAATCCATTAGTTTTACCTATTTTAGGCCGACTTTTAGAACAAAAAGAAATCAAGCGAACATACCAAGCAATCGTCAAAGGAATCGTAACGCGTGATCAAACGATTAACTTAGCCATTGGGCGTGATCGCCATGACCGTAGAAAACGCGTTGTTGATCCACGAAACGGCCAAACAGCGATTACACATGTCAAAGTCATCAAACCATTCACACAAAAAACGGCTCTAGAATGTCAGCTAGAAACAGGACGAACGCATCAAATCAGAGTTCATTTACAAGCAATCGGACATCCCATCATAGGTGATCCACTTTATGGAAAATCTGCTGATCGTTTGTATCTGCATGCTAAGCAAATTGAACTCATCCATCCATTTACTAAAGAAGTACTATGTGTTCGTACTAGTGATTCCTTGATTTAATTAAAAAAAGAGGTTGTGACAGAATTTTGTCACAACCTCTTTTTCAATTGTTCAAGCTCTGTTGTACTTAGTTCTCGGTATTCTCCTAAAGCTAGATCACTAGGCAAGACTAGTTGTCCCATGCGGATCCGTTTTAAATACGTGACTTCTTTTCCTACCGCTTGGACCATGCGCTTGACTTGATGGAATTTGCCTTCATGTAAAACGAGTTCGATCTCGCTTTCATCAAGTGCTTCATCATAAGATAGAATCGTCAGTTCAGCTGGTAAACATACTTCTTTTTGATCGATCGTGAGGC
>NZ_CAJYIS010000028.1 GCF_913775425.1 uncultured Enterococcus sp.
AATGCTTGTCCTACAAAAGATCCGACTAGACCTGCAACGATATTTGCAATCCAACCCATAGAAGATCCTTTATTTGTGATAGCACCTGCAATCGCACCGATGATCGCACCGACGATTAATGACCAGATTAATCCCATATAAAACACTCCCTTCAATATAATTCGAATAATTGCTTCACATATATTTTTGTTACCTTATGCGATAAAACAATCATACTATAACCTTACATATTCGTCACTTAATCTGCTTAAATGAGATTTAAAGTTATAAAACTCATGTTATTTAATTAATAGAATTCACAAAAAAAAGAAGAGCAACTTGCTCTTCTTAATCTTTAAATTTGTGACCAAACGCTTTCTAAAATATTCGTTTGGTTACGATCAGGTCCTACTGAGAAAGTAGAGATGCGAACACCGACTAATTCTGAAATACGACGAACATAATTACGTGCATTTTCAGGTAACTCAGCTAATGTTTTACAACCGGTAATATCTTCTGACCATCCTGGTAATTCTTCATAAACAGGTTTGCAGCGTTGTAGCTCTTTCAAGCTTGCTGGGTAGTGATAGATTAATTCTCCATCTAAATCGTATGCCGTACAAATTTTAACTTTCTCTAGCCCACTTAACACATCGATTGAGTTTAACGAAAGATTTGTAATACCAGATACGCGACGAGAATGACGCATTACAACTGAATCGAACCAACCGATACGACGTGGACGTCCTGTTGTTGTTCCATATTCACGGCCAACTTCACGAATCTGATCGCCGACTTCATCGAATAACTCAGTTGGAAATGGTCCATCTCCTACACGTGATGTATATGCTTTACAAACACCA
The DNA here is from genome assembly GCF_913775425.1 of uncultured Enterococcus sp. GTDB lineage: Bacteria > Bacillota > Bacilli > Lactobacillales > Enterococcaceae > Enterococcus_G. The sequence continues at coordinate 843 of NZ_CAJYIS010000028.1, forward strand.
ACTACTTTATCGATTTTAGAAGGTCCCACACCGCTACCGATCGTTACCCCACCAGCAACTGGATTAGAAGAAGTAACAAATGGATATGTTCCTTGGTCGATATCTAGCATTACTCCTTGAGCACCTTCAAATAGGACACGTCGACCTTCATCTAAAGCATCGTTTAAAATGACTGAAGTATCGGTAACATATTGTTTGATTTGTTGTCCATAAGCATAGTATTCTTCAAAAATATCATCAAATTCGATTGGCTCAGAATCAAACATTTTAACAAATTGACGATTTTTTTCTTCTAAATTGATTGCTAAACGTTCAGCAAAGATTTCTTTATCTAGTAAATCAGCAATTCGAATTCCCACACGAGCAGCTTTATCCATATAGGCTGGCCCAATCCCTTTGATTGTCGTTCCGATTTTGTTCTCGCCTTTTGAATCTTCCTGTAATTGATCCAATTTAATATGGTACGGTAAAATAACGTGAGCGCGATCAGAAATACGTAAATTATCGGTAGTGACTTGGTTGTCTTTTAAGTACGCCAATTCTTTTACTAGTGATTTTGGATTGACTACGACACCGTTTCCGATAACACTAATTTTTTCTGGATAAAAAATCCCTGAAGGAATTAAATGTAATTTATACGTTGTTCCATCAAATTTGATGGTATGACCTGCATTGTCTCCACCTTGATAGCGAGCAATAACTTCTGCATTTTCACTTAAAAAATCAGTGATTTTCCCCTTACCTTCGTCGCCCCATTGTGTTCCTACTACTACTACTGATGACATATGAATACCTCTTTCTTATTTTGTTGTATTCCCAAAACATTGTAGCAAGTTTTGCACAATAATTCAAATAATTATCGAATATTTTTTATTTTTTCGCTTAAAAAACAAGTAAAAAACGAACATTATTGTAATTTATAAACAAATTTACAGAAAAAAAGAAACAATCTAGAAAAAACTCTCTAGATTGCTTCTTTTAAAATTCCTCGCGTAAGGAAAGTGAAGAAAATTTATTGTACTCTTTAATGAAAAGTAATTCCACAGTTCCACGAGCACCACTACGGTTTTTCTCGATGATTACTTCCACTTTATTGTCGATCTGTTCTTCTTTTTCTTCGTTATCTTCACCTTCACGTTCATAATAATCCTCTCGATACAAAAAGGCTACGATATCTGCATCTTGTTCAATCGAACCGGATTCACGGATATCACTTAAAACTGGTCGTTTATCTTGTCGTTGTTCGACTCCACGAGAAAGCTGAGACAGTGCAATAACAGGCACTTTTAATTCTTTAGCCAATTTTTTTAACTGACGTGAAATCTCTGAAACTTCTTGTTGGCGACTCTCACGACCAGTACCTTCAATCAATTGCAAATAATCAATTAAAATCAGACCTAGACCACCTTTTTCTTGAGCTAATTTACGACAACGTGCACGAATCTCTGAAATCTTGATCCCGGGTGTATCATCAATGTAAATATTAGCTTGCGATAAACTTCCCATAGCGACAATCAATGCACGCCATTCTTCTTCAGTTAATTGCCCTGTTCGCAAGTTGGCTGCTTGAATCGATCCTTCGGCACAAAGCATTCGATTGACCAATGATTCAGCACCCATCTCCAAACTAAAAATCGCAACTGATTCATCAGTTTTTGTGCCAATATTTTGCGCAATATTCAGTGCAAAGGCCGTTTTCCCAACAGCTGGACGAGCTGCAATAATAATCAGCTCTTCTTTTTGTAAGCCAGCAGTCATTTTATCTAATGCTTGATACCCCGTCGGCAACCCTGTGATCGCTTCTCCTTGTTGAGCTAACTGATCAATTGTTTCGATAGTAGTATTTAAAACATTGGCTATTGAGCGAAAGCCACTACTATTTCGCTTTTCGGTCACTTCTAAAATACTACGTTCTGCATCATCAATGATCGTTTGGATATCTTCACTTTGCTCAAAGCCCATTGTGACGATTTGGTTAGCAGTATGAATCAAATTGCGTAACATCGCTTTATCGCTAACAATTTTCGCATAGTATGCGATACTAGAAGCAGATGGTGAAGCCTGACTTAGTTCAACTAGATAAGCAATTCCACCAACATCTTCTAATCCATTTGCTTGCTCCAACTCTGATTTCAACGTAATCACATCAATCGCTTCATTGCGATCATTTAACTGGATCATAGCTTGAAATATCAGTTGATGTGCACGACGATAAAAAGCTCGCGGTTCTAATACTTCCATTGCATCTACAATTGTATCTGCATCTAAAAAGATTGCTCCCAGTACAGCTTGTTCTGCTTCAATGTCTTGAGGCGGAATGCGGTCTTGCCAAACTTCATTCATTCTATTGTTCCCCTCATTTGTTACATTAGTCTACTTTTATTTTATTTCTTCAACATGCACTCGAATCGTAGCATTGACACCTTGATGCAGTTTTACTGGGATATCTGTATATCCTAGTGTACGAATAGGTTGTTTCAATTCCACTTTTCGTTTATCGACTTTGATCTTATATTGTTTTTCTAAAGCATCTGTTATTTGTTTAGAAGGAATCGAACCAAATAAACGACCATCCTGCCCCGCTTTAGCTTGTAGTTTTACAACAGTACTCTCTGCTTCTAAAGTGGCTTTTAATTGCTCTGCTTCGGCAACAAGCTCTGCTTCATGCTTTTCTTGTGCTTTTTGTTTACCTTTCAGCTCAGCGATCGTTTCATTGGTAGCTTCTTTCGCTAATTTATTTTTGAATAAAAAGTTTTGTGCATAACCGGCCGGTACTTCTTTAACTTCACCTTTTTTACCTTTACCTTTGACATCTGCTAAAAAAATAACTTTCATTTTATTCACTCCTCGTTAAAATTTCGTTGCTCTAATTCATTATAAAGCATATCTTGTACTTCACTTAGTGTTTTATTCGAAATCTGTGTTGCTGCATTGGTAAAATGACCACCGCCATCCAATGCTTCCATAATCGCTTGAACATTGATTTTCCCAGTGCTTCTAGCACTAATACCGATCTTCTCTCCGGCTTGTCTCGTGACCACAAAAGAAGCGCTAATTCCATTTAAGGACAATAGTGTATCGGCAGTTTTTGCTACTGTAATACTATCGTAAATTTCATGATCTTCGGCAACAGAAATCAAAATATCTTTACGATAATACTTACTTCTGGCGACTAGTCCACTAATTAATAGATACGAATCCAAGTCCGAACTCAAAAGATATTGAATCAAAGGATTATCTGCTCCTTTAGACTTTAAAAAACTAGCTACATCAAAAGTTTTTCCTGTCGTTCTCACGATAAAATTTTTCGTATCTACATAGATACCTGCCAATAACAAGGTCGGAACTAATCTAGGCAAACGTTGCTTACGTGTTGTTAAAAATTGAATAAATTCTGAGACTAGTTCAGAAGTCGAAGAAGCTGATGTTTCGATATAAGTAAGTAAAGGTCGCTGTGGAAACTCTTCACTACGCCGATGATGATCCACGATGATCACTTTATCGATTGCTTGATATACAGCGTCAGAGATCCCTAAAGAAGGTTTATTATGGTCGATCATCACCAGTAAGCTATCCTCATCGATTAGCTCTAGTGCAGCTTGCTCTTCGATTAATAGTGAATTCAGCTCTGGATATTTTTCCAATTCGTCGATGCAGCGACTCACATCTGGATTTAGTTGCTGATAGTTAATCAAAATATATGGTTCGATCCCAACGATTTGCGCGATTGTAGCCATCCCAAATGAAGCACCGATCGCATCCATATCGGGAAAACGGTGACCCATAATGAATACTTTTTTATTTTCACTAAACAAACGTTTTAAAGCTACACTCATTGCTCTAGAACGTGTTCTTGTTCTCCGAATCGTTCCATCTGTATTCCCGCCATAAAATAACGGCTTACTTGCAGGATCTTCACCACGTACGACTACTTGATCGCCACCTCTAGCCTGAGCTAAATCTAGATTCATTTGCGCTCGTTCGCCAATCGTTTCAATGTTATCTTGTCCATATGAAATGCCAATGCTGATCGTTAAAATAAATTCACTGTGCATTTCTGCTTCTTTCACTTGATTTAAAATGGGAAACTTCTTTTGTTGCATTTCCTCTAAATTTTCCTCATTTGCCACAAAAAGATAGCGTTCTGAATTCAAGCGTTTATAAAAGATATGATAGCTATTCGCCCAGTCTGAAATAATCGTTGTAACTAACGAATTCAACGTTGATACATACTTATCATCCATTTGGTCAATCAAATCATCATAGTTATCTAAAGAAATAATTCCAATCACTGTCATGTTCTTACTCCTTAATATACCAACATTTTCTAGAAAACCTTTGATAAAATATAATTCATTTACCTTTATTCATTCTTATATGATATTTTACCACAAAATGATTCCGGACTCCTACTGTTCAGATAGCTTAGTTTTTTCGTGTTTCACGTGAAACATAATGATACAAAAAAGGAACCTCATAATTATGAGATTCCTTTATTTAAATATGGTTTATTCTTCACCAACGAATGGTAATAAGCCCATAATACGTGCACGTTTGATTGCAACTGTTAATTTACGTTGGTTTTTAGCACCAGTACCAGTTACACGACGTGGTAAAATTTTACCGCGTTCTGAGATAAATCTTTTTAATAATTCGATATCTTTGTAGTCAACATGTTCAATATGGTTAGCTGCAAGATAGTCTACTTTACGACGTTTACGTCCGCCTCTTCTTTGTTGTGCCATCCTTTTTCCCTCCTATCAATTTGTTCTAGAATGGTAAGTCATCATCTGAAATGTCAATTGATGAGCTTCCGAATGGATCAGAAGTATCACGATCAAAATTCGGCATTCCGTTTGATGGTTGAGATGTCTGGTTTTGATTGAAATT
>NZ_CAJYIS010000029.1 GCF_913775425.1 uncultured Enterococcus sp.
CGATGGTGTCAAATTGTTTTACTAAACCAGTTGTATATTTTTGAAGATAGTCTTCTCGTTGGTTCATGATTTTTCGATTAATCTTCGCCACCATGATACGAGCTTTTTCTAAGTTTTTAAACGAAGACAGCTCAAGCTTAATACCTTGTTCTTTGGCAAGATTCATTTGTTTTTTAGCTTGGATTCTCCTTCTAGCAAGTTTTCGTTCCCAAAGCTTACGCTTTTTAGACAAAGTGCGTTCGAAATTTTTATTTGGTAATTTTACACCATTCGATTGTATCGCTAAATAAGAAATCCCTAAATCAATACCAATACAACGATTAGTCTTAGCTAATGTTGAAGGTTCATGTTCCACCTGAATCGTTGCCGTAAATGATCCGTTCGGGTTTTTTCGAATAACAGCACTCTTGATTTTGCCATTGATACGGTGTAAGCCATTTGCTTTCACAAGACCTAGTTTTGGCAATCGAATCACATGGTTATCCACAACAGAAATATTATTGTTTACACAATTTGATTTGTAACTATTTTTAGGATTCTTCTTCGATTTGAATCGAGGAAACTTTGTTTGTTTTTTGAAGAATCTTGAAAATGAATCGTTTAAATCCGCAGAAGTATACAGTAAGCTTGTACTTTCAGCGGATTTGATGAATGGAAATTCTAATTTCATGGCTTTAATCAAGTAGTTCATGCCGAATTTACCGACAAAATCACCACCATTTTTATGGCGTTCAATTTGCATGGCAAGTAATTGATTGTACACAAAGCGATTGATATGGAAATTAGATTCGATGAATTCAATTTGTTTTTGAGTAGGATATAGTTTGATTTTGATTCCTTTCAGTTTCATTATGATTCATCTCCTTTACTCGTTGGCCGTCAATATACTTCGCAATAGCATGTTCATTTGTCGTTCCAATACTTTCAACAAAATAGCTAGGGGACCAGAATTGTCTATCCCCTTTTGGCTTCCCAGAATTGGTTTTCAGTTCTGGATGCAGTTGGAAAATCTTCCGAGCACTAATCCCTTTTAGCCAACGAACAATATTGGTGACAGAAAGTTTTGGTGGTGCACTAACCAATAAGTGAATCTGGTCATCAAGACCAATCTCCATATGAGATATGGTGAACCCATATTCATCAGCAATATCATATAGTAATTGTTTCAAATCTGTTTCGATTTTACCTTTTAACATGTTGTTCCGATATTTGGTTCCCCAAATTAAATGGTAGTTTAAATTGTATACAGAAGTCCTACCATATGTAAATTGTTTATCATCTTTCATATCAGCACCCCTAGACAATTATACCATTACTATATGTAAACTAAAAAGAAACAGAACGGGAATTCATCTCGGCATTAAAATACCGAGTTTCCTTCCCGTTTAATTAAAAAAAGAGATGTGACAAAATTCGTCACATCTCCTAAAAAATGAATAAACAGTATTCCCAAAATAGACCTGTCAAAAATAAGCCAAAATCTTACCGAATTAAATAAAATAATTATTGGTAAGATTTCAGCTTATTTCTTGTAGTTGCTACTTTTACTACGGCTGCTTGTGTTATTCTGAGACCATCGCGATCACTTCGATTTCAACTTTAGCGTTTAATGGCAATGTGTTTACCGCATACGTGCTTCTTGCCGGATACGGTTCACTAAAGTAGATGGCATATAGTTCATTGATGGTCGTAAAGTCAGCCATGTCCGCTAACAGCACAGTCGTTTTCACAATATCTGTCAAACTAGCACCTTCTGATGCTAAGATTCGTTTGACATTTTCAATTGCCGTGGACAATTGTTTTTCAACACCACCAACCAATTGATTGGTTTGGGGATCGATCCCTAGTTGACCCGATACAAATAATAAAGAACCTGCTCGTCGTACTAAAGAATACGGTCCGACTGGTTGAACTAATTTTTCTGACATACTACTTCACTCCATTCTTTCGGTCTTCCCTTTAGTATACGTGAGAAAAGAAGAAAGCAACACTATTTTTTAGTTTAATCTGTAAAAGAAGTTTTACGTTTCTCATATTTTGCAAGCCAGATAAACAATAGAACATCGATGATCAAAACTACAAAAATAAAGAAGAAAGCAGAATGAAATCCAGTAAACTGATTTTTTGAAGTATCGCTCGCCACAATCGCTGCCACAATCGATGTCCCCACAGCTCCTGCAAATTGCTGCAATGTATTAAATAGTGCATTCCCGTCAGCTTGATCTTTAAGAGATAATTGCTGTAGACCATTTGTCATGATATTTGGCATACTGATCGACATTCCAAAGGTAAAGAAAATATAGATCCCTGCTAAACCAAAACTCGTACTTTGACTTAATAAAAACACGAACAATCCGCCACCGATCATTTGTAGGATCAGACCTGTTGCGATTGGTTTTTTAGCACCAAAACGATCATACAAAATCCCACCTACCGGAGCTAATAATGCCCCTACGAACGCTCCTGGAAACATCGTAACTCCTGATACAAATGACGATTTATGAAGGACAATCTGAACCATATTCGGAATCAAAAATGAAAAAGATAGTACTGCAAATTGGCCGATAAAATACTGTCCTAAATGCAAGTTGAAATCTAAACGTTTGAATAGACGTAGTTGTAAAATCGGTTGGGCTTGTTTTTTATAATGAACGAGCGCCAAAATACTACCGACAATAACGAGTGCGATATAAATCACGATTTGGCTGCCTAAATGTTGAAATTCTGTAAAAATCATGATCATACCGATCAGGACGATTGAAATGTAGATCCAACCTAAACCATCAAATTTAGGTTTTGATGGTGCAGTTTTTTGTTCAATCGTATACATTCCTAGAATATAAGCTAGAACTAATATCGGGATGATCAAATAAAATACTGCCCGCCATCCTAAGCTATCAACTAAGATTCCTCCATAAGTCGGTCCGATTGCAGGTGCGATTGCCGTAATAAAGTTCCCGATCCCCATCAATAACCCAATTTTTTTACGTGGGGCTTGTTCTAAAATAATATTAAACATCATCGGTAAGCTGATCCCCGTACCGACTCCTTGTAAAACACGTCCGATAATCAAGATCGGTAGTGTGGGCGCAATGACATCGACGACTAAGCCTCCAATAAAAAAGAGTGCTGCTGTCGTGAATAATTGTTTGAGTAAAAAACGCCGTTTCAGATAAGCAGATAACGGCATCATCACTGCTAGCATCAATAGATAAGCCGTTGTCAACCACTGTAATTGTGATAATGGTGCATCGAATAATTCCATCAGTCTTGGGAAAGTCACATTCATCGCAGTCTCAATCAACACTCCTGCAAATGAAAAGATTCCGGTCGCTAAAATGGCGAGTACTAATTTTTTACTTATTTTTTCCAACGTACGTTCCCCCTTTTTCGTCTATAGATGATCGACCAATTTTTGGGATAGCGCTAAAGAACCACTTTCGTATACAAAGCGTCCTTTATTCGTTTTCTCACTTTTTAAATAGAGCGCTTTCTAAATCTAACCATCTGTTTGATTTAGGACGCTTATTTTAGAAAAGCTTCTGGTTTCTTTGTATCGCCATAACTGAAGCCCTGTCAACTAAAGTTCGTACATGGACCATTCTAAATAGTTCCAATTGTGAAGTCAATCAAAAAAAAGAAGGCGAAATATTCTCACATTTCGGCCCTTCTTTATTATTTCTCACATTCTTTTAAATACTCATCAAGATAAGTCAAAAATTTTTGTGCCAATTCACTAAATTGATGGTTATTCTTTTTGATCAAAATCAATTCATTTTGGTCTTCGTTTTCTAGTGGAATCAATACGATCCCTTGTCGCTCTGGATACTTCACAAGCCCTGAGCCTGATCCATAAGCTAATGTTTCATGCAAGATCCCAACTAGGGTAGCACGATCGGTCGTATGGATCACTTGATTTGCATCAAAAAAGTCTAAAATATCTTCAGAAAAATAAGTATAATGATTCTCTTCTTGCGTGAAGCGAACTTGAGGATACGGCTCTAAATCTGCTACAGTCAGGCTTTTCTTATGACTTAAAGGATGAGTTTCGCTTAAAAAGATATGGGTTTGAAAGACACCTAATGTCTCATAACACATATCCCCGCTTTCAATAATCCGGACTAACGCTCTTCGATTGCGTTCATTGAAATATAAAATACCCAATTCGCTGCGAAAATGTTCGACTTCTTGAATAATATTCATCGTCGTATTTTCATAAATGCGAAAATTTGTATAATCCGGAAATTCTTTGATTAATCGACTCACGACATGAGATAAGAAATCATAGTGTTGGCTTGCGATCGAAAAATGATGCGCTCGTTTTTCAGGTGACAAAAAGCGCGTTTCTAATAAATTGACTTGCGAGAGTACTTGTTGTGCGTATTGTAAAAAATCTTTTCCCGTTGTGGTCAAAAATGCACCATGATTCGTACGTTCGAATAAAGAAATACCAATTTCCGTTTCTAATTCTTTAATCGCATGCGACAAACTGGGTTGAGAAATATATAATTTTTTAGCTGCTTCACGAAAACTTCCATTATTTGCAATCGCAACGACATAGCGCATTTGTTGGATATTCATCTTATTGCTCCTTTAATTTGATTCATTTAAATAGGCTGTTGCCAACGCAACAAAGTAATCGATCGCTTGTGGCAACATCGCATCATCTACTCGAAAACGCGGATCGTGTAGTTCATACGGCCCGCCTGAACCGATCATGACAAAACTTCCAGGAATCGTTTCTTGATAATAGGCAAAATCTTCACCAATCGCCGTTTCTTTTACGACTTTCGTTTCTGTCATCACGTTACGCGAACAAGCTAGTGATAAGTCCGTCAACAATGGATCATTTAAAACTGACGGGCAATTTCCATACCATAACAACTCGATTTCGACTTCATTAAGTAAAGCTAATTGGGTTAAAATCTTACGAATCCGTTGTTCAAGATAAACACGATTTTCCCGGCTAAACGTGCGAACAGTTCCTTCTAACATCCCCGTATCTGGAATGACGTTCCAAGTACTTCCACTATGCACTTGCGTAATACTGACTACAGCATGTGAATCTGGTGCGATCTCACGACTGATCAGTGGTTGGAATGCTTGGATGATCTGTGCAATAACAAGCATTGGATCACGACCTTCGTGTGGCTTAGCAGCATGTGCTCCTTTTGCCTTGATTTGGATTTCAAAGCGATCAACAGCTGCCGTTAACGCTCCAGCCTTTGTCCCTAGTGTGCCTACTGGCAACGATGGATCATTATGAAATCCAAAAATAGCTTCGACTTTTGCTAATGCCCCACTAGTTAAAACCGTTTTGGCACCCACGCCAGTTTCTTCCGCAGCTTGAAAAACCAATAAGATCTCGCCATTTAACTGTGCAGCTTGTTGTTTTAATACAATTGCAGCACCCAACAATACACTTGTATGCATATCATGGCCACAGGCATGCATCACGCCTGGATATTCAGAGGTATAAGGGACGCCTGATTGTTCGACAATAGGCAATGCGTCAATATCTGCTCTTAAGGCGATCGTTTTACCAGGATTCGCTCCTGTGATTCTCGCGATCAAACCCGTTTTCAAATTTGTATCGACCACCTCGATCTCATATTCTGCTAAAACAGCCTTAATTTTTTTGGTCGTTTCGATTTCTTGATTGGATAGTTCTGGAAAACGGTGCATCTCGTGTCTAAATTTCGTTAAAAAAGGAATCATTGCCTCAATCGTCATATGTGAACGTCTCCTTTGACCTTATTATATAAGGAAAATTTGTTTCTATCATACGCAGACAATCTCGAACTTGTCAATTTGTTCTGCAAAAAAAGATTAAAAAATAATGAAAGTTCTTAATCATATTTCAGCAGCTAAGTCTTCAAATTGCGTATTTTAAAACGAATAGGGTAAAATAAGAGCAACACAAATTTTAATCGATAACAGTACTTACAAAGATGGAGGAAATGCTATGACGAAAAAATTGATACTTCAAGGTTTTGAATGGTATTTACCAGCAGATGGTACGCATTGGAACCTGTTGGCAGAAAAAAGTAAGGAACTACAGGCGTTAGGATTTACAGGTGTTTGGATGCCGCCTTCTTCAAAAGCGGCCGAAGGAAAAAATGACGTAGGTTACGGCGTGTATGATCGTTACGACTTAGGTGAATTTGATCAAAAAGGCACGATCCCTACAAAATATGGAACCAAAGAAGAATATTTACACGCAATTCATGCGTTAAAAGATGCAGGACTAGAAGTGTTTGCAGATATCGTCTTCAATCAAATGCTAGGTGCTGACGAAACAGAAAAAGTCCCTGCTACCAAATATAATGCAGAAAATCGTAATGAAGAAATCAGTGATGAAGTCGAAATCGAAGCTTGGACAAAATTTACCTATGAAGGTCGTCATAAACAATATAGTGATTATGTTTGGACGTGGGAGAACTTTTCAGGAATCGATTATGATGAACGTACGAACAGCCATGCAATTTTCAATTTCGCTGACAAAGGTTGGGATGATGCGGTCGATGATGAAAATGGGAATTTTGATTACTTGATGGGTTGCGATCTAGATATGAACAATCCAGAAACGCACGAAGAATTAGAAAAATGGGGACAATGGTTTTATGATCAAACTCAAGTCGATGGTTTCCGTCTCGATGCTGTAAAACATATCGAATTTTCTTACTTTGTAGATTGGTTATCTAATCGTAATGAACAAGCTGGGCGCGAGTTGTTTGTTGTAGGTGAATATTGGGCAAATGAAATCGATAAATTAGAAGACTATTTAAAATCTAGTGGGAATATGATCCATTTATTCGATGTGCCTTTACATTTTAATTTCTTTGAAGCAGCTCAGTCTAATGGTGAATATAATATGACTGAAATTTTCAACAATACACTCGTTCAATCGCAACCTGATTTTGCCGTAACATTCGTAGACAACCACGACACCCAAAAAGGCCAAAGTTTAGAGTCATGGGTCGAAGGCTGGTTTAAACTGCATGCTTATTCTTTAATCTTATTGCGTAAAGAAGGAATCCCAGTAGTCTTTTGGGGTGATCTTTATGGGATGCCATCCCAAGAGGTAGAACCTGTTGGAGAAGCACTCGAAGCATTGCTTTATGCGCGTACCCATTTAATGGATGGACAACAAGTCGATTATTTTGATGATGAGTCGATTATCGGCTGGTCAAGTATTGGTGCAGAGGATCAAGAAGATGCTGGTATGGCCGTGTTGATGACCAATGCAACAGGTGGACGTAAACAAATGACTATCCATGCTCGTTTTGGTGGCAAAACGTTCGTCGATATTTTGGGCCATAATGAAGAAAAAATCATTTTAGATGAGACAGGTAGTGCTGATTTCCCAGTAAATGATGGCCAGATTTCGGTATATGTTCAAGAAGATTTTGCGAATCGCTTTGCAACGCGTCATGAAGGAGAACAGCGTTAAAAAGCTGTTTAAAAAGTGATCCGCCCTTTTTAAATACCGTTTAGTTAATTTTTGGGATGTGGCAAAAATCTGTCACATCCTTTTTTACGCTGACTACTATGTTTTACAACTTAGTGATTGTTTGTTATACTAATATGTAATACATACTAGAAAGGAGAACCTTGTGGCCAATAGTCAATTGTTAAAAGGAACTTTAGAAGGTTGTGTCTTAGCAATCATTTCTACCAAAGAAGTTTATGGCTATGAACTTGTACAAGTATTACGTAATCAAGGCTTTCCACAAGTTATTGGTGGAACCATCTATCCTTTACTACAAAAACTCGAAAAACGCGCTTTATTAAAGAGTACGATGCATCCTTCTGAAGATGGACCTGATCGTAAATATTATCAAATCACGGATAATGGACGCGCATATTTAATGAATTTTCAAGAAGAATGGCAACAATTGAATCAAATTGTAACTACGATTTTAACCACTGCACAGGAGGATCTACATGAATGAAGTCACCCAGTTAATTGAACAAAATAACGAATTAAGAAAACAATTAAATGATGAGAATATGGTCTATTATGAGGATCTACTCGTCTATTTCCGCTTAAAAGGCTGGTTGATTGAAGATCGATTGATCGAAGAAACACTCTTAATGATCTTACAAGATATTCTCACTGCTCAACAAGAAAATGAAACAGCCGAGGATTATTTTGGACGATCACCAAAAGAACATGCAGATGCGCTATTAAACGCACTCCCTAAAGCATCGATCAAACAAATCAGTTCCTTTATCGGATTAACTTTTGGGATTTTGACCTTCTTTAGTTTCATTGGTCAATTTACTACCGGAATCAACCGCTTTAGCCTTGCGATCTTAGTCAGTAATGCCATCATCAGCGCTTGTGGTGTTGCCGGATTGTTGTGGTTTATCCAAACGATGATCTATACCAAAGTCCCTAAATGGTTATCCACACTACTTGTAGCAATCGGTAGTGCTTGTTTATTTGGTGGATTTTTATTCTCGCAATTTTATTTACGAACGACGTGGGAGATCGTTTTACCACACGCTTTTATTATTACTGCTTTTTCTATTATCTTAGTTGGTTTAACGATCTATCTTTTGATCAAACTAAGCAAACACGAGTACCAATCGATTCTTTTAGGTGTCAGTCCCTTCTTGTACGTCAATGGTTTAGTAAGTATCTACAATCAATTTGCTGCCTTATCCTTTTCTAGTTTTATGAATACCACCTTGCAACTCTTATTGATTCTAGCAAGTGCAGGCGTTTCTTACTTTTTACTATTTCGCTTTAGCAAATAAAACAAGAGACATTCACAATTGTGAGTGTCTCTTGTTTTATTTATTGAGGTCTGGAATATAGAGATTTCCCAATGTCGCTGCCATAATCGCTTTGATGGCATGCATTCGATTTTCAGCTTGAGTAAACACTAATGAACGTGGACTTAAAAAGACTTCGTCCGTCACCTCTAATGCGTCAACGCCTAATGATTGCGCTAACGTTTTCCCTTCGACTGTTTGCAAGTCATGAAAAGCAGGCAAACAATGTAAAAAAATGACCTCTTCATTTTGCGTTGCTTCAATGCACGCTTGGTTCACTTGGTAAGGAAATAGCTGATTCAGGCGTGCTGTTGTATCAACATCTTCTCCCATCGAAATCCAGACGTCCGTGTACAATACATCGGCTCCAAGTACCGCTTCATTGAGATCATCGGTAATCATAAATGACGTGTTTGGAGCTGCAAACTGTTTTGCCAATGCGACGACCTCGGCACTTGGTTGCAAGTTACTTGGTGCTGCGATACGAACTTCGACACCTAATAACACACCCGTGATCAGTAAGCTATTTGCGACGTTATTGCGCCCATCGCCTAGATAAGTCAACACTTTATTTTCTAAAGTTCCAAAGTGTTCTTTGATCGTCATAAAATCTGCTAGCATTTGTGTTGGATGCCACTCATCGGTCAACCCATTCCAAACTGGAACCTGACTTTTTTTCGCTAGTTCTTCTACGATAGATTGCGAGAACCCACGATACTCGATGGCATCAAACATACTTCCTAAAACTTTAGCGGTATCTGCGACCGATTCTTTTTTTCCAAATTGAATATCTGCTTTTCCTAAAAACTCAGGATGCGCACCTAAGTCGTTTGCCGCAACCGTAAATGCGGAACGTGTACGCGTCGATGTCTTTTCAAATAACAATGCGATATTTTTTCCTAAAAGATATGGATGAGGAATTTGTTGTTGTTTTAACGTCTTTAAATGAAGCGAAAAACCAATCAAATATTCCCACTCTTTTTTGGTAAAATCTGTCTCTTTCAAAAAAGATCTTCCTTGAAAATGGCTCATACTGTCACCTCAGATACATTTGCTGAATAAACAATGACTTCTTTGATTTCTTGGATCGCTTGAATCAATTGTGCCCCTTTGATAACTAAAGGTGGCAATAAGCGTAAGGTGTTTTGCTGAGCGGATAACGTTAAAATACCTTTTTGATGTAATTTAGCGATTACTTCTGAAACTGGAATCTCTGGAGCTAATTGGATCCCAACCATCATCCCTTTTCCTGTAATTGCTTGAACTTTTTGTACACCATTTAGTTCTTTTTCTAAAAAGTACCATAAAAGATGTGATTTTTGCGTTACCGCTTCTAAAAATGTCGGCGTCAGTAAATCAAGAACCGTATCGGCTGCAGTCAAGGCTAAAGGATTACCACCAAATGTCGTTCCATGACTTCCTGGTCCAAATGAAGGTGCTAACGCTTTTTTCCCAATCATCGCCCCAACTGGTAAGCCATTGGCCAATCCTTTTGCTACAGTAATAATATCTGGTTGCATCGCATAGTGCTCAAATGCATAACGTTTTCCTGTGCGTCCCATACCCGTTTGGACTTCATCGATGATCAATAAGACACCTTGTTCATGACAAGTATCATTTAAAGCTTCTAGCCAATCAGCAGTTCCTGCAATAACTCCACCCTCTCCTTGAATGATCTCCACGATTACTGCTGCCAGTTCGTCATGGATCAGATCTAGTGAAGGATAATCATTATATGTACCAAACGTCACGTCTTCTAATAAAGGACCGAATCCTTCTTTGATCCCTTCGTTTCCAGTCACCGATAACGCACCAGTTGTTCGTCCATGAAATGAATGCGCAAAGGACAACACCGCAGTTTTTCCTGAAGCTTTACGCGCTAATTTCAAAGCTGCTTCGTTTGCTTCTGTCCCTGAATTACAAAAGAAAACGGCATAGTCCTCTGTTGGCACCAGTTTACTTGCTACTTTTTCTTGTAAAGAACTTTGATATAGATTTGACGTATGCCAGATTTTACCCAATTGTGTTTGGACAGCTTGATTCAGTGTTGGATGATTGTAACCTAAGTTACATACACCGATTCCACTTGTTAAATCTAGATAGGCATTTGCTTGTTGATCATATAAGGTAACGCCATGCCCTTCAGTCAATTCAAAAGGATGTTGTTTATAAGTTTGAAAAAGTGTCGTCATGTTGATCATTTCCTTTCTGAATACTCGTACCCACTGTCGTTAAACTATTGGTTACCGTAATTTTTTGTACACCAGTGTAAGCCGCATAAAAGGCTGCTGCTAATTTAGGTTGCATCCCTTTAGTGACGATATTTTGTTTTTTTAGTACTTGTGCTTGTTTTTGCGTCAAGACTTTGACGACCTCTCCTTGATGTAATACACCCGGAACATCCGTTAGGAAATATAAGGCTTCTGCTTGCAGAAAACTGGCAATTTGTGCAGCTGCTGTATCTCCATTGACATTTAGCCATTGCCCCTTAGAATCTAATGCTAACGGAGCGATGACACCGATTCCTTGTGCTAAAATATGAGCAAATTTTTCTTGATTTACACCAGTAATATTTCCAACATATCCGTATTTTTCTTGGTCTAAATACGTTCCTGTGATCAATTGATCCATCGCAGCGTGTAAACCAAAGACTGGAAGTTGATAGCGAGTAAACATTGCGAGAAATTGAGGTTGGATCTCACCTAGTAATACCATTTTCGTAATGGCTAATGTTTGCTCATCTGTCACACGGATCCCATTTTCTTTTTTTACAGGAAGTGCTAATTGTTGTGCCCATTCACTGATCGTATTGCCTCCACCATGGACAAGTAAAATTCGCTTTCCTTGTTTATGCCAATAACTCAGTTGTGCAAAAAAAGCTGGCGTCAATTCTTCTAAGGCGTTCCCACCGACTTTGATGACGATTAATTGTTTCATAGTGCGTCCTTCTTTCTTAAGTAGTGTACGTCGCATTGATTCTGACGTATTCATACGTTAGATCACAACCCCATGCTTTGGCTTCACTTGATCCGACATCTAAAGAAACTTCAATTAAAATATCTTCACATTTCAATGTCTGACTGATCAATGCTTCATCAAAAGCGATCGCTTGACTATGCTCTACGACTTTATGGTGATTAATGGCTACTGTCACCGCATTAGGATCTAGTGTAATTGCCGTTGCCCCAAGTGAGCTGATGATTCGTCCCCAGTTTGGATCAGCACCAAAAATCGCTGATTTGACTAAGCTAGATCCCACAATCGCTTTAGCAGCTTTTTGTGCATCTAACACACTTTTTGCTTTGGTTACATGAACTTCAATTAATTTTGTTGCGCCTTCACCATCTTTAGCAATCGCTTTAGCTAGCGTTTCTAGAATGTGATGATAAATTGCTTTAACCGTTTGATAAGTTGCAGAAGTCGTTTCCACCAACGTATTTTTTGCTTGACCGTTTGCCAAACAAATCACCATATCATTTGTTGAAATATCTCCATCGACTGTGATTTGGTTGAATGTTTGATCAGTCAATTCACTCAAGATTTGTTGTAAGGCTGCTGGAGCAATTGCACAATCAGTCATTACAAATCCTAGCATCGTCGCCATATTGGGATGAATCATTCCTGAACCTTTTGCAAAGCCCGTAAATGTACAAGTTTTTCCATCGATTTCGCTTGTCACGCAAATTGTTTTTTCAATCGTATCTGTTGTTAAGATCGCACTTGTAATCGCAGTATTTTGCGTTTGTTCTAATTGCGCTATTCCATTTTTGATTTTATCCATTGGTAAATACGCTCCGATCAGTCCTGTTGAAGCGATCCCAACTAATTCTGGATCGATCCCTAATCGTTCAGCAGCTAATTTTTGAGTTTGCTGCACATCTTGCATCCCTTGTTCTCCTGTGCAAGCATTGGCGATCGCACTGTTCATGACTAAAGCTTGCAATTGATGGTTCTTTTTGATCAGTTGCTTGGTCTTAGCTGTGGGTGCTGCGCAAAATTGATTGAGCGTATAGACACCTGCAGCTGCAGCCGGAACATTCGACACGACCCAGCCAAAATCTAATTTTTTTTGACGTAATCCAATATGTAAAGCATCACTTTTAAACCCCTTTGGCCAAGTAAATGCGATTGTTTTCATTGTAGTCTCCATCTAATTTTCCCCTTTAAGGCAGTTGCGCAAACAGCGGTAGTGCCGTTGTTTCGTCAAAGCCAAACATTTGATTGAAATTTTGAACTGCTTGTCCTGCAGCACCTTTTAATAAATTATCGATTACAGATACGATTGTTAACACTTGTGTCGTTTCATTGAATACAGCACCTATCGCACAGTGGTTTGTTCCAACAACCTCTTTTAATGAAGGAATGCGCTCATTTAAGTAGTGCACAAACGGTGTTTGATGGTATGTATTTAAAAATAACTTATCGATTTGTGCTTGCGTCATATTTTGATTTAACTTCACGTAAATCGTTGCCATCAATCCTCGATTTAACGGTACTTGTGTCGTCGTAAACTGAATAGCTGGGATCTTCTCATCCCATTGTTTTAATTGGTTCATCATTTCTGGGATATGTTGGTGTTCATTTAGTTTATATGGATAAAGGTTTTCATCGATAAAAGAAAAATGACTCGACAACGCTAAACTCTTTCCTGCTCCAGAAACGCCTGATTTGGCATCGACAATAATAAAATTAGGGTCTAGTACGTTTGCTTGCGCGAGCGGTGCAAGACCTAGCAAAGTTGCCGTGGCATAACAACCCGGATTTGCAACATAAGCACTATATTCTTTAGTAAATTCTGCTAATCCATAGGTAATGGCTAACGATTCATTTAATTTAGGATGTGCACGTTTATACCATTTTTGATAACTCGCTTCATCTGACAAACGAAAATCACCAGATAGGTCAATAATTGGGAATTTTTGATCGATCAATGAGCCCAACATCTCTTTTGCGACTCCGGATGAAGTAGCACTGAATAAACAATCTACTTCGTTTACGACCAAATCAACATCAAATGGCGTAATCATAGTATCGTCTAGATAAAATTGATCCACGACATCTGATAATTTTTGCGCTGGTTTATCAGGGTTTCCATATAAATAAATGTTGTCGACGTGTGGATGTTGTTGCATCAGTTGATAGACTATCGCGCCTCCGTATCCAGTCACTCCTAAAATCCCAATATTCATATAACCCCTCTTTTCTTGAATAAAAATTCAATATTTATTAAGTAATATAATACATATTCATTCATTAATCAATGCTTTTTTCAATAAATTTTCAAAAAAATCTTTTTTTATTCGTTTAAATTATGTTTTTTCGTATTTTTATAAGATTATAAGCATAAAAAAACTTGTATAATCTATAAAGATTATACAAGTAGAGTGTACAAAGATGGATGTTTACTCAAATCAATAAATGTTGAATCAAAAGCAGTTAATCGTTCCAATAAGGATTCAATAGCTTGCGCTTCTTTTAATTGGATGCCTAAAACGACTGGTCCAGTGCGACGATTGACTTTTTTGGTATATTCAAAGCGGGTGATATCATCGTCTGGTCCTAAAACTTTTGTAACAAATTCTTTTAAAGCACCGGGACGCTGTGGAAAATTCACCAAAAAGTAATGCTTTAACCCTTGATAAATCAGTGCACGTTCTTCAATTTCTTCCATCCGGCTAATGTCATTATTTCCACCACTAATCACACAGACGACTGTTTTCCCTTTAATTTGCTCTTTCATTTGTTCTAATGCAGCAACGCTTAGTGCTCCAGCTGGTTCGACGACGATCGCTTGTTTACTGTAAAGATCCAAAATGGTCTGACAAATCTCTCCTTCTGGTACTGTATACACTGCATCTGTCGTTTGTTTTACGTATTGATACGTGAGTTCTCCAACTCGTTGTACTGCAGCACCATCAACAAATTTATCTAGTTGCTCTAGTGTAACTGGTCCATTTTGAGCTAGTGCAGCCGCCATTGACGGCGCTCCCTCTGGTTCGACTCCGATCACGTGAGTACTTGGACTCATAGCTTTTGTATATACCCCTACTCCACTGAGTAAACCACCACCACCAACAGCTGCCAGCACATAATCGATCGTCAATTCTTGTTGCATGGCTTGTTGCATGATTTCTAGAGCCACTGTTCCTTGACCTGAAATAATCGCTTGATCGTCAAAAGGGGCAATAAATGGAAGTCCGTTTACAGTCGCATAAACTTTAGCTGCTTGTGCGGCTTCGTCAAATGTATCGCCTACTAGTCGAATGTCGACCATTCCTCCGCCAAAAAATTGGACTTGGTTGATTTTTTGTTGCGGTGTCGGAGTGGGCATAAAAATCACACCTGGAATCGTTAATTCCTGACAGGTATACGCCACACCTTGTGCATGGTTGCCGGCACTCGCACAAACTACTCCTCGCTCAATGATCGCACGTTCTTGTTGTGTGATGGCATAGTATGCACCACGTAGTTTGAATGAACGGACTTTTTGCAAATCTTCACGTTTTAAATAGACCTTACAGGCATATCGTTCAGATAAATACCGATCATATTGTAGTGGCGTTTTGGTTACGACATGTTGCAACGTTTGATAGGCCGCTTCGATCGTTTGTTTGGAGACACTTTGATTTGTTTTGACGACTTCCATCTAAACACTTCCTTTTTTATTTCACTTATTGACCATTCACAAATGGCATCATTTTACGTAATTCTTCTCCCACTGCTTCGATTGGATGACCTGCATTTTCTTGACGCATTTCTTTAAAGTGCTTAAATCCTTGTTCGTTATCTTCAATGAAGCCTTTTGCGAATTTTCCATTTTGAATATCCGCCAAGACAGCTTTCATATTGGCTTTTGTTTGTTCTGTAATAACACGTGGTCCTGAAACATAATCGCCATATTCTGCTGTATTTGAGATCGAATGACGCATTTTGGCAAATCCTCCTTCATAAATCAAGTCTACGATCAACTTCATTTCATGACATACTTCAAAATACGCCAATTCTGGTTGGTATCCGGCTTCGACTAACGTTTCAAATCCAGCTTCGATCATACTCGTCAACCCACCACATAATACAGCCTGTTCTCCAAATAGATCCGTCTCGGTTTCTTCTTTAAAGGTTGTTTCCAAAACACCAACGCGAGTGGCCCCGATTCCTTTAGCATAGGCTAAAGCAAAGTCAGTCGCGTGTCCTGTTGCATCTTGGTAAACTGCAAATAAAGCTGGAACTGCAAAACCTTGGGTAAAGGTTCGACGTACTAAATGTCCTGGGCCTTTAGGGGCTACTAAAAACACATCCACATCTTTTGGAGGCGTAATCACATCAAAATGGATATTAAATCCATGAGCAAATGCAAGTGCATTTCCAGAGGTCAAGTTTGGTTTGATCTGCGTCTCATATAACGTTCCTTGAATTTCATCTGGTGCTAAAATCATGATGACATCGGCTTTTTTTGTGGCTTCATCAACTTCAAATACATCAAATCCATCAGCTTTTGCCATTTCCGCTGATTGACCTGGACGAACACCGATGATCACTTGATGTCCATTATCACGTAAATTTTGTGCGTGAGCATGACCTTGTGATCCATAACCGATAATCGCTACAACTTTATCTTTCAATACCTCGTTCTTTACTGAATCATCATAATATACTTTTGCCATGTTGTTGCCTCCTCTAATTTTATAGACACACTACCTAAGTAGATTGTGTTCTTGTTAATCCAACCACACCCGTGCGCGCAATGTCTACAATACCAAATGGTCGTAAACTTTCGATACACGCGGTGATTTTTTCGTGGTGACCAGTGATTTGAATGATATATGCTTTTTCATGTGCATCAACGATCGTCGCTCGAAACGGTTCGATTGTCGTTTGGATCGCTGCACGTTGTTCAAGAGGTGCATGGATGCGAACTAACGCTAA
The DNA here is from genome assembly GCF_913775425.1 of uncultured Enterococcus sp. GTDB lineage: Bacteria > Bacillota > Bacilli > Lactobacillales > Enterococcaceae > Enterococcus_G. Next base: position 16,711 of record NZ_CAJYIS010000029.1, read on the forward strand.
TTCGCGTTCGATCGCTTGTCGCTGTGTCATATCCGATACTTTTTTTACATCGATCATTTTATGCAACTGCTTCATAACTTGTTGTACTTCTTCTAAACTTTTCACTTGGATCACAATAGTAATCCTAGACCACAAAGGATCCTCGGTTTCTCCGACAGTAATACTTTCGATGTTGACTTGTCTTCTGGTCAATATCCCCGTGAAGCGATTTAAGACACCTTCTTGATTGCTTACAATAGCACTTAGGATCCTTCTCATACTCTAACCACCCCAATCATTTGGTTATTGGCTTTTCCTGCAGGCACCATCGGCAATACTTCTTCACTAGCCGGGATAATGATCTCAATGACCTGAGCATTTGGATCGTCAAAAGCTTTAGCCAACTGTGCCTCGACGGTCTGAGGATCAGATAGCGTAAATGCATCTAATCCATAGGCCTTAGCCAAAGCTACAAAATTTGGTTGTTGCTCAAACTCTGATTCTGAATAATGATCACTAAAAAAAGTATGTTGCCATTGATGAACCATCCCTAAAGTATGGTTGTTCAATAAGATCACCTTAATCGGTAGTTGGTATTGTTTCAGTAAGATCAATTCTTGGTTGGTCATTTGAAAGCCACCATCGCCAACGAAAATGACTACCTTACGATCAGGCTGGGCAATTTGAGCACCGATTGCTGCCGGAATCCCGTAGCCCATCGTGCCCAAACCGCCACTAGTGATTAGTTGATGATCACTTGTAAATGGATAAAATTGTGCAACCCACATTTGATGTTGCCCGACATCAGTTGCCACTAATGCTTCACCATTTGTTAGACGACCAATTGTTTCGATCACTGCTTGTGGTTTGATCTGATCGGAACTGGCTTCATACGTAAACGGGTAATGGAGCTTATATTCAGCAAGTGTCTCACTCCAGTCTTTTCGATCCATTTGAGGCAATTGATCTGCTTGATTTAACGCGAGCAATGTTTCTTTTGCATCCGCTACTAGAGGAATATCCACCCGTACGACTTTCCCAATCTCCGCAGGATCTAAATCGACATGGACGATTTTGGCATGAGGCGCAAAGTCACTTGGTGAACTGGCTAAACGATCATCAAAACGCGAGCCAAAATTTAATAATAAATCACATTCTGTCAATGCCATGTTTGCCGCGTAAGAACCATGCATCCCTCCCATTCCTAAAAACAAGGGATCATCATTTGCAACGACGCCTAATCCAAGTAATGTCGTTAACGTCGGTAACTGATAGTGTTGAATAAAGGCTCTTAATTCTTTTGTTGCATGTGCATGACTTACACCGGCACCCACTAAAACTAAAGGACGTTTGGCTTGGCTTAAGGCCTCCAATACTTTTTTGATCTGCTGTGGATTTGGCAAGCGATTTGGTTGGTAGTTCGGCAAGGAAACTGGTGTTTTTTGTGGTGCTTCAAGTTCAATCAATTGTGCCATCAAATCTTTAGGAATATCGATCACAACTGGCCCCATTCGTCCTGTTGTGGCTAAATGAAAAGCCTCGTTGACTACTTTTTCGATTTCTTCTACGGCACGGATTTGGTAATTGTATTTGGTAATTGGCATCGTGATACCAAGCATATCTGCTTCTTGAAAGGAATCTTTACCAATACCACTAGTTGCTACTTGACCAGTTAATACGATCATCGGCAAGGAATCACTCATCGCATCTGCGATTCCCGTGACTGCATTCGTCGCACCTGGACCACTTGTCACTAGTACCACACCTGGTTTTCCTGATACTTTTGTATATCCTTGAGCTGCATGTGTCGCTCCTTGTTCGTGTCGAACTAGAATATGTTTGATCTTTTGATAATCATATAATGCATCATAAATCGGCAATACCGCTCCACCTGGATAGCCAAAAATAAATTCGACTTCTTGAGCTGCTAATGCGTCAAGTAGTTGATGTGCTCCAGTTCGTTTTGTCATTTTTTTGCCTCCTTACGATAATAATTCCTCTGGGATCTGCATGATCGCTCCAGTATGCGCCGAAGTGACCAGTGCCGTGTAACGTGCTAACCAACCAGAACGAACTTTTGCTTTGAATATCGGTAAATGTTGCATTCGCTCCATCAGTTCTTCATCAGTGATATCTAGATGCATCGTCCGTTTTGTCAGATCGATTTCGATCACATCGCCGTCTTGAATCGCTGCGATTGGTCCACCTGCAGCTGCTTCTGGTGAAACGTGTCCAATCGCAATTCCACGAGTAGCACCTGAAAAACGGCCATCGGTAATCAGCGCAACGTCTTTACCTAAGCCTCGACCTACGATCCTTGAAGTGGGCTCTAACATTTCTGGCATACCTGGACCTCCTTTTGGCCCTTCATAGCGAATCACGACGACATGCCCTTTTTTCACCGTGCCATTATCGATTGCAGTAACGGCTTCGTCATGTGTAGAAAAACAAATCGCTTTACCAGTAAACGTACTGATACTTGGATCAACCCCACCGACTTTGATCACACTGCCTTCCGGCGCGATGTTGCCATATAAGATCGATAAACCACCGACTGGACTATATGGATCTTCTTTCGGATGGATCACGGCTTCATTTTTGATAGTACACGCAGCAACATTTTCACGAATCGTTTTGCCTGTGACCGTAATGCGATCAGGATGGATACACCCTTCGATACTGACAAGCTCATTGATGATGGCCGATACTCCGCCTGCTTCATGCACATCATGCATCGAATATTCAGAAGATGGTGCAATCTTTGAAAGATAAGGCACACGTTTGGCGATCTCATTGATATCGCTTAGTTCATATTCAATCTGAGCTTCTTTGGCAATCGCTAATGTATGCAAGACTGTATTTGTCGATCCCCCCATTGCCATATCTAATGCAAATGCGTCATCGATTGCTTCTTTAGTCACGATGTCTCGTGGTTTAATTTGTTTTTTGACTAGATCCATTAAGTGAAACGCCGATTCACGAACTAGATCACGACGCTCTTTAGATACAGCAAGCGTTGTGCCATTTCCAGGTAACGCCAAGCCTAAAATCTCCATCAAGCAGTTCATCGAGTTTGCCGTAAACATGCCCGCACAAGATCCACACGTCGGACACGCATTTTTTTCTAATTGTTTAAATTCTTCTTCCGTCATCTTACCTTCTTTAAACGTTCCGACTGCTTCGAACATTGTCGAAAGTGTTGCGGTATGGCCTCTTGGATCCACACCTGCTTTCATCGGTCCACCTGAACAAAAAATTCCGGGGACATTCGTCCGCATCGCAGCTAGCAACATGCCTGGCGTGATCTTGTCACAGTTTGGCATGTAAAAGACACCATCAAACCAATGCGCATTGATTACTGTTTCTGCGGAATCGGCGATCAACTCCCGACTTGGTAATGAATAACGCATCCCGATGTGGCCCATTGCGATTCCATCATCGACACCAATCGTATTAAACTCAAAAGGAATGCCTCCGGCTTCACGAATCGCTTCTTTGGCAATATCGGCTAACTCTCTTAAGTGGACATGTCCTGGGACAATATCGATATAGGAATTGCAAATCGCAATAAAGGGTTTTTGCATATCCCGAGCATTTTTAACTTGTCCTGTTGCATATAATAAACTTCTTGCAGGTGCGGCTTCGATGCCTTTTTTGATTTGATCACTGCGCATGTTTTTCATCCTCTCATATAAAAAAAGCATCCCATCAAGATGGGATGCTTTAGCAAAAGTCCCATCTACCAAGCGAAATAGGACTTGAACTGTTTCGAAAATAACGAAAACATTCTAAGTCCTGGGTCTAATTAATAAAATAATGACTGATTGATTCATTACTGTTCGCTTGGTCATATCGGGTCTCTCCTCTTTATCTTTTATTGTTTGAATTGTCTGTTAATTTAAAGGTTGTTGTCAGTTTAGCGATTATTTTAAGCAAAGTCAACATGTTTTTTCATTTATTTTTAATACAACTCATTTAAATTTCATTTTATTTTTTAAAAAAAGCCAACGAACTTTAAATCGTTGGCTTTTTGCGCATTTTAAAATAACATGTTTTAATATTCATTGATTTCTTTGCGTTCCGATAAACGACTTTGTTTCCCAATTCGCGTCTGTGCTTCTGCTTTTAATGCCTCAAGTGGAATACCTTTTTCTACAAGTAATACGCTTAGGTGATACAATAAGTCATTTGCTTCTAAAATCAATTCAGACTGCTCCTCGTTTTTTGCTGCGATCACGACTTCCGTTGCTTCTTCTCCAACTTTTTTTAAAATCTTATCCAACCCCTTATCCAATAGATAATTGGTATAAGATCCTTCTTTAGGATGTTGCTTGCGGTCTAAGGCTTCTTGATACAACTCTTCAAACATTGATTTTCCTCCTGACTTTTCGTTATTTAATCGTACGGTAAAAACAGCTTTTTTCACCTGTATGACAAGCGGCTCCTGTTTGTTCGACTTCAATTAAGAGCGTATCGTTGTCACAATCGATTTTGATTCCGACTACTCGTTGCACGTGCCCACTGGTTTCACCTTTATGCCATAATCCCTTGCGGCTTCTAGAATAAAACCAAGTTTCATCTGTAGCTAATGTCTTCTCATAACTTTCTTGATTCATATAGGCCAACATCAGGACTTCTTTGGTCGTAGCATCCGTCACAATAGCTGGGACTAATCCATCTTGTTTTTTAAAATCGGGATACATCAACGTCACTCCTATTCTATAATCCGGACTGGAATCTGTTGTTTTTTTAATTCTTGTTTTAAGGAAGGGATCGTCACTTCATTATAGTGAAAAATACTTGCCGCTAGCGCACCAGTAGCTGGGGTTTTCGCTAAGACCTCGACAATATCTGCTTGATTGCCAGCTCCTCCTGACGCGATGACAGGAACGTCAACGACTTGACTGATTGCTTGATACAATGCTAAGTCATAACCTGACTTCGTTCCGTCCTTATCCATCGAGGTAACGAGCAACTCACCTGCTCCTAAACGTACAGCTTCTTTAGCCCACTCAATAGCATCGATTCCCGTGTCTTTACGCCCACCGGTTACAAATACATGCCAACTGTCACCAACACGTTTTGCATCGATGGCGACGACGATACACTGATTGCCAAATTTTTGAGCTCCTTGCGTAATCAAATCTGGATGTTGAATCGCAGCCGAATTGACCGCGACTTTATCGGCACCAGCTTTTAGCATTGCATTCATATCCGCTACACTGCGAATTCCACCCCCGACAGTAAAGGGAATAAAGACTTGATCTGCTGTTTTGGACACGACATCGACCATCGTTTGGCGTCCCTCATGCGTCGCACTAATATCTAAAAAGACCAATTCATCGCATCCTTGTTCATAGTATGCCTTGGCAATTGCAACTGGATCCCCTACGTCAGTAAGATCAACGAAATTGACGCCTTTTACGACACGGCCATCTGTCACATCCAAACAAGGGATGATCCGTTTGGCTAACATTGTGCACCTCCATTGACTTTCGCTAAGTCTTCTAATGATAATGCCCCACTATAATACGCTTTCCCAACGATGGCTCCTGCTACACCTAATTGAGCAAGTTCAATCAAATCTTCTTTACTGTGGATGCCACCAGACGCGATAATTTGACAATTTGGTAGGGCTGCGATCAAGTTGCGATAATGGTCAAAATTTGGTCCCGACAGCGTGCCGTCTTTTGCCACATCTGTATAAATAAATGTGGCTGCTCCATACTCTGCTAACTGTTTTGCCAGTTCAATGTAATCAAGTGCCGTTACTTCTTGCCAACCTTCGATTGCAACTTGACCATTTTTTGCATCGATCCCAACAACGATCTGTTCGGCACCAAAACGTGCGATCGCTTCTTTAACAAACAATGGTTCTTTAGCTGCCATCGATCCTAAGATCACACGGTCGATCCCGACTTCTAGATATGCTTTTATTTGGTCCATCGTCCGAATCCCGCCACCTACTTCAACTTTCATTTGGCTTTCTTGTTTTAATTGGGCGATCAGATTTGCATTGACTGCTTTTTTTTCTAGAGCACCATCTAAATCCACGACATGCAGATACGTCAAACCAGCTTTAGCAAAAAGTTTTGCTTGTTCTAAAGGATAAGCATTCACGATTGTTTGTTTCGAAAAATCCCCTTGGTATAAACGGACGGCTTTTCCGTCTTTTAAATCAATTGCTGGTAGAATTTCCATATACATACTCCTTAAAATTTTTTAGAATTTGATGACCTTGGTCACCGGATTTTTCCGGATGAAATTGTGCACCAAATACAGCACCTTTTGAAATCATTGCCGGTACGCGGCCATTATACTCACTATACATCCGCAAATACGCATCTGCGACATCGGTATAATAACTATGTACAAAATAGACATATTCCTGATCGATTCCTTTAGTCAAGGCATCTTCATGATTCAAGTGAACTTGATTCCATCCCATATGTGGTACAGGATAGTCTTTTGTTGCCTGTAACGGCCGACATACTCCTGGAATAAAACCAAATCCCTTCGTTGCGCCATGCTCTTGACTGGACTCGACCAATAATTGCATGCCCAAACAAATACCTAATAAGGGGATTTGCTTTTCAACTAGTTCGTTGATGACATCGATTAAGTGTCGTTTTTCCAATTCTTCCATCGCTTTAGGAAAAGCTCCTACACCAGGTAAGATCAATCCATCTGCTTGACGTAAACGTGTAGGATCACTGGTCAGTTCTGCTTCGACCCCGATTGCTTCTAAAGCTCGTAAAACGTTCCGTGTGTTCCCTGCATCGTAATCAATGACTGCTATCATTACAGCACTCCTTTCGTCGAATTCACTCCTTGAATTTCAGGATTGATCGTAATCGCCTCACGTAAGGCACGACCAGTTGCTTTAAACAAACTTTCGATTTTATGATGCGTATTAGTACCGTAAAGCACTTTTTCATGAAGCGTCATTTGTGCATTAAACGCGAATGCCTGGAAAAATTCTTGCGTCAACTCGGTATCGAATTGTCCCAACTTAGGATTCGTCAAGGTTGCTTCAAAAACTAAGAAACTACGACCAGATAAATCCAAGCTGACCATCCCTAAAGTTTCATCCATTGGTACAAACGAAGTCCCATAGCGATTGATTTGTTTTTTATCTCCTAGCGCTTCTTTAAGTGCTTGACCTAGAGCGATCCCAATGTCTTCAACTGTGTGATGACTATCGACCTCTAAATCCCCCTCGGCTTTTACGATCAAAGAAATCCGTGCGTGACGTGCAAAAAGAGTCAACATGTGGTCAAAAAAACCAACACCTGTTTGAATGTCGACCGGTTCTACTTGATCTAAACAAAGGGTCAATTGGATCTTTGTTTCATAAGTATCTCGTGTAATCGTAGCTTGTCTCATTATGATTGCTCCCTCATCGCGACTGCTCGGGCATGCCCGACCAATCCTTCTTTATTGGCTAATGCTTGAATAGCTGGTGCTGCTTTTTGAATGGCTTCTTGTGTATAAGAAAGATACTGGATTCGTTTGACAAAATCATGCACACCGAGTGCAGAAGCAAAACGCGCCGTCCCACTCGTTGGCAAGACATGGTTTGAACCTGCAAAATAATCACCGATTGGTTCACTCGTATACGGACCTAAAAAAACCGACCCTGCATTTTTAACCCGATCTAAATAGGAAAAAGCATCCGCAAACGCGATCTCTAGATGTTCTGGTGCCAAAGCATTCATTAAGGTAAACATTTCGTCGACTGTTTTCGCGATGATGATCCTGCCATGCTCTTTGATTGATTGTAAGGCAATTTCTTTTCGTGGCAATTGTTCCACTTGTATGAAGACTTCGCGTTCTACTGCCTGTGCCAATTCGACAGAATCGGTGACTAAAAAGGCCCGCGCAAAGACATCATGTTCAGCTTGTGACAATAAATCAGCTGCTAGATAGGCGGGATTTGCATCGTCTCTAGCTAAAATCCCGATTTCTGAAGGACCAGCGATCATATCGATTCCAACTTTACCAAATACTTGTTTTTTCGCCGCAGCCACAAATCGGTTTCCGGGACCTACGATCTTATCGACGGGACGAATCGTTTGTGTCCCATAAGCTGCTGCAGCAATTGCTTGTGCTCCTCCAACTTGATAGATAGTATCCACTCCAGCTAGCTTAGCAGCCACTAAGATAGCTGCATTAAATACGCCATCTTTTGGCGGTGGCGTAAACATCACGACTTCTTTTACACCCGCTAATTTTGCTGGGAGCACATTCATCAAGACACTTGAAGGATAAGCAGCTGTTCCTCCTGGGACGTAGACAGCTACGCGCGTCAAAGGAACGATTTTTTGTCCACGCATCACGCCATTTTCTGGAAAGTCGATAAATCCTTGTTCGATCTGATGCGTATGATAAGAAATGATATTTTCTTTTGCTTGTTCTAAAGCAGTTTTCACTTCAGGTTCGATTCGTTCGAAAGCCTCTGTGATCACAGCAGTTGAAACCACTAGATCATCTAATAACACACCATCGAATGTTTGGGTATAGTCATAGAGCGCTTGGTCTTTTTGTTTTCTTACAGTTTGAATGATCGTAGCAACTGCTTTTTCGACCTCCATTTGATTGTCTTGATCGAGTTGCTCGACTTGAATTCGTTCAATAATACGATCGATATCGCCCGTTAACCAGGTCATGTTCATTTAACATTCCTCCAAACTTGCTTCCACTTGATTGATAAAGGTCAAAATTGCTGGATTACTTTTTAAAGCCGATTTATTTACGATTAGACGAGCAGAGATCCGGCAAATCTCTTCAAAGACGACCAATCCATTTTCTTTTAATGTCGTTCCTGTTTCGACAATATCCACAATCGCATCTGCCAAATGAAGCAATGGTGCAATCTCCACTGAACCTTCGATTTTTATGATTTCAACATCTTCTTTCTTCGCTTGGAAAAAACGACTCGCCACTGTCGGATATTTAGAAGCGATCCGCTTACGGCGATGATTATTTGGATCATAGTTTGATGTAGAGGCGACGGCAAAACGACAAACCCCAATCCCTAGATCCAACATCTCATAATACCCTTCTGGATGTTCTAGTAAGATGTCTTTACCTACGACACCGATATCGGCGACACCATGACGAACATATGTCGTCACATCGACTGCTTTGACTAGTAAGAAACGAAACTTCCCATCTGGACTTTCAAAAATCAATTTGCGCTTTTTATCTTCCATAAATGCAACATCAAAACCTGCTTTGGCAAATAACGCCAACGTTTGTTTTTCTAAACGCCCTTTTGTTAATGCGATCGTGATCGGTCGACTCATAGTTTTACCTCTTCTTTCCCACCTGTCGCATCGATGATCCATACTGCATCATACAGCCATTTTTTCGCAAATCGAAGCGTCTCTTCATATGTTTCAAATAAAGACAATTCAATGCCTTCTTGTTCGAAATCAGGTGCGACATTTGCAGTTTTATCATCAAAATAGACAAGAATTTTTTTATGCTCTTGTTTTGTTGGTTTTTGATATAAGAAATCAAAAAGTGTATCGATATTTAGTGCCCATCCAACTGAGCTCGTTTGTGCTAAGTCAAATCGTTTAAATAGATAATCATATCGCCCACCACTGAGAAAGTTTTCAGGGATCCCTTCACTAAAACTTGAGAACATAATCCCCGTATAATACTCCATCGCTCCGACCATACCCAGATCGACACGTAGACGCTGTGTCAATGAATGTGGAAATAATGTAACGAGTGTTTCAATCTCTGCTAGATCATCTAGGATTGGATGATTCTCAGGTAGTAAAGTTTTTGCCTTAGCCAAGGTTTGCTCGATCGGTCCAAATAACTTTGGAATCTCTTTGATAAATTCACTGATCACACTAGGGATCTGAATGGCTAGCTCTGCAATATCCGTAATACTTTTATTTAAAAAATGGATCTTTAATTGTTCGGTCTGTTCGCGATCTAGATGCAATTCCGTCACTATATGTTGAAAAATACCAGCATGTCCGATCTCGATCGAATAATTCGGAACCGCTAGAGCCGCTAACACTCGATCAGCTGAAAGAATCGCTTCATACTCTGCTTTTAACGAAGGAAAACCAATAATTTCGATTCCAGCTTGGGTAAATTCATTTTGCAATCCTTTCATCTCGTCATGATAGCGAAATACTTTTCCGCTATAACGCAATTTAAGTGGCAATTCGACTTTAGTCGAAGCAATCACACGGCCGACCGGTGACGTCATATCCGGACGCAAGGTCAATAAGCGCCCTTGATTGTCAAAGAAACGATAAAATCCTTCTTGATTATGACTACCTTCAAATACTTCAGCAAATTCGATAACCGGTGTCTCAATTCGTTGAAAACCGCGCTGACGTAACAGGCGATTTACTTGATATTCAAGTTCAAATACTCCTTCTGCCCGCCGAAATAAGCGGTCTTTCGTTCCTGCTGGCAATTGCTTTCTTCTCATGACTGCTCCTCCTTTTGTAACTGTTTGATACAAGTGATCACTTGTTGCATCTCATTTTGTGTCCCAATCGAAATACGTAAATAATCGGCTAAACGTGGTGGTTGCTCAAAATAACGAACATAGATCTGACGCGCTTTTAATTGTTCATATAGTTTTTTGGCTGTCGTAAAGTATGGTTTAGTCAACACAAAATTGGTATGACTAGGTAATGTTTCAAAATCAAGCTGTGTTAATGCTTGGCTAAACCAAATTCTAGTGCTGACGACTTCTTGAGTTATTTTTTGATAGTATGTCTGATCTTTTAAAGCTGCGATTGCTACTGTTTCAGCTAATGCATCGACTGCATAAGGATTATATGAATTTTTCACTGCTTTGATGATGGTTGTTAATTTTTCTGATCCAATCCCATATCCTACTCGTAAGCCTGCAAGTGCATGATCTTTTGATAAGGTACGCGTCACGTATAAATTTTCATACTGTTTCACTAAAGAGACAACGCTAAAACCAGCAAATGCTTGATACGCTTCATCGACAATAATCACTTGATCTGGATAGGTTTCAAGTAAAGAAATAATAAATGCTTTGGTTTCAACTTGACTCGTAGGTGCATTTGGATTTGCCAATACGACGCCACCGATTTTTTTAGGCAAATCTTTGGGCCAGTGGAATTGTTCGTCTAGTGCAATCGTTTGGTAAGGAATACCATATAACTCACACCATACTGGATAAAACCCATAAGTCATATCAGGAAATAAAATAGCCTTTGATGTTTGAAAAAAACTTTGAAACGCTAATGCTAAAATATCATCACTCCCATTGGAAGTCGTAATCAAGCTCGGATCGATCCCTTCTTGACTAGCAATCACTTGACATAGCGCTTGATTATCGACTGATGAATAGCGTTGTAGTTTCTTCAAGTCAAACGTGCTAAGTGCTTCTTTTATAGTGGGTGAAGGTGGATAAGCATGTTCATTCGTATTTAATTTGATTGCAGTTTGTTCAATCACTTGTTCTCCTGGAACATAAGGTTTAATTTTACGTAATCCATCCATTTTACTATTCCCTCCTAATTAAAAAAAAACGCCCTCTAGCACTATTAGCTAGAGGACGTCAACACGTGGTTCCACCTCTGATTTTTTTGATTTTCACAAATCAAAACTCATCAGGTCGATCAAATCGATCGATCTTGGCGTTAACGGGCCCACCGTTTTTTCCTACTCAAATACTATTTGGTTCAAAAAAACACTCCAGAATGTGTCGTCTTATTGTTCTTACTCTTTTTCACCAACCAAGAGTTCTCTTTAAAAGAATGGAATAAGCCTTTTTCTCTCATCGTTTTATTATATAATTTTCATTTTTTTGATATTGAAACTATCATAATGATTATTTGTTAAATTTGCAAGAAAAAAATGCAAAAAACTTAAAATTAAGTATAATGAAATTAAGAAACATTCGTCTTAATTATTTATTCACAAAGGAGAAAAGATTGATGGAATACTATGACCAACATCTTCATACACATTTTTCTTATGATTCAAATGCTGATTTTGAGGACTATTTAACAAACTACGATGGTTACGTCGTGACAACTGAACATTTTGATTTAGCCAATCCTGTTACTAAAGTCGATGATATCCCCGATTATGAAATGTACAGTCAAACAATCGATAGCTTAAATAAGCGTTTTGGCAATCGTGTTTTAAAAGGCATCGAGATCGGTTACATCGCTTCTGAAAAGGATCGGATCATCGACTATTTAGCCGATAAAGACTACGATTTAAAATTACTTAGTGTGCATCATAATGGCCAATTTGATTATTTAGATGATGAAGTCAAAGATATGGATCCTGCACACATTATTCCGATGTACTTCGAACAATTAGCAGAAGCTATTGAGGTCATCGATGCCAATGTGTTTGCCCATTTTGACTATGGTTTTCGGGTGTTTGGTCTATCCGTTGCTGAATTTAAACAATATGAAGCGCAGTTTTTACCGATTCTAGATCAAGTAATCAAAAATAAATTGGCCTTCGAATTAAATGCTAAGAGCGCTTACTTGTATGATAATTTAGCGTTATATGAATATGTCATCGATTTATATCTTTCACGTGGTGGTACCTTGTTTAGTGTTGGATCAGATGGGCATTACCTTGAACATTTCCGTTTTCATTTCGATGATCTTTTTGCTTTGTTAAAAGCAAAAGGTGTGACCGAATTAGCGATTTATCAAAAAGGAAAGCAAATCATGGTTCCATTACCAGTCTAAAAAAAACGTCCTCAGCATCAAAAGTGAGGACGTTTTTTTAGATCTCTTTTTCTAAAATCGGACAAATACGATCTTGTTTTCCTAAAGGAAAATGTTTGATCCCGATTTTTTTAAATCCATGACGTTCGTAAAAACGAATGCCTGCATGATTTTTTTCATAAACAGTCAACCGTAAATAACGTTTTTGTTTTGTTTTAGCATAACGATTCGCTTCATTGAGTAATCGTTGCCCTAACCCTTTGTTCTGATAATCTTTGAGCAGATAGATCCGTTGAATCTCTATAGCATCTTTTTCGTCATTGACTTTCATATAACCAATGAGTAGTTGATGATCCTTAATACCAATAAATTTACTGGTTGACTGTGCTAATTCTACTGCCAATATTTCAGTTGTCAACTGTGTCTGTAAATATCCTTGCATATCAAGTGGATCTGCGCCAGCGATAAACGATTCATAAAAACTGATAACACTTACAACTTGTAAAGCATCTAGATCATCATGATCTAAATACGCTAGTGTGATTTGATTGTCCATCTAACTCCCCCTTTAAAGTAGTATACTAAAAAATGAGTGCAGTTGTAAAAACCCCCAAAAGCTAGAACAGATGTCTAGCTTTTGGGGGAGCACTACATTTTGTATTCACTTTTTAGTTAGTCAGATTTGTCCCATTTGTCGCAATCACTTGTCGGTACCAGTCAAATGATTTTTTCTCATAACGATTTCCTGTACCGTTGCCTTCATCATCTAAGTCGACATAGATAAAACCATAACGTTTGCTCATTTCACCTGTCGAAGCGCTGACTAAATCGATACACCCCCATGGCGTATACCCCATAATATCCACACCATCAACGATTGCTGCGGCCATCGCCTCGATATGTTCGCGTAAATAATCAATACGATAATCATCTGCTACATAGAAGTTCTCGTCAACTTTATCGATCGCACCTAGACCATTTTCTACAATAAAGACCGGTTTTTCATAACGATTGTATAATTCATTTAACGCGATTCTCAGCCCAACTGGATCGATTTGCCAACCCCATTCACTCGCTTTTAAGAAAGGATTTTTTAGACCGGCAAGTAAGTTTCCACTTGCTTTTGCTGCTTCTTCATCCGTAATATCAACTACACTAGACATATAATAACTAAATCCAATGTAATCAACTGGATAGTCTTTTAATAACTCTAGTTCACCTTCTGCAATGTCTAACTCGCTGACATTGTATTTGTCAAAAATCCGTTTGGTATAAGCTGGGTATTCTCCACGAACTTGAACATCCGCACAGAAAAAATTCATTTCTTGATTTTGTTCGATCGTTGCCATTTGATTGATTGGATTAGAATCCATACTATAGGTTGTTGCATAGATGATCATACAGCCAATTTGTAAATCCGGATTCAATTCGTGCCCGATTTTTACGGCCTTACTGCTAGCTACAAACTGATTATGCCATGCTTGGAAGACATTTTGATAATCACTAGCCCCAGTCGAATTTACCATTCCTTGACTCAAAGCTGGAAAATGGAAAGCTGAATTGATCTCATTAAATGTCATCCAATAGTTGACTTTACTATGGAATTTTTCTAACACCACTTTTGCATAACGTTCGTAAAAAGTAATCAATTCACGGTTTTTCCAACCACCGTATTCTTTTGCCAAATGTAGCGGCATTTCATAATGAGAAATCGTAATGACTGGTTCGATGCCATATTTAAGACATTCATCGATTACTTGTTCATAAAATGCCAGACCTTCTTTATTAGGTGTCAACTCATCCCCTTTAGGGAAAATGCGTGTCCACGCGATTGAAAAACGATAGCATTTAAAACCCATTTTCGCAAACAGGGCAATGTCTTCTTTGAAACGATGGTAATGATCGATTCCTCGATGATTTGGATAGACATATTGTGCTTCATCGATCGTCCAATCAAATGTATCGCTGCCTAGAACTTCAAGTCGAGTTTTCCCACCAGGCATAGCATCTGCTACGGATAATCCTTTACCGCCTTCTTGATATGCTCCTTCTAATTGGTTCGCTGCTGTAGCGCCACCCCATAAAAAACCTTCTGGAAATACTGATTTTGTCATATTGCCTCCACCTTTCTATTTTACAATCGTCAACAGATCTTCGCCATTTAAAATCGTTTCTTGATCTAGATCTAATACATCGGTAAATTGTGCCGTGTTCGTAATCACGACTGGCGTTACCACTGGGTACCCTTGAGCTTTGATAAATTCAATATCAAAAGTGATCAATCGCTCACCTTTTTGGACATGGTCACCTTGTTTCACATGTGCTGTGAACCCTTTTCCTTCAAGTGCAACAGTGTCCATTCCAATATGCATCAAAATTTCAATTCCGTCAATCGTCGTCAATCCGACTGCATGTCCTGTTGGAAAAATCGTTGTAATCTCACCATCATAAGGAGCGTATAGTTCTCCGATCACAGGCTCGATGGCCACGCCTTTACCTAGTGCTTCAGAAGCAAAGACTTGGTCTTCGACTTTGCTTAAAGGCAACACTGTTCCTTTTAAAGGACTTGAAATCGTATAATGATGCGCATCACTTGTTGGATTGATTCTTGTATCTGTTACTTCATCTACTTTTGCTAATGGCGTTGTTGCCGCTACTTCTGGTTGATCTTCAAAACGTAACACCATCGTCAATACAAAAGCTAATACAAAAGCGACTGCAGTACCGATGGCAGCCCAAATGACACCATCCAAACTTTTAGTATCTTGAGGGATAAAACTTGGTAAGCTTAAAATACTCACTAATCCAAAGGCATAGTTTTGAACATGTGAAAAACCAATAATCGCCCCACCCACTGCACCACTGATACATGCTGCAATAAATGGTTTTTTAAGTGGTAATGTTACTCCGTACACAGTTGGTTCGGTGATCCCGAAAAATGCCGTGATAGTAGACGACATGGCTAATCCTTTTAATTTGGTATTTTTAGTCATAAAGAAGACCGCTAAAGCTGCACCTGCTTGAGAAATAACAGCAGGTAGTAACATCGGTACCATCGAATCTGATCCGTATTGTGTTAAATTCAATAAAGCGATCGGTACAAAGCCCCAATGCATCCCAAACATTACAAAAACTTGCCATAAACCACCCATTACAGCACCAGCTACTAATGGACTTAGCCCGTAAATCGCGCCATAGCCTTTACCTAACCAATCCCCTAAAATCGATCCAATCGGACCAATCGCAATAAATGTTAAAGGTGCCATGATCAAGAAGACCGCTACAGGAACACAAATAATTTGTAAAAAGTCCGGAACAACTTTTTTAAAGAAACGTTCTACGTAACTTTGAATAAATACAGCTAATAAAATCGGAATAACCGAAGATGTATATGCGCTTGCTCCGATAATGACTGGTAATCCTAAAAAGCTCAATGTTTGACCAGCAGAAGCGGTAATCGTTGGATAAACGAGTGCCATCGCTAACGCTAATGCCAAAAATTCATTGGTTTTAAATTTACGTGCAGCCGTTACGGCTAAAGCGACTGGTAAATAAGTAAAGAAACCATCTGCAATGGCAAACAAGACGATATAAACACCTGAAGTATCTGTCAACCAATTTAATGCTAAAGCGAGTGTTAGGAATCCTTTTAATACCCCAGCTCCTGCCATCGCACCTAAAAAAGGTGTGAAAATCGACGACACGATATCGATCAAACGCCCAAGTATCGTTTCGTTTTTATCAGAAGCTTCATCGGATGAACTACTTAAATTCGATTGGTTGATCAATTCACGATACACATCACTTACATGACTTCCGATCACGACTTGATATTGACCACCACTACGGACGACTTGGATCACATCTGGATCTTGCTTTAAGCGTTCTGTATCAGCTTTTTCTTCGTCTTTTAATTTAAAACGCAAACGTGTTGCACAATGGACGACACTGTTTACATTTTCTTTTCCTCCTACCGCATCTAGCACACGGCTTGCAATTTCTTGATTTTTCGACATAAGATATACTCCTTTTTTACTATTTTTTATAAACAAAAAACCCAAATTGAAAAAACACTAGTGCTGATGCATAGTTGTCTTTTCAATCTGGGTTTTGCCTGCCTAACCAGTCACAATCCATTCGATTGATTATTATTGTTCTTGCACGACCCGTTCGATATGGATCGTTAAATAAATCATTTCCGATTCGCCAATTGGACGATCGTAACGCGTAATCAAAAAATCATTGATCCGCTGTACAGCCTGAAATGCCTTTGGATATTTTGATTGAATCAATGCAAATAAAAATTCATCCGTTTCTTCTGAAAGTTTATTTTCCAAATAGCGTTGGGCGAAGTATTGCAAATGTGTCACGATTCTTTGATAACTTAACGTTTCAGCATTAAGGGTGATTCCAAAATAACGACTGATGATTCTTAAGATATTGCGTACCATCTCCGTCGTTTCCATCGTAGTCGACATATCCGCATGCTGTTGTTGGGCATTCACGATATGAAACGCGATGAATCCGGCTTCTGATTCTGGTAATGTCACTGAAAAATAATCTGAGATTTTGGCTAAAGTATGTTGCGCAATCCGAAATTCTTTAGGATAAAACTTTTTTGTTTCAAAAAGTAGCGGATTTGGTAATTCGATTCCTTCTTTAGCTCGCATGATCGCATAATGCATATGGTCGGTCAAGTTTAAATAAATAGTTGGTGCTAGGGTCACTTGAAGTTCTTTTTCAGCATAATCAACAATTTTTTTGACTAATTCGATTTCCTCAGCCGGAACATCTTCAAATAATTGCTGAAACTGTTGACTCGTTACTGAATCTTTTAATACAAATTCTTTTTCGATCAAAGTATCTTCAACGACATCCCCTGATTTCTTTTGAAAAGCGATCCCTTTTCCCATGCAAATCACTTCTTCACCGCGCTGATTTAACGAAGAAATCACATTATTGTTCAATACTCTTTCAATGATCATCTTGATCCTCCAATCAACATAAAAAAAAACCTAGAATCATCCCCATACAATTACACGAGATAACTCCGGTTTTGCCTGCCGAGCAGTAACAATCCTGATTACAAGAGCTATCTTAGCATAGATATTTTCCATATGCAAGCCTTTTCAGTATTTTTTATGTTGCTTATTTTTTATTTATGAACGCTAAAATTCGGCATACTTGTTCCACTGTATAGGCTAAGTTATCCGGACCATCTCTCAACGCTTCTTTAAGAGAAGTCGGCGCGGGTATAATGCTAAAGCAAGCAGTTATCCCTATTAGGTCAAGGTCTTTTTCTACACTTCCACCAAATGCTAAAATTGGAATCTGATGAGTTGTAAGGCGCTGGATTACTCCTGC
Source organism: uncultured Enterococcus sp. (assembly GCF_913775425.1). Taxonomy (GTDB): domain Bacteria; phylum Bacillota; class Bacilli; order Lactobacillales; family Enterococcaceae; genus Enterococcus_G. Next base: position 34,764 of record NZ_CAJYIS010000029.1, read on the forward strand.
AATCACTTTTCCCTTTTCTGTTTGGTAATCAATTTTTCCTTCTCCCGTGAAGACAATCGTATCTTTTGTTACGTAACGCTCTAGATTGACTTCATCTAACACCCAGTCGATGCCAGAAATTCTTCGACAACGTTCATTCACTAAACTTAACCCAAAAAGAATACCTCCGGCTGCGCCCATACCAGCAGTTTGTAAATAATCGTTATGTTTTTGATTGAACGTTTGAGCTAAACGAACCGTTTCTTTTTCTAATTGTAAGATCTCACTTGCTGTAGCTCCCTTTTGTTTAGCAAAGACATGTGCTGCTCCTTGGATACCACACAATGGATTTTCCACATCACTAGCTACGATAAATTCGAGATGCTTGATCCTTGGATCGATCGTTTCACTAGATAAAGTATCGATTTTAGATAATTGAAGTCGGCCATTTGGAATTTGAACGTATTGTTTTGTAAAAAATCGAACACCCAACGCTTGTAAAATCCCAAATCCTAAATCGTGTGTTGCACTGCCTCCAACTGCTAAAATAATTTTTTTCGCACCTAATTTTACGGCTTCTAATACACACTGTCCTGTACCAAATGTTGTCGTAGTTAACGGTGTTCGTTTCACTTTAGCTACAAGTTCCAGTCCACTCGTTTGTGCCAATTCTAAAACAGCTACTTTGGTTTTTTGATTATATAGAAATGTTGCAGGTACTACTTCATCAAAGAATGGTCCCATCACATGCCGCGTCACTTTTTCATAATCCGCATGTTCACTAATGACATCTAGCGTTCCTTCCCCGCCATCTGCTAGAGGAACATGATGGATAGTAGCATCAGGAAAAACCTGACGAATCCCCTTTGACATTGCAACAACTACTTCTTTTGCCGTCATGCTTTCTTTGAATGAATCTGGTGCTAAGATAAATGTTTGGCTCATTCTCTTCACCCCTTTCTTATTAGTGTACTACAAATTTGCATAAAAAAAAGAGGTTCCCTATTAAGATAGGTTCCCTCTTTGATTTATTTTGTTTTTTGAAACATCACTTGACGATATTCATGAATCGTTCCAATCGTAAAGATGGCGATTCCTAGCCAAATAAAGGTGAAAACAAACCATTTGTGTGGGTCAAATGCTTCATGTAAAAAGAAGACAGCTACGATCAGTTGCATTGTGGGATTGATATACTGAATGAAACTCAATGTCACAAAATCAACATTTTTTGCCGCCACAGTAAATAAAAGTAAAGGTACAGCAGTCACGATACCACTTAATACTAAAAGTACCATCACAAGAGGCGAATAAGACCAAAATGATACGTCCGTGAAAAAGAATAAATAGACCAGTCCAAAAGGCACGCACATAATCGTTTCTAGCATTAAGGAAAAACTCGCAGGCAATTGGATTTTCTTTTTAATGACTCCGTACAAACAAAAAGCTGTAGCTAAGATCAATGTATTGATTGGAAGCGACCCTGTTTGAATCGTGAACCAAACCACACCAATCGCTGCAAATAAAATAGCGAGAACACTCGTCTTCGTCAATGGTTCTTTAAAAAAGATCAATGCGATCGCTACATTAAACAAAGGCATAATATAATACCCTAAACTAGCCTCAGTCGCTTGACCATGACCGACCATGTAAATATAGGTCCCCCAATTGACTGCAATCAAAAAAGAAGCTAAGGCAACCCAAATGATTTTTTTAGACTGAATCAATGTATTGACTGCTAAGAAAAAGGCACGCCAATCACGTTGAACCGTTAAAATAAGTGCCATAAATACAAGTGAAAATACAAAACGATAGGCTAAAATATCTAATGCTGGGACGATAGCCAACAGCGCCCAAAATAATCCTAACACACCCCAAAATAAATAGGATACTAATCCACTTAGAATCCCGACTGATTTTTCTTCCATTGATATCCTCCAATCTCTTCTAAAGTTAGCATAACACGTTAAATTTAGAAAATCTCTATTTTATCTAATTTGATGTGTAAAATATGCTTTTAAAAAAAGAAGAGTGACAGAAATCTGTCACTCTTCTTAAAAATGATTGAACCATATTCTATTGACGAATCATATAATCGAAAGCACCTAGCGCAGCTGTTGCACCAGATCCCATTGAAATAATGATTTGTTTATAAGCACTATCGGTACAATCACCGGCAGCGAAGATACCTGGTACACTTGTTTGACCAAATTTATCCACTACCAATTCTCCCATACGTGTTTTTTCAAATCGTTCATCTAAAAATTCTGTATTAGGAACCAAGCCAATTTGAACAAATACACCAGCTAAATCAACTTGATGTTCTTCGTTCGTTTCACGATCGATATACGTCAATGCATGAACTTTCGAATCGCCTAGGATCGCTTTCGTTTGTGCGTTTTTGATGACCGTAACGTTTGGTAAACTCGCTACACGTTCTTGTAAAACTGAATCAGCTTTTAATTCTGGTAAGAATTCTAATACCGTAACATGACTAGATAGACCAGCTAAGTCGATGGCGGCTTCGATTCCAGAGTTTCCGCCACCAATCACGGCAACATCTTTTCCTGCAAATAAAGGACCGTCACAGTGTGGACAATAAGCGACTCCTTTATTTTTAAATTCTGCTTCACCAGGAACATTAACATTGCGCCAACGCGCACCTGTTGCTAGAATCACAACTTTTGCTTTTAAAATTGCACCATTGTCTAATTCAACAACCTTAAGACCAGCATCTTCTTGAATATCGATCACACGTCTTGTTTTGATGATATCGATTGGATAAGTTTTTGCGTGTTCTTCTAGTGAAATCGCTAATTTTTCCCCTTCAGTGTAAGGTGTTCCGATCAAATTTTCGATCCCAACAGTTTCTAAAACTTGACCACCAAAGCGTTCTGCAACGATTCCTGTGCGAATTCCTTTACGCGCAGCATAAATTGCAGCACTCACTCCAGCAGGACCTGCTCCAACGACCAAAACATCAAATGGTTCTTTAGCAGATAGCTCTTCATGATCTGATTCACCGATTGCTAATTTGTCTAAAATTTGTTCAATCGACATCCGACCACTATCAAACTCTTCGCCATTCAAGAAAACAGTCGGTACTGCCATGATTCCCTTTGCATCGACTAATTCTTGAAACATTCCACCTTCAACCATCGTATGAGAAACATGTTCGCTTAAGACACTCATGATATTCAAGGCTTGCACGACATCTGGACAGTTATGACATGTCAAACTTACAAATGTCTCAAAATGTAACGGGCGATCGATTTGTTTGATTTTTTTGATCACATCTTCATCGACCTTAGGTGCACGACCACTCACTTGTAATAAAGCTAATACAAATGACGTGAACTCATGACCTAAAGGAACTCCAGCAAAAATGACGCCTGATTCTTTTCCTGGCTGGTCTAAGCGAAAGCTTGGTGTATAGTCCAGCTTTGCTTCAACGAAAGTCAAGCGATCAGACATCGCCACGATTTCTTCGATAAATGCACGTACTTCAGTCGACTCTTGTTGATCATCTAAACTTGCTGTAAAGACGACATCATTTTCTAAAAGGGCTAGATATTGAACAAGTTGTTCTTTGATATCTAAATCTAAACTCATAGTGTCCCTCCTTAAATTTTACCTACTAAATCTAAGCTAGGTTTCAATGTTTCTGTACCTTCTTTCCATTTAGCCGGGCAGACTTCACCTGGATGGGTACGTACATATTTCGCAGCTTTTACTTTATCGATGTAGTGACTTGCATCACGTCCGATACCATCTGCATTGATCTCAACAGTTTGAACGACACCGTCTGGATCGATCAAGAATGTACCACGTTGAGCAGCACCTTCTTCTTCATCTAATACATCAAAAATACGAGAGATACGGTGATTTGGATCCCCGATCATCGTATAGGTAATTTTACCAATCGCTTCTGAATGATCATGCCAAGCTTTATGAGTAAAATGCGTATCTGTTGATACTGAGTATACTTCTACTCCTAATTCTTTTAATGTCGCATATTGATCTTGTAAGTCTTCTAATTCAGTTGGACAAACAAATGTGAAGTCAGCTGGGTAAAAACAAAATAGACTCCATTGTCCTTTTAAATCTTCTGAACTCACTTCTACAAAATCACCATTTCTAAATGCTTGAGCTTGAAATGCTTCGACTTCTTTTCCAATTAATGACATGGATCATTCCTCCTAAAAATTTTAAAATTGTAATTTTATTTACAATAATCATTATTATATTAAATTGATTATAAGTCAACCTTTATGAAACAAGAATTGAAAGATAAAGGGCATTCTTTATTTATTCACTAATTGTTTATTTTCAATTATCATTGCTAAATGAAAATGGGCTCTTCTGATTAAAAGAAAAAAACCAGAACAGATGGACATTTTCACTTCCCTCATTCTGGTTTTTATTGAGTGCTTAAGACACCAAGATTAAATAAGTACTATTGCTCATTCTTAGCTGACGTAATTAAGGAAATTCGACATCGATAGAACCATCTTCGTCTGGAACTAATTCAGAAAGCAGCATATTTTTCAATATTTGAACGGAAACTTCTTGTTTCATTTGTTCAAAAGAACGTTTAGCCTCTACCTGAAATTCATAAATAGGGCGGTGTTGTCCCCAGTTACGGCCATTGACGACCACTTTTAACTGTTGTAAATTATCTGATTGCTCGATCCATTGTTGATCGAGTGCTTTTAATAAAATCAAACGTTTAAAATAAATTTGTTGGTATAAATTATCTAACGGCGCCATTGCAACAGCCAAACGTTCCCGAATCAATTCGATCAAAAATTCTCTTACATTTTTTTTATTCAACTCGCCTAAATCAAGTACGCGTTGAGGGTCAAAATCATAGTCGATCGTATTAAAAATAAAATCAGTTAATGTTTCTGAATTTAGATTTGCAGCATCTTTACAATAATTTACAATAGCTTGATTAAACGAGTAATGGATCAATTTATCTAATTCTTCAAGTAAAGCAGACATGATCATATTTCGTGTTTTATAAACAGTATCACGCTGAATCGTAATGATTTCATCAAACTCTAACGTGTTTCGACGTGCAGCCACTTCTTGATTTTTACGGATTGCTTGTGATTTATCAATAACTCTACGATATTTACGCTCGCTCAACGAAACATTTTCAGCTATTTTTCCTTCGTCTAATTCTTCTAACATCTCTTGACGTTTGTGGTTAGCCCATTTTGGCGCACTTTCCACTACGATACGATCCTCTAGTGAAACGTAAAAGATACTATCACCTGGATCGCCTTGACGGCCAGAACGTCCGCGAAGTTGATTGTCGATACGGTCACTAGTCATGCGTTCTGTTCCTATTACAAATAATCCGCCTTGCTTTTTCGATCGACTATCCAATTTGATATCAGTACCGCGACCAGCCATTGAAGTTGCTACAGTTACAGCTCCATGTTTTCCAGCTTCTGAGATGATCCAAGATTCTCTAGAAGCCGTTGTCGCGTTTAATAGATTATGAGGAATTCCATTTTGTAGTAAAATCAATGAATACAATGTCGACATTGAAACAGAACCCGCTTCAATTAAAATCGGACGATCCACTAGTAATGCACCTTTCACTGCTTCTAGTGAGGCCATGATCTTAGCTCGATTAGTTAAAAATACTAAATCTGGATGATCGATTCGATTGATTGGTTTATTCGTAGGTACTTTGACAACATCCAGATTATACGTTTCCCGAAATTCATCTGCATCGGTTAACGCAGTCCCAGTCATTCCTGAAATGATAGCAAATTTTCGGAATAGATTTTGATACGTGATCGATCCCATCGAGCGCGTTTCTTTGGTGATCACTAAATTTTCTTTCGCTTCTAAAGCCTGATGCAGACCTGCTTGTAATTTCGTTCCTGCTAACTTACGACCATTTGTTTCATCTAATAATACGATTTCCCCATCATCGACTACGTAATCACGATTGATATGTAAAATGTAGTTTGCTCGTAACGCGATAACCAAATGACGATACAAATCGCGCCATTCTTCACTTAAAATATGCTCGACTCCAAAGTATTCTTCAGCCTTTTTGATCCCTGTTTCTGTAAACCAGACTGATTTTTGATTTTCACTAAGCTGATAATCTTCTTCTTCAATTCCTTGAACAAACCAGTTTGCCAAAGAATAAAAATTCGATTGAACTTTTGGTGCCCCGGAAATCACTAGAGGAGTCTGTGCCATATCTAATAAAATCGCATCGATTTCATCAATCAAGACATAATTCAATTGATTGATGAATTGTTTTTCAACCGTTACAGCTAGATTATCAAACAAATAATCAAAACCTAATGCACTATTTGTGGTGTACACAATATCCGCATTGTATACCACTTCTTTATCGATTTCTTCATCTTCAAATTCAGGAACGCCGATTTCAACCGACAGTCCTAAAAATTGGTAGATTTTTCCCATTTCTTGCGCATCACGTCTAGCCAAGTACGGATTTGACGTAATCAAAAAATTCCCTTTCCCTCTTAGCCCATGAAGGTATAATGGCATCGTCGCAGTCAAAGTTTTGCCTTCACCTGTTTTCATTTCTGCTACATTTCCAAAAAACAAAGCTACAGCACCTAATATTTGGACGAAGTAGGGTTTCATCCCTAATAAACGGCGGTTTGTTTCAACTACTACCGCATAAGCGGGTATCAATAAACTTTCTAACTTAGCCCCTTGTTCCAGTCGTTCCCGAAAGTTCAAGGTTTGTGCTTGCAGTTCATCATCGCTCATTTGTTGATACGTATCTGCCAACGCAATAATTTTATGGGCGATTTTTTCATATCGTTTAAACTTTCGATTTTTCATCCTTATCACTCATTTCAACGAAGTAAACATATGGTAATTGGTGCTAGTCGTCTTTTTCTGACTCTTTTAATACACCTTTTGCTTGAAAGCCATCCAGTTCTTGGATCTGTTCGCGCAGTGCTTGATTGGCAAATAGATCAAACACGATTTTACCTTCTGTTGCTTTCAATTGGATTTTTTCGGACGCAACAAGCGGAATACCTTCTTTTGTGACTAAACGCTGTCCTTCTTTGTTGACTAAGGTGATCGTAAAGACATACGATTTATTACGATCCAGTTTTTCAAAAGGAAACTCGCCTTGATAGATTTGACTTTGATCAAAATCATCTGTCTTTTGTGACAATTGATACTCCTTAGTCACGACTTTCGTTTTCATCGTTAGTTCTGCTTGTTCGATAGGTGCCGTTGATTCAGTCGTCTTTTGAGTCGCACTTGTTTGTCGATAATCCACAGCTTGTTGTAAATAGTAAATCCCAAAGATAAATAAGCCTAATACTACAATAATCATAAACAAACGTTTCATAATACTTGATCCTTAACGATCATCTTCCATATTTAAAGACAACTCATTTAAAACATCTAGTTGTTCTTTTAATATAGCATCAAGATCAAGTGAACTTTCTTCCGTCATAAAATCATCTGTTGCATCAGAGCTAATAGCTTGCGTGCTTGATTCTTCAACAAAATAATCGACATCTTGATTGTTGTCATATTGTTGTTCACTCAACTGGGCTGAACTAGAGTCAGATATATACGCTTGTCTTGATGGCTCTTCATCTACAGATTCAAATAGTGGTTCTTGCGCTTTAGTTTGCACGGTCTCATCGGTTGCAAACTCTAAATCGCTTTGGCCGTTCCACATAATTTCACCAAATAGATATTCTCCTTTAGAACAAGCATTATCCATTTTTTTACAGAATAATCCTACCGTTTCTAAGGCAAGATCAACTTGTTTCTGGTTGATCACTTCTGCTTGGATATCACGTATTAAGATGCTGTCTGCATACTGTACATCGTTGTCTTTTTTCAAATAAGATAAAACTTTTTTCGTTTCTTCAACAAATTCTGCACGAACAAATGGTGTAAGATCGATCGTATTTTGACCGTTTACTTTTAATACAAATTCACTTCTTCTGGCAGCAGTCGTGATCAAATTATATACGATTTCACTATTGATTTGAAATGGACGTTCTCCTTTTCGCAAACAACTTGTACGATATTCTTGAACGACACGGTCTGCTAAAGCGATCAAACCTGTCGAAATGTAATCACTTTTGATGACTTCCCCATCTTCATAGACATCGCAACATAAATAATGGTCGCTTAAATCAAGTACGTAAGACAAACCATCTAAAAAGTTCATTTCTTCCATATCGACATCGACTTTAGTATGGTTATCTTCTAAAATAGCACATAGTGTTCTTGGGATCATCGTTACATCTTCAACTATGATCGTATAAGTTTCACCATCGACCATTGTGTGAAATTCACCAGTAAACGCTTGTTCGATTGCTGCTAAATCATCTGTACTCTTAGTTGAAACACCAATACATAATGAACAAGCAAATGTATTTGAATATTTCGCATCGAACAATTCTTGTTTGTCAGCTACTAAATACGACAAAATCGTTTTGATAAAAGCATGTGTTTCAGGCCCTTTTAGATTTTTTAAAACATTCCCAAATGTTTCATACGCTTTAGGACGACGGCTATATAAATGATTGATTCCCCAATCGATAGCATTCAGGCTATCTTGTAATTGAATCCGTTTTCCATGATCGCCACCTAATTTATCACGAAACAAAACGGCTTTCCAGTTGTTTTTCTTTACGGAAGAGTAACTTGCGCTTAATACCTTGTGATACCCATTTGCTACAATTCCTACTCGATATTCATCAATATCTAATCCGATAATATGTTTCACGTATAGTTTCCTCCTGTATTACAACACTATTTTAGCGAAAGCGATCACTGATCTGTAAAGATAATTGTTGTAGTTGATTTTCTTGTGTAGCTAGCTTTGTTTTGATCGTCGTTACTTGTGCCAAAATAGAGACCGTATCTTTCTTTTCTATCAGTCTACCTTCTAGATATGCAAGTTGTTTCTCAATTGTATCATAGGTTTCGTTGAAAGATTGAAAAAGACGTTGAAGCGTCAAAATTTCTTGATAAGACACTTTCGAGTATTGTTTGATTTGTTCTAAAAATTTATATAGACTTTTATACTGCTGATCTCTAATTTGGATTAATTCATCGATCTCGTTCACTAAATGGTTGATGGTTTCGTTAGTTGAATCAATCCGCATCCAAATGACTCCCTTCTTCCTTTGATTCGAGTGCAATCAGTTCAGCAGATAATAAACTTTTTCGTGTAAATAGACCGTTAGTTAGTTGCTTACTGATTCTTGTCACATTTTGTTTCATTTGTATTTTTTCCGCTATAGATAAATGACATATTAGATTTTCGATTTCATCTAATGAACGGATCGTTAACCCAATATTGTAACGTTTGACGATTTGCGCAATCGCAGACTCTTCCCACACGATCACAGGCATCCCTAAAGCTATATATAATGAGATTTTATGTGGAGAATTGTAGCGTGTATATTGCCCGTATGCTCCACCTTGAGCCAAATCCTCGTCCCATGCTAATCCAAATGTATCTCTAGGTAAATGATAAACCAATTCCTCAGGCGCATAACTTCCTTGATAATAGACATTTGCTGAGAAATTCTCACTCAAGCCATCACCAAAAGCAAAAATCGGGATCGACCACTGCCAATTCTTTAAAAAAGGAGATTTGTGTAAGTTTCCTGCAATTGTTACTTTATTTTCGAATATAGTGTTTGGATCAAGTAGTAGCGTTTGTGGACATCGATAATCAAATAATTCTTTTAAAATCAATGGTACAACCACCCCTGCATCCAGTAATGCTTTCTTCATCGCTGATCCATGGATGATTACTGACTGCGCTTGATTCAATAAAGCAACTTCTCTTATTTGATCACTTGCTCCACGTAGATATTCAATATCATGTATCCATAGACAAACATCGATTTCACGTGCATTCATACGTGAAATAAAACGGGTATCAAAATCAAGACCGTTATAGCTAGGATATTGATACACCACCAAATCATTAGCTGCCACACCGGCTGTGATTCCATCGATTCGTGAATGTAATGCATATTCACTTTCATTATCATCATAGTAGCGATAAATATATAGTGGCTTGTAATCCATTTTACGACTAAAAAACAAGACATCTTCACGAGCCTTTGATACAGAGTCGTGCGACTCACCTTGAACGACTGTCGTTATCCATCTTCTCATTTTACATACTCCCTATTAGGTAAGTCATTACAAAAGCTTTTTCATCTGAAACCTTTTCTAAATCTCTACTTTGACTCCATTCTTCGATGACCGAGCTAATATTAGTATCAATTTGTTCAGCATTTGTCACGTTGCTAAACAAAGCGAGGTCAAACAATTGTTGATCATATGGTGAAATCGTCCAATTTGCTAATACTTGCGACTGTGCTTGTTTCAAAAAATCATAAGCTACTAGTTTCCCTTGATTTTTTCTCAAGATCAAACTCAAGTCAAGAATACTTCCTAAGAAAAAAGAACGGGCGAAAACTAACTTATTTTTCTGGATTTTTGCTAGAAACATTCGGATAAAGGAATCAATATTTTGTTCAACATACGATATTTTGATTCGATGATAGTGTTTAAAGTTTAATACTCCCAAATATAAAACAATATCATAGAGGGTAAAATATTCGATTTTTGATAAATAGCTTTCGATTCGTTCTACTCCATAATGTTTAACGGACTCTTTTGATCCCGTACGAATCATATCACAAAAAATCAGAATCAATTGATACAGCTGCGTGTCTTCTCGTGAAAATCGAAATTTTTCCAATTCTTTGGCAACCGCTACAAGCTCTTGTTGACTTTTTTCATCGTGTTTCAATGAAAGATCGACCGTAAGCAACAAAATACGCAGTAATTCATCCGTACTATCTACAAATAAATCCTCCAGTTCAATAAATGAGATTCCTAAAATCTTGGTCATACTAACAATGTATTCCATCGGAAGATCAATATCGTACTTCAACCACCGATAGTACCGAGATTTAGACAGATTGATTTTCTCTTCAAACGTTCGAATGTAGATTCCTTTATTTTTACGAATCTCCTCGATTTCTTCACGATTGATATTCACTGAAACAACAGAAGTTTGAGGGATCTCTCGTTCTGGATTCACCATTCGAATCAATCGCCGTACACCTAACAGATATCTCGATTCCATCTGAAACATCCCTCGCTTTCTTTGACTAATTCATAATAGCAGTAATCAGCGAATAAACTAGAGAACCTAAAATCAAAACAGACATAATGATCGCTAAAGTCACTGTGATCGCTTTATTTTTTTTAGTACTTTTTTGAGAGTGATCTTTCGCACGTTTGGTTTCTGATGCGAAAATGGTTTGAATCTCTTCATCTAATTGTTTGTTCTGTTTCAAGACCGTTCACCTTCTTTATATCTCTACTATAGAAATTAGAGAGTGGAATGTGTTGACTCACTTAAAAACATCTCTTGAGCACTTAAGATTTGATCATGGATATCAACAGTTTCACTTGTCACTGCTACATCGATCGTCTCTGTACTTGAATCTGATTCACTTAGATCGACTGTTAGCGACACCTCTTCGACCACTTCTTGATCAATCGTAGAATCCGGCAAAGACTCCGCTACTTCCGTTTGAACTTCTTGTTCTGCTTTTGATACTTCAGAAATCACTTGTTTTACTTGTTCCAAATGTTCATCTTGGTCTGTTAATTTACCGATCAACGCTTCTAACATTTGTGTGCTCTCAGCTAATAAGTAATCTTTCATAATCTTATTTTCAATATCGTACGCACTTTTTAGAGTCGTATATAAAACTTTTAATTCTGCTTCATTTGTTTGGTATTGTGTATAATGTGTCGTGAATTGCGTTTTTAATTCTTGTAATTGTTGTGTGGTCACGTGTGTTTTACTTGCTGCAACTTCTTTGATTTTGGTATGAACGAGCGTCATTTGTTTGATTTCTGCCTGTTGTTTTTCTGTCAGAACTTCTGCTTGTTGCAATTCTTGATCGAAATTCAATACGGATTGTGGATTTTCAGCTACTAATTGTTCCATTTGTCCAAAAATTTCTTTTGCTGCTTCGTTTGTCATAATAAGTTCCTCCTAATTGTTTTCTACATCGATTTTTTGTAAGTTTACGCCGGTCGCTTTTAGTTGTTCATAGTATTCTTGCTTCATTTTGACACGATGGACATAAGCGATTTTATTTTCTAAAATCGATCTTAAATTCCCTTTAATTTGACCATCTTCACCAATCGGCGCTTCCATTAAGCGCAAAATGTTATAGGAAGTCGTTTTTTCTAATGCAAATAATTCCATTCCTAGATATGAGATTGTCACTGTATCTTCTGGATTGACTACTTTAGCTAGTTGTGCTGCGATAAATTGGGCTAACGTTTGATAACGTTCACGGATGGCTAAGGTTTCTGGATCGCGAATCGTAATAAAATTGATTTGACCTTGATAAAAATAATAGGTCACGATCGGTTGCTCATGATCATTTAAAAATTGGATCTCTTGTACTTGGTTTTTATCGTAAAAAATATGACTATAAACTTTTCCATCACCACTATATTCCTCCACAAAATCTAACGATCGATCAGCATGGAAGTAACGCACTTCTCGAACATGACGTCTTGTTTGTGGATATAAGAACACCTTCCCAATTTCAGAACCATCGTACAAAATCGAAATACTTCGATTTTCGTTCATAAAAATTTCTGCATTTTTTACTGTTGGTACTTGGTTGAAAAATAAAAACGTCTCTGGATCAAAGCTACGCTTGGTTAACTCATCCAACAAATTAATCCCCGTTACGTCAAGTCGTCGTAACACGGTTTGAAAATCGGGCATTGGTGAAATCGATAAAATCTTAGTATTCGGCTGTTTTAACTGTTCTTGTTGTTTTTCCCAAATTTCACCGTTTGGTCTAATCACGGTCATCAACTCATAATTCATCGATCAACACTCTCCATTTCTCTGCAATTACTGAGTCTTGAAACGCTTCAACAGAAGTTCGCGTTTTATCTTGGTAAGCTTGATTAGGTGCACTACATAATTTTTGGATTCCTTCAGCTAAGCAAAAAATACTAAAGGTCGCATCTGTACGCGAAAAGTCACACAAGTACCCATTGACACCATCTTTGACTAACTCTAATGCTCCAAATCTCGCCTTAAAGGTAACGATCGGTAACCCAGCATTCAGTGCTTCAATATAAGTCAGTCCAAATCCTTCTGAATATGATCCAGAGATGAAGGCATCATATTGAGGATAGACAGTATCTAATGTATTGGAATGTCCTTTAAGTTTGATATAGTCACTAGCATCTAATTCATCAATTGTCTTTTTGATAACGTGGTCTTCTGATCCTTGACCATAGATATCTAATGACAAATCAGGGAATTGCTCGCGGGCTTGAACTAACGCACGCACTACGATATCGATGTGTTTTT
>NZ_CAJYIS010000030.1 GCF_913775425.1 uncultured Enterococcus sp.
CTTGCAGTGATCGATCAATCAACCCAAAACTCGATGCTTGATTTACCTGGTTACTTACCATTGCATCAAATGTTTACAGACAAAAATGGTGATTCGATCGTCATCGAAGCGTTAACAAACGGTGAATTACATGTTTATGAACAAACTACAGATACCATCGCCAATAGTCCAACATATGATTGGCATATCACGAATTTGCGCAATTATGTCAATTTGAGCGACTATACCAAACCACAACTCCAGCTTGGAGAATTTACGATAAAAGATATTGAAAGTGGTTCTGGTTTACATGGATTGCCTGGTGATTATACGAGTCCATCGCGTTATCTTAAAATCACATTGTTATCAAAAATGATGAAACAACCTCATCAAGAACAAGCACTAAATGAACTGTATACCGTATTTTGCTCAGTGATTATTCCTGAAGGGGTTGAAAAAGATTCGCCAACGCAATCGGATTATACCGCCTATTGGTCAGGATACGACTTGTCACAGTGTGAATTGAGAGTAAAACCAACCAAATCCAATACATTTACTAAAGTTACGTTGCAACAGCTACAAGAGCGATTTGGTAATCAAATTGCCACTGTTCCTATTAACTTAACTACCAATTTGTATCATGAGATTTAAAGAAAATGTTTTGAAATGATCTTTCTAACATAGCCCTTACCTGTTTATCGTTAGAGAGTTATTTAATATAAAAGAAGAGGTGTTTCATATGACAAACTATGAGAAAAAAGAAGAAAAAGTATTTGATAAGATCGCAGAGTATGTAGAAAAATTGGATGAAACGTTGACTACTTTAAATGAGCTAAACGAAGATACCGAGAAGAAACACCGCATCAAAAAATGGTATGAAAGTAAAAAGTCGGTTCATGAAATCAAACGTATTTTACATGAAGAAGGAAAATACGCGAAATACGATAAAGATGAAATGAACAAAATTGAAAAAGAATTTTCCGACTATCTTAATTAAGGAGTGTATGTGATGACAACAGAACGAGATGGAGCCAAAGAAAACCGTCGCTCATTTGAAGAAGCGAAAACAAAAACATCTTTTGAGGCAACAGTTGATAAAAATCGTGAACATGTGGCCATGAAAAAAGAAGAAAAAGCTGAAAAACGAGCAGAACGTGAACATAAATAAAAAGAGGCTGTGACAGAAGTGGTCAGCACCAAGAAATAAGCCGAATCATTCCGAGAATAGGTTCACCTATTTCGGTAATGGTTCGGCTTATTTCTAAAGGAGTTACTTCTGGAACGCCGTTTATTCTATTTAGAAGGGTGTGACATTCGTCACACCCTTCTCTTTTAATCAGAGTAGTTTTACTAGCAACAGATTTTGATCGAGGCTACGAAAACCAGCTTTACGATAAAAAGCTTCGGCGGGCACACCTTTATCCGTATTGAGTAGAATCGCATTCAATCCCATTTTGATAATTTCTTGTTCGATTTGAGTTAAAAAATAAGTTCCCACTTTTTGTCCTTGATAAGCAGGGGCAACACAAAATTGATCGATGACGTATTCCATGCCTTCGATCCAAGGCTTTTTGGTGCCCATGCTCAGCGCGATCGGTTGATTTTGATCCCATAAAATATATCCGAGAAAATAATTGTCCGCTCGAAAGCGAGCAAAAAAACGTTCGACTTGTTCACGGGACTCGTAAACATCGAACCAAGGTGCCCGAGTAAAGGTGTCAATAAATAAATCGATCACTTGTTCCGCATTACAGTCTTCAATTGTATCAAACGTATAGGTCATATTAGCGTTCTCCTTTTTCTTTTATTGTGGCAAATCTACATACTACTGTCTAGCCTTAATGGAATAGTTGACGTGAGCTTTCGATCGATGGTTTACTTAAGTCAATACATAAAAAAGGAGTTCGCTGATGAAAAAATTGATTTTAGATGTAGATACAGGGATCGACGATGCTTTTGCGATTCTCTATGCGCTAGCACAATCGCAACAAGCTGAATTGATTGGGATCACCACAAGTTTTGGAAATGTACAAGTGAAGCAAGCGACACAAAATACGTTGCAAATTTTAGAATTATTTCAAGCTGAGATTCCAGTCTATATCGGTGCAGATCGTCCTTTAGGAGCAACAGCGTATCGTGTGCCGTCTTCTTTTGAGCGTGTTCATGGGAAAAATGGAATTGGTGAGTATAGGTTAGATACACCTAAAACAAACCCGCAAACTCTGAATGCTTCTGAATTTTTGATTCACGCAGCAAGAACTTATCAAGAAGAATTGATTATCGTCACTTTAGGGCCACTGACAAATTTAGCGACCGCAATCAAAAACGCACCTGAAGTAATGCAAAATGTTGGGAAAGTGGTCTGTATGGCAGGCGCGATCACGCTACCTGGAAATATTACTCCATTTGCTGAAGTGAACGTCTATAACGATCCAATGGCTGCAAAGCTTGTTTTCGAACAAATCGATACGACGCTTGTTGGTCTTGACGTCACGTTGCAGACGATGATCACCCAAACCGAACTTCAACGCTTTGATATCAATGAAAAAACCGGAGCATTCCTAGCGCATATTGCAACGTATTATTATCAAAATGAATACGAAAGTCAAGAGTATGGGGGAGCTTTACATGATCCACTAGCGGTCGCGATTGCTCTAGATGAAAGTCTAGTTACAGAGACTTTTGCGATGAATCTTACAGTCGATACCAGTGGGATCGAAATTGGACGTATGACTGGGAATCTAGCGGAACTAAGAAGTACTCACAAGAGAACTACGGTATGTTTAGGGATCCAAGCAGACAAATTTGTCGAACGATTTATGAGCTCACTACTCGAATTTTCGGCTCATAATAACAAATAAATTAAAATTGAAATAACAAAAAAAGCATCGTAGATTTCTACGATGCTTTGACGTACTGGGGTAGCTGGATTCGAACCAACGCATGAGGGAGTCAAAGTCCCTTGCCTTACCGCTTGGCTATACCCCAATTAGAATGGAGGAGAGTGGATTCGAACCACTGAACCAAAAGGAACGGATTTACAGTCCGCCGCGTTTAGCCACTTCGCTACTCCTCCAAAACAGTACCTGAATAACAGGACTTATTCATAATACAATAACAATAAAAAAACGTCAACCCTATTTGATACTTTTTTTGAAATTTGTGAAAAAAGTAGAGCATTATACCATTGAATCTAGAATCAATGGGTGTGATAATGGCTTATTTTGTAGCGTATAGACAAAAACGGAGCTTTCTTTTTGCCAATTTCCCCACATCCTTAAGTTAGAATGTGTCTCGATAATTTTTTTTGGCAAAACTGCGCACATACCAGAATATTCTAACATCGCCATCATCATATCTAGCGTATCCACTTCGATCAATTGGATCGAGCTTGGTTCGTAATGTTCCAAAAGAGCTAATGTTTCTAGTCGATAAGGACACTTAGGATCACGATTGATTAAAAGTGTAGTAAACATTTCTGCTTTTTCTGATGTTTTCGCTTGTACTAAACAAATTTGTTCACAGACCGTTTGTTGAATGGTTACTGTTTGATTCGTTAGATGTTGGTTTAGGATCAAACAATCGACCGCTCCAGCGTATAATTGTTGGAGTAAAATTTTTGTGGAATCAATAAAAATGGTGTATTCAGGTTTAAGAAAATAAGCACGTAAATAATTATGTGCAATTGTTTGAGTAGTGCCGATTTTTAGTGTAGTCGGGGATGTGATGAACACAGATTCAATCTCGCTGTAAACACTTAGCAATTGCTTAGCATAATGTAAAAATTGTACTCCAGTTTCTGTTAATTGCATTCCTTTATTGTTTCGTTCAAATAATCGATGATCTAGCTCTTCTTCTAGACGTTTGATACGTTTACTGATATTTGACTGTGTGTAGCCTAAATTTTGAGCAGCTTGACTGACAGAATTCGTTTGTGCTACTTCGTAAAACATTTTGATATCGTTTAGTTCCAAAATAGTTCCTGCTCTCTAATTATTCCAATTTGGAATAAACATATGATTTACAACCATTATACACATAAAAAAAGACGCTGTATAATTTGACAAGAGAGGAGAGATACTATGAATGCAATGCAATATAAGATTACTTTACCAAATGATTACGATATGCAGATCATCAGAAATAGAGTAGCAGAGAATGGGATGAAAACAGATGGCTTTGAAGGTTTAGCACTAAAAGCCTATTTGATTATAGATCAAAAAGAGCGTAAAGAGTACGCGCCATTTTACTTGTGGGAACATACAGAGGGCATGAATCGATTTATTTTTGAAGGATTCTACGACAATATTTTGACCTCATTTGGCTGGCAACATATCAACATCGCGATCCCATTATGGACGGAGATTTCTACTAAAATCAAAGAAGCCCGTTATGTGATCGAGATCGAACAGGATATCAAGCGAACAAATAATATGCAAAAACCTCATTATTCATTACCCCATTTGGAATGCTTGGGTAAAGCAATAGTGTATAATCCGGATAAATGGAAATATGTCGAATTTTATTTTGTAAACGAACAACCAGAAGCAGTAGAATATAATATATATGAGGTCTTGCACATCTCTAAATAATTGAAAAACAAGCTAAACTCTTAGCTTGTTTTTTGTATAAAATAACATTTCAAAAATATTATTCGATTTTAAAAGGATTATCTTTGATGAAATATCCGATTTCAGGTACAGTTAAATTATAGCGAAAAGGAGGAATGTACATGGTAAAAGAATGGTTAACAACAGCAGATGGTGCTCCAGTTTACGACAATCAAAATTCAGCAACAGCAGGGGAATTTGGTCCAGTACTGATCCAAGATGTCCACTTGTTAGAAAAATTGGCACATTTTAATCGTGAACGGGTTCCTGAACGTGTCGTTCATGCGAAAGGTGCGGGAGCACATGGTGTATTTAAAGTAACGAATGATGTTTCGAAATACACGAAGGCAAGTTTTTTATCTGAAGTCGGAAAAGAAACACCTTTATTTGCACGCTTTTCAACTGTAGCAGGTGAACTCGGTTCTGCCGATACAGTTCGTGATCCACGTGGGTTTGCGGTGAAGTTTTACACGGAAGATGGTAACTACGATATCGTAGGAAATAACACGCCAGTCTTTTTTGTAAGAGACCCTCTAAAATTCCCAGACTTCATCCACACACAAAAACGTGATCCACGAACACATCTAAAAAGCCCAGATGCAGTATGGGATTTTTGGTCATTATCCCCAGAATCTTTACACCAAGTGACGATTTTGATGAGTGATCGTGGAATCCCGGCTACGATGCGTCATATGCATGGTTATGGTAGCCATACGTTCTTATGGGTCAATGAAGCAGGTGAAAAAACCTGGGTCAAATATCATTTTAGAACGAATCAAGGTGTGAAAAATCTTGATGTAAAAGTAGCGGCAGAGCTTGCTGGGTCCAATCCAGATTATCATATCGAAGACTTACACAATGCGATTGAAGCGCAAGATTACCCATCTTGGACCTTATGTGTACAATTGATTCCTTTTGAAGAAGCGCAAAAACGACCAGAATTATTATTTGATGTGACCAAAACTGTCTCACAAAAAGAATTTCCATTAGTTGAAGTCGGCACGATGACCTTAAACCGCAATCCTGAAAACTACTTTACTGAAGTGGAACAAGTCGCGATGTCACCAGGGCATTTAGTACCAGGAATCGAAACATCACCAGATAAATTACTACAAGGACGCTTATTTGCGTATGGTGATGCACATCGCTACCGTGTCGGAGCCAACTACTCTCAAGTTCCGATCAATAAACCAGTCAGTCCAGTCAACAACAATCAAAAAGACGGGTTTATGCGGATGGACAATGGTTCGACTTCAATCAATTATGAACCAAATAGCTTTAATGAAGTCAAAGAAAATCCAGCTGTCAAACCAGCTGGCTATGAAGTCCACGGTGAAATCGGGCATTATAGTTATGATCAAAACTTTTACACACAAGCAGGTGATTTGTATCGTTTGCAATCAGACGAGGCCAAAGAACGCTTGGTGCAAAATGTCGTTGATGCGATGACACCAGTTTCAAAAGACGACATCAAAAAACGTCAAATCTATCATTTCTACCAAGCCGATAAAGAGTACGGTACAAAAGTTGCTCAAGGTTTAGGGATGGAAGAAGTCATCAAAGAGTTTTAATAAGAGTGACTAAACGAGAGTTGAATTGATAATGATTCGGCTCTCGTTTTTTGTTCTTAAAAAAAGTATCCATCAGTTTCAACTTAAGCCATTAGTCTGATTATTTTTATCAAAGGGTATGTTTTAATACAGATAGGAGATAAAAAGGGAGCTGACTGAAATGAAATGGTTGAAACGTTTGTTACTAAGTATCAGTAT
>NZ_CAJYIS010000031.1 GCF_913775425.1 uncultured Enterococcus sp.
CAACTTCATAACTCATGCAATACAAAAGAGAAGTAACATGATCTTGACCTTTTAAAGAGAGCTGCCACTAGTGAGAATGCAGTAAAGGCAAACATGCGAATGGACTTTTGGCTATCGTGCTGAACACTAGATCAGTAGGTGCGATCGGGTACTCCCGTTATAGAGAAAGGCCATTGTTGGATGGCTGATCAGAGAAGGATATGGTTTTTTTGCTGTATCCACATATGAGGTGGCACCGTGTAGCTTACGCCCTCAATAGTCCATGGACTATTGAGGGCTTTTTTGCATTTAAGAAAGGATGACCACATTGAAAAAAAGACTATGTTTTACCCAAAACTTAACCGATACACAATTCTACGAAGCATTAGCTTCCCATACGCCATGCTTGTTCCACTACAAAAAAAACATAGATGAAGCTGGAATCACGATCATCGGTTTTGATCCGATCACACATTTAGCCTTTCAAAATGATCAATTTTTTGTCGATGGACAGCAGATTATCTCAAAAGATCCACTAAAAACATTAGAACAGTATACTTATACCACAGAAGAACTCTTTCCAGACCTTGATTTTCAAGGTGGTGCGATTGGGTATACGAGTTATGATCTAGCATTTTTTTACGAACCTATAACGCATCAAGCGATTGATTTTTTTGAATTACCTGATCTTCAGTTTTACTTATACGAATCTTTTATTTACGTGGACCATCACACAAACACACAGTATATCGTGACGAGTAACATGTATAGCCACGTTACCAAAGCGAAACTAGATCTTCGCTTAAATGAAATAAGCGAACACTTAGCTAACTATCAGCCGACGCACAAAACTACAGCATTAACATCAGAGCCATTTACAAGTACACTACAGCCAAATGAATTTATGACGATCGTAAGACAAGCCAAAACTTATATTAACGATGGGGATCTTTTTCAAGTCGTTCCTTCACAACGCCTAAGTGCACCATTTACCGTCGAACCACTAGATTACTTTGAAGAATTGGCTAGACAAAATCCATCGACTTATTTATATCTACTCGAATTTCCTGACGTCACGATCATTGGCAGTTCTCCAGAAACGCTAGTTCAGGTAAGTGGCAATACTGTCCAAACCAATCCGATCGCAGGGACTAGAAGACGTGGACAAAATGTTTTAGAAGATCAAGAATTAGCAACTGATTTACTCAATGATCCTAAAGAACGTGCAGAACATCAAATGCTGGTCGATCTTGGCCGTAATGATCTTAGTAAAATCAGCCGGATTGGTAGTGTAAGGTTGCCATTGTTTATGCAAGTCAAACGCTATCAACACGTCATGCACCTCGTGTCGATCGTCACTGCCACTTTAAATGAGAACAGTACACCGATCGCTGCGTTAAAAGCCACTTTGCCTGCTGGAACAGTTAGTGGTGCACCAAAAATTCGCGCGATGCAACGTATTTATGAATTTGAAGCGACGAAACGTGGTATTTATGCTGGTGGGATCGGTTTTTTGACTCACGATCAGCGCTTAGATATGGCCATTGCGATTCGCACAATGCTGATCAAAGATCATACTGCCTATGTCCAAGCTGGTGCTGGAATCGTTCATGATTCTGATCCGTTAATGGAATATCATGAAACGCTAAATAAAGCCAAAACACTACTGGAGGTTCTTGTATGATTTTATGCATCGATAATTACGATTCATTTACGTATAACTTGGTCCATTTATTTCACGATCAAACTGTCGTGGTTTGCCGTAATGATGATCCACAACTCTTTACACTTGCCGCACAAGCTCATGCCTTGATCTTATCTCCAGGACCTGGCCATCCGAAAGATGCTGGACATTTGGAAGAAGTGATCCGTACCTTTTATCAAACCAAACCGATTTTAGGGATCTGTCTAGGTCATCAAGCGATCGCTGAAGTATTTGGTGCAACGATCACGAAGGCACCTGAGATCTTACATGGAAAACAATCTGAAATTATTTGTCAGAACACTCCTTTATATGACGGGCAACCGGATACACAACTGGTCATGCGCTATCATTCTTTACTCGTTGCTAAAGAGACATTACCTGATGAACTAGAATTGATTGCTGAAACAGCTACAGGTCTAGTCATGGGGATCAAACATCGAGATTATCCTGTATATGGTATCCAGTATCATCCAGAATCGATCGGAACCCCTTCAGGACAACAATTAGTCACAAATTTTTACCGCGAATTCATTTAGAAAGTAGGAAATCAGATGCATATTCTTTTAGAAAAACTTTACGCTCAAGAAGACCTAACACAAGCTGAGATGCACACGCTAACCGAGCAACTCATCTCCAATACATTGTCAGAAGCCCAACTTAGTGCCGCACTGATCGCACTTAAGATCAAAAAAATCACCGCTCCAGAACTCACTGGTCTGATTCAAGTATTGCAAAAACAAGCGACAATACAACCAAGTACCACACTAAAACTGATGGATAATTGTGGAACTGGTGGAGATCATTTGCAGACATTTAATATTAGTACGATTAGTGCATTTATGTTAGCTGCAGGTGGAATCAAAATGGCCAAACATGGAAACAAAGGTGTTTCCAGTCGCTCCGGTAGTGCAGATCTATTGGCCTCATTTGGACTCGGATTTACAGAAGATCAAGCGCTGATCGAGTATCAATTACAAGAAGCCGGTATCGCATTTTTATATGCACCAGCTTTTCATCCGATCATGAAACAATTCGCACCGATCCGACAAGCATTAGCAACTCCTACTTTGTTCAACCTGATCGGACCACTGCTTAATCCCTATCCCTTAACGAACCAATTGATGGGAACATTTGATGCAACCTCTCTTTCATTATTACGCGATACTTTGAAAACATTAGGACGTCAGAACATCGCTATCGTCCATGGCGCACATGGTATGGATGAAGCCAATCTAGCTGGTGAAACGACTTGCTTATTTTATCAAAATGGTCAGGAGCAAACTGTTCAGATTCGACCTGAAGAAGTTGGCTTATCTCGTATTCCAATAAGTGCGATCACGATCAATTCGGTTGCGCAGAGTCATCAAATCACTGAAGATATCTTAGCTAGCCGGCCTTCTGCACATCTAGATACCGTCTGTTTAAATGCTGCTCTAGGTTTTTATATCGCCAATAAAGTCGACACGATCGCTGAAGGTGTAACGTTTGCTAAACAACTTCTAAGAGACGGTGCAGTATACGATTGTTTCCATGCCTTATTAGATACCCAAAAGGAGCGAGTTTCATGAACTTTTTAACACAAATTATCGAAACTAAACAAAAAGAAGTCGCAAAAATGACGACTATTACCCAAACACCAAGCACTAAACGTCCTATCCTTGCAACACAGATCAAAGAAAATCCTAAACAGATCCATTTGATTGGTGAAATCAAACGTGCCTCTCCTTCTAAAGGAACAATCAACGAATCAGTTGATCTCAAAACACAAGTTACTCGCTATGAACAAGCAGGTGTGAGTGCGATTTCGGTCTTAACCGATCCTGTATTTTTTCAAGGTTCGATCGATGACCTTAAAACAGTAGCCAATTTGACCACCTTGCCACTATTATGTAAGGATTTTATCATCGATGAAAAACAAATTTTACGAGCCAAAGCTGCTGGAGCAAGTATCGTTTTATTGATCGTGGCTTGTTTGTCTGCTAAACAGCTTCAGCACTTATTTACTTTTGCAACAGCAAACGGTTTAGAAGTTTTAGTTGAAACGCACGATCTCATTGAACTACAACAAGCGCAAGCATTAGGTGCAACGTTGATTGGAGTCAACAATCGCAATCTTGAAACGTTTGAAGTGTCACTTACAGTTAGTGAACGCTTGGCTCCATACAAAAAAGAGCATGTATTGATCAGCGAATCTGGATTTAAAACTCCTGAAGACGTTCAACGTGTAGCCGCAACTTACGACGGCATTTTAGTCGGTGAAACATTAATGAAAAGTTCTGATATTTTAACAACTGCTAAAGCTTTACA
This sequence comes from uncultured Enterococcus sp., assembly GCF_913775425.1. Lineage (GTDB taxonomy): Bacteria > Bacillota > Bacilli > Lactobacillales > Enterococcaceae > Enterococcus_G. Next base: position 3,992 of record NZ_CAJYIS010000031.1, read on the forward strand.
GGTAAAAAGAATATGACAAAAATTAAAATATGTGGTGTTCAAACTGTAGAAGATATTCTTTATGCAGATGCTTATGGTGCGAGTTATGTAGGGTTTGTCTTTGCAAAAAGCCCCCGACAACTTTCTTTAAAACAAGCACAAGCACTGGCAAGCATCGTACCAAAACACATAAGTATCGTAGGCGTGATCGTATCACCAAGCCCTACGTTACTTGCAAAAATCGAAACACAAGTACCGCTTGATTTTTGGCAGATCCATGGCTCAATGCCAAATTATACTAGCTCGCTACCTAAAATCACTGCACGCTCTCTTGATACACTAGAATCTAATCATTATCCCTCTTTATTACTAGACGCAAAACATAGTGGTCAAGGAAAACCTTTTGATTGGTCAAAAATTGAGCCTTCAAGATTAAATACCGATGAGCTATGGATCGCGGGTGGCTTGGATGCTAGTAATGTCAAACAAGCGATTCACTATTTCCATCCAGCTGTCGTCGATGTATCAAGTGGAGTTGAAACCAACTATAAAAAAGATCCAAAAAAAATCCGCGCTTTTTGTAAGGCGGTCAAGGAGGAATATCATGTACAATCAACCAAATGAACAAGGTTTTTATGGCGACTTTGGAGGCCAATTCGTCCCAGAGACACTGATGTATGCGTTAAAAGAATTAGAACAAACCTATCGCACTTCGCAACAAGATCGGATCTTCCAAGAAGAACTAGCCTACTATTTAGCTCAATATGTCGGTCGTGAAAATCCTTTATACTATGCAAAACGCTTAACCGAAACACTAGGTGGGGCCAAGGTCTATTTAAAACGCGAAGATCTCAATCATACTGGAGCACACAAAATCAACAATGCTATCGGACAAGTCTTACTCGCAAAAAAAATGGGAAAACATAAAATCGTAGCTGAGACAGGTGCTGGTCAGCATGGCGTAGCAACGGCAACTGCTGCAGCACTGTTTGGGATGGAATGTATTATCTTTATGGGTGAAGTCGATGTGAAACGTCAAGAACTAAATGTCTTTCGAATGGAACTCTTAGGTGCTAAAGTACAGCCGGTCACTTCTGGTAGTCATACGCTAAAAGATGCCGTCAATGAGGCCTTACGTTACTGGGTTGCTCACGTAGAAGACACGCATTATGTGTTAGGATCGGTTTTAGGTCCACATCCTTTTCCTGAAATCGTTCGTGATTATCAAAGTGTAATCGGCAAAGAAGCACGTGCGCAATTACTAGCTTCAGAATCTGTGCTGCCAGACATCGCGCTTGCTTGTATTGGTGGCGGCAGTAATGCTATGGGTTTATTCTATCCTTTTTTAAATGATCCTGTACGTTTGATCGGTGTCGAAGCAGCTGGAAAAGGACTAGATACCAAAGAGCACGCTGCTTCTTTGACTAAAGGTGAAATCGGAATCTTGCATGGCACAAAGATGCATGTACTACAAAATAGCGATGGTCAAATAGAAGAAGCCTTCTCGATCTCAGCTGGTCTCGACTATCCAGGGATCGGTCCTGAACATTCATTTTTACACACGACTGATCGAGTAGAATATACTTCTGTGACCGATGAAGAAGCACTTGAGGCATTTCATTTATTAGCACAAACAGAAGGCATCATTCCTGCTTTAGAAAGTGCGCATGCTATCGCTCACGTGATGAAATTAGCTCCTACACTCGATCGTTCAAAACGTATCGTTGTTTGTTTATCTGGTCGCGGCGATAAAGATGTCCATCAAGTCAAACAATATATGGAGGAAATGCAATGAAACTCGAGACAACTAAAAAACAATTCATTCCCTATCTGATGGCTGGCGCCAATGGATTGGATCGCTTAGCCGATGAAATCAGACTCTTAGAAAAGCATGGTGCGACTGCTATCGAGCTTGGGATCGCTTTTTCTGATCCAGTGGCTGACGGCCCGGTCATTGAACAAGCTGGGATCGAAGCGCGCAAAAAAGGCGTGACATTGCAAAAAGTCCTCGACTTTTTACAAACACACACCTTTCATGTTCCGATTATTTTAATGGGATATGCCAATTCATTTTTTCATTACGGGATCGAGCCCCTCATAAAAGCTTTACAATCCACTCAAGTGGAAGCATTGATCATCCCAGATCTGCCTTATGAGCACCGACAACTTGTAACCACTCACTTACCCAGTGATTTCACCTTGATCACGATGGTCTCTTTGACCAGTCCTCAATCACGAATCGCTACATTGACAAAACAAGCTACTGGATTTATTTATGCTGTAACCGTCAACGGCATCACCGGTAAGCAAAACGAAAGACAAGACTTAGCGCCTTACTTCAAACAGATCAAATCGACCACTGATTTACCTGTGTGTGCAGGATTTGGGATTACGAATGCTGCTGATGTTGCTTATTTTTTATCGATCTGCGATGGTATCGTGATCGGCTCAGCGATCGTGGAACAATTTGCTACACAAACTCTCGAGGCAGTTGATTTGTATCTGACTGAGCTACTCGCGCCCTTTCACGCGCTTACTGACTAATCTCTCCGGTCATAAACTTCGCTAACGGTTGTGCTAATTCATCTGAAATATTTTCGATGGAAATCGTTTGTGCTTGATCGATGATCTCATTAGCCATTTGTTTCCCTTTGACAGGATCATCCCAGTTTTTATCTTGAAAATGAGTCGGTACAGGATAATCGATCACTGTGCCGTCTTCGTTATTATGATAAGTCACCATACCACCAGCTAATGGCGTAGCGGTGATATACGTTACGGATTTATTGACTACAACACCTGTGTTCCAGATCTGTAGTGAAGGTGTACTGTAAACATCAAGTGCATCAAGTGATTTCATTGAGCTTTCAACTTGTTCTTTCGTAGTCAGATTATAGTGTTTGATCCATACTTTTGCTGCAACTAACTTGCTATTAGGGATAACCTCTTTTGCTGGACTCACACTTGTAGTGGTCGTACTTATAGGCTCATTGGCGATTTTAGCGAAACCATTTTTCAACTCTTGATTTTTTGTTACAGTAAAATGCAAGCGATTGTCTGGTGTCGCTTGGTTTTGTTCGGTAATCAAGACGACTGGTTGTTGCTCTTTGAAAGCAAATAAATATAGATGTCCGCCGATCGTCCCGCCATCGACATCACAATAGACCGCTACCACATTATACTCTGCTTCACCTAATCCATTTGTTGACCAAGCAATCGTAGTCGTGATGTCATCGACTGCCATGGTATATTTATCAAAATCGGCTGGAAAATGTAAGCCCGCATAATTAGAACTGTTGGCTTCATCATAGGATGTGTACGATTGATTCATCGTTTTTCCCCAACGTTGCATAAAACTTGCTAATTCTTCTTTTTTCTTATTATCCCATAACAATGCTTGTGTCGCTTGTGTAGTTGTGGTGGACGTCGCTTTTGTACTTGTTGCAGTCGTTTCACTCATTGAAGACGTCGTACTCGTTTGAGTTGCTTGTGTAGTCGACTTAGTTTTCGCTGTCGTTTGTGAACAAGCACTTAACGCAACACAACAAGTCGCTAGCGCTAACCAAGGAAATATTTTCAAACTAATCGGCTCCTTTTTATCGTTTACTTTTAGTATACGTGATTTTTTTAAGCACGTGTACTAAAACAACAAAAAAACAACCGTCTTTTTCAGACGATTGTTTTTTGTTTAACGTAAAGGTTTATACTCAACATTCAAGCCGTTTTGGACCCCTGGACGCTCATTGATGCGGTGTGCCCATTCTAATACATGTGTGTATTCATCCATATTTAAAAATTCATATGAACCAGCATATAATTTATCTAAGGCTAATCGACCATACCATGACCAAATCGCAATATCGGCAATCGTGTACTCATCGCCTGCAATATACGGACGTTTAGCTAACGTTTGATCTAATAGATCTAGTTGACGTTTTGTTTCCATTGTAAAACGATCGATCGCATACTCGATCTTTTCTGGTGCATAGTTGAAGAAATGACCGAAACCACCACCGACGTAAGGACCTGAACCAATTTGCCAAAATAACCAGTTCATCACTTCTGTGCGTTTATGGATTTCTTTGGGTAAAAAATGTCCAAATTTTTCAGCTAGATAGACTAAGATCGAACCAGATTCAAATAAATCTACTCGTGGTGTTTGACTTTGGTCAAACATCGCAGGAATCTTAGAGTTAGGATTGATGTCCACAAAATCTGAACCAAATTGATCTCCTTCACCAATATTGATCAAATAAAGATCATAATCAGCTTCTGTTACACCTGCTTCTTTTAACTCTTCAAACATGATTGTTGCTTTGATTCCATTAGGTGTTCCTAATGAATAGAGTTGAAAAGGGGCATCGCCGACGGGTAAATGTTGCTCAAAACGACTACCTGCCGTTGGACGATTTCCCGTTTTATTTTCATTCTCATCTTCCCATTTCCAAACTTTGGGCACTTGATATTCTGACATATGACCGCTCCTTTTATTTTGATACCATTATGATACTATGGAACCTAAAAATCCCCAAAAGATTGGCCTTTATTCTAAAGAATATACCGCTGCAGCTTGTCTGAATGTGGTCATTTGATGGTCCAATGTCGTTCGTAATTCTGATAAGCGATGCTCTATTAGTTGTTTATCTTTTACAACTTGCTTACCATTAACCCAAACTGAATGCACATTACCACTATTAGCAGAATAAACTAGCACTGCATAGGGATCATAGATAGGAAACATATTGACTGATTGGGTTTCCACCAGTGTCAAGTCAGCTTGTTTGCCAATTTCAATCGACCCCACTTGATCTTCAATTCCTAATACTTTGGCACCAGATGATGTAGCGAGTGCTACGATTTCTTCAGCTTTAAAACAAGCACGATTTTTTTCTGTTGTTTTATGAATATTCGCAAACATGCGCATTTGTGTGAATAGATCTAGCGTATTGCCACTACTTGGACCATCAGTTCCCAGACCAACTGTCAGATTTTTAGTTAGCATCGTAGAAACCGGAGCGACCCCTTTAGCAGATTTTGTATTGGCTCCAATGCAATGCGCGATTGTAGTTGTTTGCGTATAGTTTGCCAAGCAATCCAAATCGTCCTTATTTGCAAAAATGGCATGAACTAAAATAAAGCGTTGCGTGAAAAAATCCAAGCTTTCTAAATAACGGATCGGTGTTTGTCCAAATTTCTCTTGAAAATAGTCCATTTCATAATCCATTTCAGCAACGTGCATCATCACAGGAACCTTATAGCGCTGAGCCAATTGTTGTACTTTTTTCAATCCCTCAGTCGTGTTTGTATTTGGTGCATGAGGTGCGATCATTGGGGTAATCAAAGGATGATCGTGCCATTTTTGAATCAATTGTTCTGCGTTTTTTAAAGCACGATCGACAGTTTCGGCATCACATACTGGCATATCAATAATCGTTTCACCTACAAATCCACGCATCGACATTGCTTCAGCAGCTTTTGCGACCTCCTCTTCGAAATAATACATATCGGCAAACGTCGTCACACCTGCTAGTAACATTTCCGCCATAGCATACTTGGAAGAAGCATAGACTAATTCCGGTGTCATTTTTTGTTCTAAAGGAAATAAAAAACGTCGCAATCGGTCTGGCACATCATCGCCCAAAGAACGAAAGGGAATCATACCACAATGTGTATGTGTATTGATCATTCCTGGCATCAAAATACCTTTTTGACCGTCAATCATGATTTCAGCTTCTGGAATAAAGGCATCTTTCATATTGCCGATTTGTTTGATTACAGATCCTTCAAGATACACATAACCATTTTGAAAAATAGTTTGTTGCGCATCCATCGTCAAAATCGTACTATTATAAATCAATTGTGTCGTCATGATTTCCCTCCCTTTCCTCTTTCATAATCACGGATTGAAATCGTTGCGTTTTGGTTTCTAATAAACCAAAATCCGTCACTTTATACGCTGGTGAAACAGGTAAAGAAAGCGTCGAAAACGACATGATCTCATTAGCATGATAATAGCCCAACTTATTCATTGCATGACGCACTTCTTGCAAGCGTTGACCTAAAATCGCGATTGGTTCTTGAGAAATAATTCCACCGATCGGCAACGGGCATTCTGCAATCACTTCCCCTGCTTTTACAACAACATATCCACCTTGTAATTCAAGCAAACGCTTTTGAGCACAGATCATCGATTCTGCATCATTTCCCATAATCAATAGATTATGATGATCATGAGCCCAAGTCGTAGCGATACATCCTTTGTCGGTAAACGACTCTTTGATCAATTGTTTAGAAATACGATGTTGTTTCGTATACCGTTCTTGCACAAGTAAATAACACGTATTTAAAGGATCAATCTGTACTTTTTGATCTGCTACTGGAAATTCTTCAACAACAAGTGAAGTAAAGGTCCCAACTGCTTCTCTTTTGATGATGCGGCAACGTACACTAGTCTGTTTAGTCGACGTTGACAATTGACAGTCAGCTTTAGTTAATGGTTCACACTCTAGACTATGATAAAAAGCTGCTGGGAATGTTTGCAGCACCTCATACATAGTCTCTTGATCTTTCCTATATGCGATCACACCTGATTTGATCACCATATCCACTTGCCAATTCTCTAGCGAATCGAGTAATACGATATCTGCTAATTGACCAGGTGCGATTCGTCCGCGATCCGTTAAGTGCATCCTTCTAGCAGGTGTATAAGTTGCTAAGTAAAGCGCATCTTCTATCGGCATACCTAGTTCGACCAGTTTTTGTACCAACAAATTCAAATGACCATGTTGCAATTGATCAGCCATCACATCATCCGTTACGATACATGCATGATCGAATAAACGATGCTCCATCAAGCATTCAACGATTTCTTTAGTCAATGATTTTTCTTGTAATTCGATAAATAAGCCTGCTTCCATTTTTTCAATTAAATGTTCAGCAAACTGATGGGTGTGATCAGAGGTAATCTTGCTACTTAAAAAGTCAGCTAACTCACGCTCGTATATTTTCGGGATATGTCCTTCGATCGGCATCGTGTTATTAGTTGTTAAACAAAGTTCGATGATTTGCCGAATCAGCGAGTCTTTTTCATAAGCGATCCCTTTAAAATCCATCGCTTCTCCCAAACAAATCATTTTTGGCCAAGTAAGCAACTCGGTTACTTCAGCTAATCCAATTTTACCACCAGTTGTCTCAAGCTCTGGTTTAGTCGATGGCACTGATGATGGGATTGCTTGAAAAATATCAAGCACTGTCGAACAGTCAAAAAAGTACCTTAGTCCTTCAATTCCAAAAACATTCGCCATTTCATGAGCGTCTGCTACAACGGTTGTGACTCCATAAGGCAGTACTGTTTGCGAAAAAATCTCTGGTGTCGTCATTGAACTTTCGATATGCATATGGATATCAATCAAGCCGGGAATCAAATATTGATCCTCGGCTTCGATAGTTATTTTAGCACTTAGCGTATCATCTAATTCAGTGGCGACATAGTAGATGCTATCGTTTAAAAGATAGACTTGTTTTTTTTCAAATACTCGGCGAACGGTTTGATAAACCCACGCATCTTTGATCAACATATCTACTTGCATATTTCCCATCCTTAATTATTCATTAGATTGTTCCATTGATCGACCCAACTTGTCATTTGTTGATTGATCAATGTAAAATCGACTGGTTTTGCTCGATTAGCAATTTCACCATATGTTTTATTCGCAGATTCTTCATCTGTTAATACAACCTCTTTGTTCGTTGGCGCTTCGTTCAAAGAAGTGGCTTTTGTTTTTTGTGATTGTTCACTAATACGATAGTTAATAAATTTCAATGCTAACTCTTGATTTTGACTAGTTTTCGGAATATTTACCGTATTAAAATTCGCATATGTTCCAGATTCTGGCACGACATACGTTGCATCTGGAGTGGAAGCTTTGATCATGTCTACACCAAAGTCAGCTACAACAGCGACACTTACTTCTCCCGATTGAAACATATTAGCTAAATCAGATGATTTTGAGTAAGTTTTAACAATATTTGGTTTTAGTTCTTCTAAGGCTTTAAATGCAGCTTTTCCATCATCTTTCACAACTGGTGTTTTCGCATAATCGCCTGCTACATATAAAAATAGCGGACCTGCTGTAACCGAGATATCTGGAATGGCGATTTTCCCTTTTAGATCCTCTGCCCATAAATCTGACCAATCTGAGATTTTATGTCCGACCTTAGCTTCATCATAAATGATCCCGATACTGTTTACCGCGATCGGAACACCAGCTCCACTATCTAGTACTTCTTTCGCATTGTCTGTTAATTGCGCGATATTTGGAACATTCTCTTCAGTTAATTTAACAAATAAATCATCTTGTGCACCTTGAGTCGCATTGTTTTGTGCCAATTCGATAACATCAATACCTGAATTTGGATTGTTTTTCATTTTAGTAAAACGATCAGAACTATTCCCAATATCCAAAGTGATCTTCACATCATTTTCAGACTCGAATGGTTGGATAATATCTTTTTTCACGATATCTTCGCTCAAACCAAATGTCGAAACAACTAAAGTATCTTCTTTACCATTAACAGTTGAAGAGGACGTGTTCGCCTCGCTATTCCCACAAGCTCCTAAAACTAGCGCACATAACCCTAATGTTGCATATACGATTTTTTTCATTTTTTTCACCCTTCTAATAAGACTAATTTTTCTTTTGGTAATGCTAAATGAATCTCATCTTGAACTTCATAAATCTTCGTATCATCACTTGTCACTAAAAGCGTTCCGATTGCTGTTTCTACTTCGTATTGATAACTCTTGCCTAAGAACGTACGGACCAATACAGTTCCTTTGATCGGACCTGAAGCTGTAACTACAATATCTTCTGGGCGAATCGTACCAATCCCTTGAGTTTGTGTTAGATCAGAAATCGTCGACTCGACAACCAACCCATTTTCCAAGGTATAGTGATCTTGTTGTTTGTTGATTGTAAAAAAGTTTTCAAAACCAATAAATTCTGCGACAAATTTCGTTTTTGGTAAACGATAGATTTTTTCTGGTGTATCGTATTGTTCGATGACCCCTTTATTCATGATTGCTACTTTATCTGAGATCGAAAAACATTCTTCTTGATCATGTGTGACAAAAACAGTCGTGATCCCTAATTGCTGTTGAATACGTTTGATTTCGATCCGCATCCCCACACGTAACTTAGCATCTAAATTCGATAAAGGCTCATCTAACAACAGCAGTTTAGGTTCAATAATCAATGCTCGAGCTAACGCGACACGCTGACGTTGCCCTCCTGATAATTGTTTTGGATAACGTGTTCCTAAATTTTCTAAGCCACACACTGTTAACATTTCCTCTACACGACGTTTGATTTCAGATTTACTGACTTTGCGTAATTTTAAACCAAACGCTACATTATCAAAAATCGTCAAATGTGGAAACAACGCATAACTTTGAAACACCATCCCAAAATTCCGTTTATGTACCGGCACATGCGTCAACTCTTCTTGATCGACTTTAAACGTCCCTTCGTTTGGCTCAATCAAGCCTGCAATCACACGTAAAGTCGTTGTTTTCCCACAGCCACTAGGTCCTAATAACGATACAAGCTCACCTTTTTCCATCGAAATCGTAAGCTCTTCTAAAATATTTTGCTTTTGATCATAACTTACTCGAATATTATCTAATTCTACAAATGACACAAGATATCCTCCTTAAGAAATCGCTGCTAACCCTAATGTTTTTTCAATCACGATCATCAAGACAATGGTCAATACCATCAACATTACTGAAATCGCTGAAACAGTCGGATCGTAATTGTATTCCATATAACTTAACAATGAAGTCGGAAGCATCGTCACTCCCGGCCCGGATAAAAACATCGACACCGGCACATTATTGAACGAGTTGACAAATGCTAACATAAACGCTGCAAAGATCCCAGATGTGACATTTGGCAATACGATTTTCATAAACGCTCGTATTTTTGTACATCCCAATGACCAAGCGACTTCTTCAATCGAGTAATCTAACTGTTCCATCGATGAACCCACAACGCGAATAATATACGGTAAACTGATCAAAAAATGACCGATCAATAAACCTTGAGCGATTGGGAGACCTAATGATAAAACGATAAACTGAAACAAAATATAGCCGACTACAATTCCTGGAATGATCGTTGGCGATAAGAAAAAACTTTTCAATAGTTTTTTTCCTTTAAATGAATAACGCGATAAAGCATAAGATGCTGGGATTCCAATCACTAAAGCCAACACTGTTGCAAGTAATCCGATTCGCAAACTTAAAAAGAAACTTTGGACCATTGACTCAGATCGCAAGGCATTCGCATACCAATCTAGTGTAAAACCTTTGATTGGAAATTTAATTGCAGCCTCCGTTCCAAATGAAGTAACGACAATCAAAACTAAAGGGAAAAATAAGAATGCAAAAACTAGCATCGCAATCCCCATACTTAATTTATTTTTTCTCACAACTAAGCTTCCCTTCTATCTAATCTTTTTGCCAATACATCTAATAGTTTCATAACGATCACCGTCGTTACGATCATAATAAAGGCGATCACAGCTACTCCATTCCAATCACCTAAGGTCGTTGCCCGTTGGTAGAGGAAAGTCGCCAGCATCATTTTTTTATTTCCCCCTAGTAATTGTGGTGTTGTATACGCAGTCAACGTTCCCGTAAAAACTAAAATACTTCCTACTACAGCACCAGGCAAAGACAACGGGACTACGACTTTGAAAAAAGCCGTAAGCGGTGACGCACCCAATGTTTCAGCAGCTTCCATCGTATCGCCTTCGATCGTTTCCATTACACCAATCAACGTCATGATCATCGTTGGGAGAAATAAATAAATCGAACCGATAATAATCGCAAATTCTGTATACAATAATGCAATTGGTGTTTCGATGATGTGTAGTTTTAGTAGGATGGTATTGACTAACCCATTTTTCCCTAAGATATTGATCCAAGCAAAACTACGAATCACTGAGTTGGTCAGCAAGGGAAACAACGTCATCGCCATTAGAATCCCACGCCATTTTTTGGATAAGCTCGCCATGTAATACGCAGTTGGGATCCCAAGAATCAAACAACAAATCGATACGATCACAGATACCCGAATCGTACGGAAGAAAACCGAGCGATTGAACTGATTTTCAAAAAAATTCGTATAGTTGCCCACCCCACCATGGCTAGTAAAAAAAGTTGGTACAATCGTCGTTATTAAAGGGATAAACATAAAAAACAACAGTAGGATCGCACCGGGAAACAGAAGGAAATAATGAACATTTTTCCTCATCTAAACACTCCTCGTTCGTTTTTAAACACAACCGTATTATAAAATAACAAAATCGATAAACAAACAAAAACTTAACAAATAAAGCATTAAAATTCTTTAATGTTCGGATTTTAAAATAAAAATAAAAAAAGCTATCTCATTTTTTTGAGATAGCTTTTTTTATTTATACAATTGGATCGATTTGTTTTAAGATTTGTTCAGTTGTTAATCCATACTCTTCTTGCAGAAATGCTGGAGTTCCAACTTGGCCGAAACGATTATCAATACCGATTCTTGTTAACTGAATTCCTAGACCATTATCAGCTAGTACTTCTGCAACAGCACTACCTAAACCATTGATTACCGAATGATTCTCAATAGTAATGACTCGTTTTTTACCGATTACTCTTTCTAGAATCAGTTCTTTATCTAAAGGTTTGATCGTAAACATATCGACCACATCAGAAGTGATTCCTTTTTTCTCAAGTTCTTCAGCAACTTCTAGTGTTTCCGTGACTAACTGCCCACTAGAGATCAGCAAGTATTCTTCACCTTCACGTAATAGATTGCCTTTACCAAGTTCAAATGTCGAACCAGGTAAATAGATGTTTCTTACAGCTTTTCGATTTCCACGGACATAATGCACACCGGTCATTTTAGCAAATTCAGTAATGATCCACTCCATCTGAACCGCATCTGCTGCATCACAAATCACAATATCCGGAATCGCACGCAACAATGCGATATCTTCAAATGTAGTATGCGTCCCTCCATTATGTCCTACAGCAAAACCTGGATCTGAACCATAAATATTTAGTGTATTTTTAGAATAAGCGCCTGAAATAAATAGTTGATCAAACGCTCGTCTAGTCGCAAACGGTCCAAAGGTATGCAAGAACGGAACGTATCCAGTCAAACTAAGACCAGCTGCCACGCCCATCATATTCGCTTCAGCGATACCGACATTAATAAATCGTTTACCAAATTTTTTTTGCAGATCGCTCCATTTTGATGCCGATGCAAGATCGGCATCGAGCGCAATCAACTTATCATTTTTTTCCATTTCTTTTGTTAAAGCATCGACAACTGCAACACGAAGTTCTTTTCCCATTTCTCGGTTCGAATCTAAAGTAAACATTTTATTCACGCTCCTTTAGACTAGCTTTTAATTCCACTAGAATATTCTCAGTTATACGATTGATTTCATCATGATCAAATTTTACAGAATGATTGTCTGCCATTTCCTCAAAGTAAGGAATCCCTTGACCTTTGATTGAATCGAGCACTAAACATACTGCTTGATCTTCAATGCTTTTCAATTCATCGATTGCTTGATCGATTCCTTCAACGTCATCACCTTTAGCACTTGTCGTATAAAAACCAAAAGCACGCATTTTTTCTTGGATATCAAAAGGATTCATGATATCGCGGTTTGGACCATCCAATTGCTTTTTATTCTCATCGATAATAACGATACAATGATTTAATTTAAAATGTGCTAAATACTGAAATGCTTCCCAGCATTGACCTTCATTTAATTCACCATCACCAACAATCAAATACACATAATTGTTTTTATTTTGTAAATTTAAACCTGTAGCAATACCAGCTGCTACTGAAGTCCCTTGTCCTAAAGAGCCTGTTGTAGCATCCACTCCAGGTGTTTTATTACGATCAGGATGAGACGGTAAATTCGTCCCACCTTGATTGATTGTAAGTAGCCATTCTTTCGGGAAAAAACCTACTTCAGCCAAAGCACTATACCAAGCTGTTCCAGCATGCCCCTTAGACATAACCAAACGATCGCGTTCTTCCCACTGAGGATTTTTAGGATCATACTTCATTTGTTTACCATACAATACTGCTAATAGACTCGCCACTGATAACGAACCTCCAATATGTCCGGCTCCCATATGCTGAATGGCTTCTACTGAATCTATTCTAATTCTAGTTGCTAGATTTTCTAATTCTATTTTCTTTTCGATTTGCATAGAATTATTGCTCCTTTTACTATTTATTTAGATACTGCAGCTTTCTTTTTACCAAAGATTGTTAGCCCGATCAAAACAAGCAAAACTGCTACGATTCCAGTAATCACTAAGATTTGACCGCCATAATTAGCTAAGTTTCCTAAGAAAATACCTGTTACACCATAGTCTGTATCTGAGAATGAAGAACCTTGGAAACCAAGATCACCCATGACTGGCATCAATAGTAGTGGCATAAAGCTGATAATGATTCCATGGATAAATGAACCTGCTAATGCGCCACGTACGCCACCTGTTGCATTTCCATAAACACCAGCTGTTGCACCACAGAAAAAGTGAGGTACGACACCTGGAATGATAACCGTACTACCTGTTAATACCATGATGATCAAACTTACGATCCCACCAGCAAAACTCGTTAGGAACCCAATCAAAACAGCATTTGGTGCATATGGGAATACGATTGGACAATCTAGTGCTGGAATTGAGTTTGGTACTAATTTTTCAGAAATCCCTTTAAATGCTGGAACGATTTCTGCTAAGATCAAACGTACACCAGCTAAGATGACGAATACACCTGCAGCAAATGTTCCTGCTTGTTGCAATGCATAGATAATATAGTTTGTTCCATTACTTAGATTTTCAGTAATATAAGCATTTCCTGTAAATAATGCTACAATCACATAAACTACTGCCATCGTGATTGTGATACTTACTGTTGAATCACGTAAAAAAGATAATCCTTTTGGAAAATTGATATCTTCTGTTGATTTTTCTTTATTTCCCACCACAGAACCGATCAAACCACTTAACGCATAACCAAAATCACCTGTATGCCCTAAAGCTACTGTGTTATTTTTTGTAATTTGTTTAGTAAAAGGTTGTGTAATCGCCGGGAAAATCGTATTAGCCAAACCTAATGCCAATCCACCAAATAATACTAGCGGAACCGCTCCCATTTTTGTAACACTTAAAATTACTGCAATCATACATGCCATATACAATGTTGCATGACCTGTTAGATAGATATACTTAAATCTAGTAATACGTGCAATCAAAATATTGAACGCCATTCCAAAGAGCATAATTAGTGCTGTATATGTTCCGAATTTCTCTAAGGCAACAGCTACGATAACTTCATTATTTGGCACTACACCTTGCATGTTGAAGGCTACTTTAAACATTTCACCAAATGGCGCTAAGGCATTTTCAATAATGCCCGCACCAGAAGTAACCACTAAAAAACCGACAAATGTTTTAATACCGCCCTTTACGACCGAAGCGATATCTTTCTTTTGCAATACGTTACCTAAAATCGCAATCAACGCAACTAAAATAGCTGGAGTACTTACTATATCAATAATAATATCTAAAAATCCTTGCATTTGATTTCCCTCCTATTTTTGCCTATATGATTACATCAATCCTTGTTTTTCGCACTCTGCTTGAACTTTTTCTTTTAATTCATCCATATCAATAATACTATCCAAAATAATGACATTTCCTAAATGTTGAGCACTATCTGCTAAATCTGCTCCTACAAAAAAGGCATCTGCGGCATCTGGTGTCGCACTTCCCATATCAAAATGAGTCACTTCTACACCTTGTACACCTAAATCATTTAATACACTTTGAATATTCATTTCTACCATAAAGCTTGATCCTAATCCTGAACTACATACGGCTGCAAATCTCATTTTTCATCTTCTCCTTTAAGTATAATATTTACAATTTCTTGTTTTGTTTTGGCTTGAGTCAATTCATTTAATTTTTCTTTATTAGATAAAATCTTTGTTAGACTAGCTAGTGCTTTTAAATGAGTTTCATTGTCGATAGCTGCTAAACAAATAAATAAATGAATCGCATGTTTTTCTTCATCTAAAAGTAAAACAGGCTGTTCCACTTTCAATAAAGACATTCCTAAATGATGAACACCATCTTCAGGACGAGCATGGGGAAGTGCAATTCCTTGACCGATATGGATAAATGGACCGTAATCTTTGACCTTATTGATCATCGCATCGATATAACGCTCTTCAATATAATCTTGAGCCAGTAGAGGTTTTGCTGCTAGCGCAATCGCTTCTTCCCAGTCTAATCGTTGATCTGTAATTTCGATCATGTCTTCGGTTAATAATTCAGATAACATAGGGCGATCATCTTCCTTTCTTTTCATTTTTAAATTTAATTTTTTCTCGACTAAACGATATAATTTATCCCGATTCATCCCATTTTTAAATACGATGTAAGGAGCTACCGTATCTAAAATATCATCAAACGTAGGAAACCAGATCTTAGATAAAAAAAAGTCTTCTTGAATTTGTCTTACCAAGAGATTTTTCTCTAGAGTAGTTAAGATAGGATCGATGACATAAAGCTTTTTGTCAGTCTTAACGGGAACACTTGAAAAAATCAAATCATACTCTTCTGAATGTTGTGCGTTGTATTGCTCGATCGAATTTGTTTGAAAAAAATTGATCTGTGGAAATAAAGATTGTAATTCAGATTTCATGATCAAAGATGAACTGATTCCACTAGGACATAAAATCAATGCTTTCAGAGAGCTAAAATCTTTTCGTTTACGCTGTGAATTGATCTCACCACCAAAAAGAATGGTCAAATAGCCGATCTCTTCATCTGAAATCACTTGTGTCGTAACTTTTTTTAATGGAAATAATGCACGTTTAGTTAGTTCAAACATTTCAGCATATTGGATCTTGATTTCTTCAATTAATTCATTTTCCAACACTAATTGGTATTCGATTCTAAAAAATGCTGGAATCAGATGATGAACCAAATTCAATAATAATGCGCGAAAATCTTTAAATTGAATCGCAGCTAGCCTTTCCATTTCATAGATCATTTCGCTAGCACAATCCACTAAGAAATCAAGCGATGCTTCATTCTGATTGTTTTGTAAAAACGTCATGAAGATCATTGTGATATAACAAATTTCTTCTTCTGAAATTTTACAATCAGATAAGATCATAAGTAATTCTTTACTATACTGAAATGAAGCTAGACTCATAATCAATTCTTTATTTGAAATCTGCCAATCTAATTCGTACTGTTGATAGCGAGTCAATAAATAGGTGATAAAAAAACTTGCTTCTTTCAAACGACTAGGTACGATCGATAATTGATACGATTGAATAATATCTAATAACCGTTGATGGATTTCAATATAAAATAAAGCATCAATTCCTAAATAGGTTACCAGTTCTCCATTATCGCCATTCATTAATTTTTGTAAGTAAGAATATGCGATGGAACGAATGGTCAATTCATTTCCTTCTAAATAAAATCCTGTCTTCCGCGTATAGTTTAATCCAACACCTTCCTTTTCGAGGTCCTCTCTTAATTGTTTGATATCTTTTAGGACCGTATTCTTGCTGACTTTCATGATATCTTGAAAGGAATAAATAGATAGTTCTTCTTTTTTGGCAAAGCTTATTAGATAAATCAAATATCTTCTTTCTTCTTCATTGATGAAAAAATTTTGAGGATCTTTATCGAATAACAAATATAATCCGTTCTTCACGATTCCTTTTGGCACTATGATCTGCTCATCTTTTAATGTGATCGTTTCGCCAATTGTTTGTTGGGCCACTTGATTGAACGATTTGATATTTTCGATAATTTCTAATTCTGACATACCTGTTTTTTCAGACATATAAGATAAAGAAACTTTTTCCTTATCAAGAAAAATCAAGAATTTAAATCTGTAATCTATCATCTCTTTCAGCTCCTGTCTTTACTATATAGCAGCAATTATGATAACGCTATCTTATTTGAGCCCATTCTAAATCTAAATTTTTGAATATAATGGACCGAACTTTTTTAAACCGTTTTAAATAAGATTCTATGTACAGCATAGCATAACTAGAGCTCCAAAATAAAAGAGATCAAAATGAGTTTCCTCATCTTGATCTCTTTTTACTAACACCATCCCATAATTTTACTAACACAGCAGCAACGACTACCATAATAAAGCCATACAGTGGCGTCATCTTCAAACCTTGATATATGCATCTAAAGTAGAATACTCACTAAGCAAATATGGTAAAACACTAAATACAATCTTAGATCATCTTTGCACTTGGGGTGAAGCGCATGCACAAACGGTCGATAACATTGAATTCTATGAAAAAATCGAAGCCTAAAAAGAGCCGTCTCAAAAGTGAGATGGCTCTTTTTTTAAGCTAATTCGATGACAAAAGCTTCATATGGTTTTAACTCGATTGTTCCCGAAAATTCCGTACGTGGATAATTTCCGATAATGACTTCACCTTTAGTTTTTGGCATTTCAAGTAGATGTAGCAACTTGGAAATATTCCCGACGACTAGCCATTTTTTTCCTTCGTAACTGCGAACATATGCAAAAACTTCATCTACTGTATCCAATAGTTCAAATTCACCCCAAGCAACAAGAGGTTCCTCTTGACGTAAGGCGATCAATTTTTGATACGTATAAAATAATGAATGTTGATCTGCTAAAGCAGCTTTGACATTAATCGTTTTATAGTTTGGATTGACATGAAGCCAAGGTGTGCCTGTTGTAAAACCAGCATGCTTTGTCTCATCCCATTGCATCGGTGTTCGCGCATTGTCGCGCCCTTTTGTATTGATCGACAGCAATACCTCTTCTTTACTATATCCTTTTTCGATTCGTTCATGATACAAATTGATCGTTTCAATATCTTCTGCTTCAGAAATATCCGTAATCGGGTAATTCGTCATCCCGATCTCTTCACCTTGATAGATATAAGGTGTTCCTTTCATCAAATGCAATAAGATCGCAAATAATTTTCCACTTTCGACGCGATATTCTTGATCATCTCCCCAACGCGAGATGATTCTTGGCAAATCGTGATTGTTCCAAAATAGACTATTCCATCCTTCATGACCTAAAGACGTTTGCCATTTGGTCAATACTTTTTTTAATTCTTTGACTTCTAGTGCACGTAGATCCCATTTTTCTTTGTCTTCTTGTTGATCTAATCCAATGTGTTCAAATTGAAAGACCATCGACAACTCATGACGTTTTGGATCAGAATAAAGTTTTGCGATTTCTGGAGTCGCACCCCACGTTTCCCCTACGGTCATCACATCGTATTGCGTTTGTCCAAAAGTTGCTTGATTCATCTCTTGTAAGTAATCATGCAATTTAGGCCCATTTCCGGTAATCTTTTGATCCGGTTGTTTACTGATTAAGTCGATAACATCCATTCGGAAACCACCAATGCCTTTTTCAAGCCAAAAATTCATCATATCATAAATTTTTTGACGTAATTCAGGATTTTCCCAATTTAGATCAGGTTGTTTTTTACTAAATAAATGCAAATAATATTGACCACTTGCTTCATCAAATTCCCAAGCACTTCCACCAAAAGCAGATCCTAAATCATTTGGAGATTGACCATCGACAGGATCGCGCCAGACATAATAGTCGCGATAGGGATTATCTTTTCCCTTTTTGGCTTCAATAAACCAAGCATGTTCATCAGAGGAATGATTGACTACTAGGTCCATTACGATTTTAATATTACGTTTAGCAGCTTCTACTAATAATTCATCCATGTCTTCCATTGTGCCAAATTCAGCCATGATCGCTTCATAATCACTAATGTCATAACCATTATCATCATTTGGAGATTGATAGACTGGGCTCAACCAAATCGCACCGATCCCTAACGTTTCTAAGTAATCTAACCGTTCAATGATCCCGCGGATATCCCCAATTCCATCTCCGTTACTATCTTGAAAACTTCGAGGATAGATTTGATAAACGGTTGTGGTCTGCCACCATTTTGCTTTTTCCATTCTTACACACTCCTACTATTTTTTATTTTACTGCTCCATCAGTTACACCAGCTATAATCCACTTTTGGAAAAAGATATAAATCAAAAGTACAGGTAAAATAACCATTAAATACGATGCAAATGCCATATTGTATTGAGTTGAAAATTGTCCTTGAAAAATATATTGAGATAGTTGTAACGTTTGTTGATTTGGATTACTTAAAAAAATCAATGGCATTAAGAAATCATTCCAAGTCCACATAAAGCTCAAAATTGCTACAGTTGCATGAATCGGTTTGAGCATAGGGAAGATTACATGGTAAAAGATTTGCCAGGGTGTCGCACCGTCGATTGCTGCTGCTTCATCTAATGCTTCAGGAATCTTCTTAATAAATCCTGTATATAAGAACGTGTTCATCGGTAATCCAAAAATAATATACAAGAAGGTTAAACCAAAGATATTATCCATGTTAAAAATTGAGGCCTGTTTTACTAATGGTAACATCAAAACATTAAAAGGGATAAACATTGCACTGATAAAATAGTAATAGAGTAAGTTAAAGAGTCTCGACTTAGAGCGATTACGCGTAATTGCATAAGCTGCTAAACTATTAGTAAAAATCGTGAATACTAAATTTATCGCTGTGATAAATAAAGTATTGCCAAATTTACGTGGGTAATCCGTCAACGTCCATGCTTGACTAAAATTTTCCCAATGAAAGGTCGATGGCCATTTTAAAATATTATCCATTTGAGAAGGATCTTTCACAGCAATCATCAAGGTCATATAAAGTGGACCAAAAATCGTGAATATCGCCAAAGCCATCAAAAGTATCGTTAAGGGCCAGTTGACGGCTCCATCATGTTTACGTAAAAATTTTTTACTTGAATTCATCGCATATTCGCCTCTCTTTTCTCAAGAATGCGTAACTGAATGATCGAAATCGTTACGACGACTAAAAACAAGACTACAGAGTTTGCAGATTGGTATGCAAATTGACCACCAGTAAATCCTTTTTTATAGATCAATAACGAAATCGATGTTGTAGATACTCCTGGCCCACCACCAGTCATAGCAACGATTTGATCAAACGCCATTAAAAATCCTTTGGCAGATAATACCATATTGATAGTAAAAAAAGGTGCTAGTAACGGAAACGTCACTTTTCTAAAAAGCATAAATCCACTTGCTCCATCGATATCCGCTGCTTCATAAATATCTTGATCAATCGTTTGTAGTCCAGATAAATAAATCAATGTGGTAAAAGCTAATGATTGCCATACTGTAACAACTACAATCCCGATCCAAGCGTGTTCTGTTCCTAATATATTCACACTTAAAGATTCAACTCCTGCTGCAATCCCAAAACTTGGAAGAAGTTGTGCAAAAATAAAATTAAAAATAAATCCTACTATCAATGTCCCTAACATATAAGGAAGAAAATAGACGGCTTTCAAAAACTTTTGAAATTTGATTTTAGCATTCAAACCTAATGCAATCCCTAGTCCAATGATATTAACTAAAATAGTTGAAACAATTGCAAATTTAAATGTAAATAAGTAGCTTTGCGCAATATCAGGATCTTTAAACATATGCAAATAATTACGAATTCCAACAAAGTTCCATTCACCATATCCGCGCCAATTTGTAAAGCTATAAAAGATACCTTGTAAAAAAGGTATCGTATGAAATAAGAAGAATACAGCAACTAATGGAAGTGTCATCCAATAAAAAGCTTTATGAATTTTCATATTTTTCATGTCTTTTTCCCCTTTTATTTAATATTGGCTACATCGTAGGTATCATCCATTTTATTTAATATACGGTCGGTATTCAATTTTAGATCTTTAGAATTTTTAGTTTGATCTAATGCAAATTCAGATAGCATAGACGCAAGGTCGTATCCATTTGGTAATAAATGATCAATAAAATCGGTCACTTTTCCACCTTCAATATATGGACTGATTCCACTTAAGGAAGGTTCTGTTTGTGATACTCCTTTGATTGCTGAAAAAGCAAATTGATCATCACAATAACGAGCAAGCTGTTCCTTTTCTAAAAGAAAGTGGATAAATTCTTTTGCTTCTTTTTGATTTTTAGTTCCTTTTCCAATCATAAACATGACATCAACTCCACTTGTGACTACATTTTTTGATGATTCATTACTAGCTGGAAGTGGAAAAATATTTATCTTTAACTCAGGATTTGCTTTCACAACTTCTGGGATCGCCCATGTTCCGTTGATTAACATTGCTGATTCTCCTTTAGCAAATGCTTGAGTACCATCTGCATAGCTTGTTCCCATTGCATCTTTTTGAGTATACGTCATTGCTTCAGCCATTTTTTCTAATACTTCCGGCCATTCATCTTGAAATTTCGTTTTGTTTTCTTTGCGATCACGTATCATTTCATCTGGAGATAATGTACCTGCGATTGGGTTGAATAAAGCTTGTAAGGTCCAAGCGTCCTTAAAAGTACCTTCGATTGGTGTGATATTATTTTCTTTGAAAATTTGACAAACTTGAATAAATTCGTCCCAAGTTTGAGGGATTTCAAGATTATATCGCTTGAATAATTCTTCGTTATAAATGACACCAGATGCATTCGCTACATAAGGAACACCATAAAGTTTTGTCCGATCTTGTTGTAGATCTTGAGTCATTTTTTTATACGCTGGGAGAATATCTTGAACAAAGGATTCGTCGGATAGATCTTCTAACATTCCTACATTGGCAAGCTCAGTATATGTCACATCTCCACCGTACGCAATAATCGTTGGAATATCATCTTTAACTAAACGCGTACGTAAAACCGTTCCCGCATCTGCAGGTGTACTTAAGACAATTTTAACATCTGGATGACTGGCTTCATATTCATCAACAAACTGCTTTAAAATAACTTGATTTTCTGATTTACTACTGAAAAATTCTACTTTTTTTTTCCCTTGATCTGCAGTAGAACTACAACTAGACAAAAAAATGGTAGCGATTACACTGAAAGCCAAAAAAATAATTTTTTTATTCATCCTTAATCCCTCTCCCAGGTGTTACGTCACACCTAACTTTATTTTTAAAAGGTGTCACGTGACACCTTACGGGAAAAGTATAGCATCTGACAAATAAATGGTCAAGATGCTTTTTAAATTTTCGTAACAGACTCTCCGATGATCAATTCAACTGGAATTGATACTGAAGACAAATTATTTTTACCTTCTTTAATTGCTTGCAATACTAATTGGATGGCCGCATTTGCTTTTGCTATTACATTTTGTTTTATAACTGTTAAGCGTGGTACTGCGTATTGCGAAAGTAAAGTTCCGTCAAAACTGATAATTGATAGTTCAGATGGGATGCCTATTTTTGCTTCATGAAATTTTGATATCGCTTGTACTGCTAATAAATCAGATGCAAAAAATAATGCTGTATAGGACTGGATTTTGGTAGCGATAAAATCATCTAAATATGTGTGATAGTCTTTTCTCATAGCTGGAACTGGTAGCCATTTAGCATCACACTGCCCACTAACAAAGGTATCGATAAATCCTTGTCCTCTAACTGCATCTAAACCTTCTATTATCTCTTCTTCACCCGCTTGTGCTAAAAATGCTACACGTTTGTGTCCGTTTTTCATCAAATATTTACCTGCTAAGCAACCACCATGATAATCATCGATTCCAACGTTCATCTGGGATAACTGTTTACCTTGTTGATACATATCTAAAAAGACAACAGGTACATTGAGTTTTTCACGCCAGACTTCTACTTCTTTTATATGCGATCCGGATATAATCAATCCTTCTAAATTCCACATTTCTACTAAACGTAGACCTTCTTCAACCGTAGAAATACGCCGAAACATCATAAAGTAACCGGCATCTGAAATACTACGTTCAACTGCTTGTAAAAATTCACCTTGGTAAGGGTTGTCATAAACATGATCTGTGACTGCAGTAGAATCTTGAATAATTACTCCGATGATTTTCGATCCATGTTTTGCCAGTAACCGCCCACCCATATGTGCAGTATAGTTAGTTTCTTTTAATGCTTTGTTCACTTTATCTTGAGTCTCCTTAGATACTTTTCCTACTCGACCATGGATTACATTAGCAACAGTAGTGGGACTCACACCAGTCATCGCAGCAATATCTTTAATTGTTGTCATCTCTTCACATCCCTTATATGTACTCTTATTTTTCAGTGTAACAGGATTTTAACTTTTTTCAAATCCAAAGAGCCACAGCTAATAATTTTTTGCTGTGGCTAGCTCGAATTATTTAAATGTTGCAGTAAACGTCACATTACCAGTATATTCCTTGTTCTCATGTTTAAATGCATCTTTGTTTACTTCCAAATGCAAGAGATAATTTGGTGTATCTTTTGACAAAGTAGTAAATGGTGTAGCATCTACCACCGGAGTTTTATCATCTTGTTGTAAAACATTGACTGCAACACTGTCTTTTTCGTCATCTGCTAGTTTGAATTCGTGTTGGGTTGAAACATCGATTTTCGGTTCTGTAGTCGAATCATCTAAACTGTGGTATTTCAATTCTAACTTTCCTTTTGCTTTATCTTCTTGATTGTACATCGTAACGTTTGTCGGAACTTCTAAATAAGCACTTGGTTCAACCGGAGCTTTATCATAGATGTAGGTAACAACTGTACCCTCTTTACTGAAAGTCCCAGTCATATTATCAGGCAGCTTATTTTTATCCAATTTATAACCTGGGATTTCTATTTGAAATTTTGGTCCACTCACATCATAAGGTTCTCCTTCATGCCCATCTTCTAAAATTTTATCTGAATGGATAGAATTTCCTTCTTCATCTCGATAACGAACAACAACATCATTAGGAATTACATTATAATAATAATAAACATCGATAGGATAATCATCAAATTTCCCTGATGCATTCGAAGGTAAATGATTTGCATCTAAATCGTATCCATCAAATAATAATTTATACTCTGGCGTCCCCACATTATATGACTCTCCTGATTTACCATTCAATACTATCGGTTTATGCAGATCTTCTCCCTGATTATCGATATAGTGAACGGTTACCATAGATTTTTTTTGAATTGGTTGAATTTGCACATCGTATCCAAAAGTGTAACTAGAATGACTACTTACATTTATCTTAGAACTAAACATAGACATAGCATTAGGTGAAACTACATCTTCGGGTTTTAAATGTTCACCCAACAGTAAATTTTGAGAAGAAAGTGGCTCAACATCTCCATTAGCAGTTCCTGAATATGTTGAATCGTAATTTCCGTAGCTCATTATTCCGTCTTCTGAGATAGGATCTGCTAAAAACGACACTCTATATTGTTTTGATAAAGTTCGAAAATACCAACCTTTTCCCTTACCCAATGAAAATGAAGGCAATGTAGGAGAAAAAGTATTAGGACCCAAATAATTTGTACGCATAGGAATAGCATCACCTAAAGTATAAGAACCCGAAAAGTTATTAAATTGATAGTTATTTTTCACAGAAACTATTCCATCTCTAAAATAATGGATTATTCTGGAAAAATTTATATCGATTTTTCCATTATTGATATAAGCAGATTTTAACATTAGCGCTCTCTGCCCTGATGATAACGTTTTATAATATAGTCCTAATATAATATTAGGAGTTATTTGCGAAGACCCATTCACCACACGTAAGTGAGCAGAACTCAATTGACAAGCACTATGAGTATCGTAAGGTCCATTTACACCGTCGTAGTATTCGTAATCTGCCACAGATTTTATCATACCAATATTCCACCCCGCTTCTTGCGGTTGTGTCGAGCTATCATTTATACTACCTACCTCATAAAATCGGAGCTTTGAAATAAAACTAGGGTAATAGTCCGAATTATATACATTAGCATCCCCAAAAGTATAAACTATATCCGTACCATCTGATAAAGCAGCTTTTCCTATTCCGTATTTAGACAACATTGAATCTTCATTTAGTCCCATACCGAAATTCGCTTTCGGATCCAAATCCTTATTCTCATACAACGCTGTCCAGCCATTTGCTGGGTCAAAATCATTATCGATCGTTGTCGGTTCAATAGCTTTGTTTTGTTTTTCTTGTATTTGCTCACTAGATAGCGTTGGTGTCGAAGATTCTTTAACGGCTTCACTACTTTGTTCACTACTACTCTCAGAATTTGGATTCGCTGTAGTGGATTCTTCATCTTTAGTCGTTTCACTAGAAGAAACTTTTGTCGAAGATTCTTGTTCTGTAGTCGTTTCCGATGACTTACTCGTTGTAGATTCTTCTTGACTATTTTTAGCTGTGGATCCGGTTGTGACTTGTTCCGTTAAACTAGAACTTGCTTCGATCGCTAATACAAACTCGGTCGGAAATAACACTGTGACCGCTAAAGCTAGGTATACGATTTTTTTCAAGTGTTTTCGTTTGGCATACAATACAAATAAAATCAACGCGATTCCTAATACGACCCACCAATATTGGATTAACTCATTGGTATTTGGTAAAACCTTATGTGTTAGAGCCGGTCGTGAATGATAGTCCGGTGTCAAAGGCGAATCGGGTGTCGTGATTGATGTCTGATATGAAATTACGTCTTTTGTAAGCTCAGAAGCGTAGACTTTATTTTTTAAAACAGACAGACAAACACCGGTTGCTCCCATCGCATTTACGATTTGTTTTTTCATACTATCCCTTCTCTTCTGGTTTTAATACCATTAATTTAAATGAAGTTTTATAATCATTAAGTTTTGCTGTTTTATCATGTGGCGGAAAAGGTTTGATCCGCAGAAAAACCATATGTTCACCAGCGGTTAGATCTTTAGGTAGTGAAACTTGAGTGATGGCTTCGCCCGGTTTAACTAAGTCACTATCTAGTAATTCATGCTCCTTATCTTCATGATCGATATAGACTTTAAATTTAAAATTCGCTTCATTAAACGATGGATTGCTTAAAGCGATATATAGCTCTTTGTCTCCTTCCATGATTTTTGTGTCTTTATAACCCGGAAAAGCGATTCGCGTATTTGTCCAATCCTGTGGCTTTTTGATTTTGGCATCGTATTTTTTTGCAGAAGAATCAAATACTAGACCATTGTCTTTATGTAATAATCGATACCCAATCAAACCGCTAATCAATAGCAATAATAAAACAACAATGATTGTCATTCTTTTTTGTTTTGTATTCATATCTATCCTCCAATTAAAAAAAGAGCAAACAGATCTGCTCTATTTACTCTTTTTTCAACATGTTTATTTTCCAGTAGCTGATGAAACAGTATACGTTACAGTATCTTGATAGACACCAGCACTTTTTGCTTGGCCAGTTAATTGATAGCGTAGTTTGATATCATTTGCTGTTTTACTTAATTGACCTAAATCATTTTCGCTAGTTCCCGTTAATGCAACTGCAGGTGTTTTTGATAGATCAATAAGTTTATAAGACACGGTATCTTTTTCATCTTTTACATTTTTCAATTGGAAACCGTTAGATGATTTTACAGAGATATTTGCTTTTTTATCTCCATCGTAATCTTCTTTACCATCTGGTTTGTACATGTGAACTGAACGGTCATATTCTTTATGATCATCAGTAAATGTGATGTTCCCTGGAGTAGAAATCACATATTCTGGATTATCTGGATTATCTGGATCAGGAATATCATTGTTGCTACGATAAGTTACTGTAGTATCCGATTTTTGAGATGTTTCATCAGCAGATACTGTCGAAACAGTCGCTAAAACATTTCCTCCCATCAATGCAAGCATAGATAATCCAACGATTTTTTTGTTAACAAACATTGTAAACACTTCTCTTCCTCTAAGATTTTTGTTGGCCCTTGATCCAACGAGTACAGTATACAAAGGAAAATCGATCTTTGGAAATAACGTTTCATGATACTACTATAATGATCTCTTATGCATTTTTTCATTCAACTTCACTTACAATATGGACAAGTTCTATTAAAAAAGAGAGGAATTTTTAATGATGTTAGATTACCATTTCAAAACATTTTTAGTTGTTTGCGAATCAAAAAATTACACCGAAGCTGCTCAAAAACTTCAAATGACGCAGCCTGCAATCAGTCGTCAAATGGAGCAATTACAAGAACAATTACAACTAGAATTGATTACCATCAACAATAGAAAAATGACTTTGACGAAGGAAGGTAAGTATCTTTATCGTCTGATCTCTAGTATGAAAAATATGGTGCATAAAAAACTATATTCTCTAACACATAACAGACCACAACTATTGATTGGAGCAACTCCTTTTATTAGTCAATATCTGTTAGAACCGTTACTTACACAATTTCTTAGAGACAATAAAACTGTGTCGATTAATTTATATGTAGAAAATACGCCTTCTTTATTAAAAAAACTCCAGTTAGGTGCATTAGATTGTGCTTTGATTGAAGGTGATGTGGATCCATTAGTGTTTGATTCGATTTTTTTACGCAATGAACTATTACTCCCAATCTGCGCAACACAATCAAAACTGGCACACCACTCACGAAGTTTGGCTGATCTAGTAACTTCTGACTTGATTATAAGAGAACCTGAATCTACTATTTACCATGAAATCAAGCATTATTTTGCCAAACGTACGATTGCTCTAAGTGATTTTCATGCAGTTAATGTTGTTGAAGATTCTAATTTAATCAAACAACTTATTCGATCTGACTGGGGAATCGGTTTTTTGTATAAGCATGAAATCGAAAAAGAAGTGAGACAACAATCACTTTGTCCACTCTATCTAGATCAAGCGCATATCGTGGTCCCACTTAATTTTGTATATCTTTCAAAAAAACAACATACACAAGCGATTCATACTCAATTTGATCTATCAAACTATAAATTATCTAAAAAATTAGTTTAAGCTATACAAAAAGACTCGATCTTTAAATTAAGATCGAGTCTTTTTTCGTTGAAAAATAAATTGGGATTGATGGTAGAGACGCTGAAAAATCAAAAATCAAAAAATCTTCAGCCTTAACTTGATACTCTCGCAAAGAAGATTCTTCTAAAAAACTAATTTTTCGATGATGCTCTAAAAGTTGTAAAATCAATCGTGTTTCTCCGACGATATCTATTTCTGAAAAATCAGAAAATGTTAATCCCTTTGTTCGTAAATAGGTACGTATTTGTTGATAAAGTGGTGAAGTCGGTTCACGTAAAAGTAAAGACTCAGTTTTCATATCCTGTATACGTTTAAATGATTCACGATAAAAACCTTTCGAACAAATCGCTATAATCTTCTCTGTTTCGATTTCATAGGTAGTAAAATCTGGAAGATCAACAGGAAAATCCGTAATTAAAAAATCAAGTGGGATTTTTTTGATATCCTCTAAAAATCGGCATGCTGTCGTTTGCTTGATAGTATAAATTTTATTTTTCAACTCTGTCTTCGTATCCAAGATTTCCATTGCCTTACTTGGTTGAATCGTATTTGAAATCATGATTTGATAATTCCGTTCGTGTAACTTTTGTAACTCTTCATACCCCTTTTCTCTATAGGCCAACATCTCTTTGACTAACAAGTAAAGTTCTTTCCCATCGTTAGTTAGTGATAATTTATTTTTTCGATATAAAAATAATTTAAGTCCTGATTGCTCTTCAACATAAGCAATATGTTGACTAACAGTTGGTTGGGTCATATTTAATGCTTGCGCTGCTTTTGTAAAATTCAATAAATCAGCGACTTTAATGAATGTTTCGTAACGGTAATCAATCATCTTTTTCCTCCTAATAGCTATCGATAGTGTTTTGCTATATTTTTCTTTATACTGTTTTTAAACTAGGCACTTCAAAGGAGCGAGTTATATGTTAGATTATCGATACCAAACTTTTATTGAATTGTGTCATACAAAAAATTATACTCGAACAGCTGAGCGACTTAATTTAACTCAGCCTGCGGTTAGTCAGCATATTTCCTATTTACAAGAACATCTGAATACTCAACTAGTCTACTACGAGAACAAAACAGTCCATATCACCGAAGCTGGTTATTACTTATATGAGATCATTCAAAATATCAACAATTACACTGCTAAAAGCTTACAAGAATTCCAGTTGTTAAATAAGCAAATTTATATCACATTCGGTTCTACTCAAACACTTGCAGAATATATACTAGCTCCCCTTTTGAATGACTTTTTCGATTTATATCCTCATATTAAAATCAATCTTTACGTGGAAAATACGGCACATTTATTAGAAAAAATAAAGACTGGTGAACTTGACTGTGCATTTATCGACGGGATATTTGACCAAGATATATTTTCCTCATTCCCTTTCAAACATGATGAGATCGTCTGCGTTTGTTCACCAAAACATCCTGCTGCATCTACACAGAAAACTTGGTCAGAATTGTTCACAGAATCGATTTTTTTCCGAGAACCGGGATCAGGAATTTTTAATGCCTTTCACCAACTGATCAGCCAGCAACAAATTAGCTTGGAAAGTTTTAAGGATCTTACAACGGTCGGAAATACGAATGTAATCAAGTCGCTCATCCAAGCAAACCAAGGAATCTCATTCGTCTATCGTTCTACTGTGGAAAAAGAACTAGAAGAAAATACTCTCAGCCTTATTGAACTTCCAAATAACACACTCAAATTTACTTTCAATATGGTGTCTATCGGCGATCATCCAAAATTAGCTCCTGTGCGTGAGTACATCATAAAAAAAATGATGTGACCCTTCGACTTTTATTAGCATACGCTAACAAGAAAGTAGTCGTAAAATAAACATTTATTATTCAACCATTACAAACTCTTATTAAAATAGTGTTTAACATTTACTAAAGAATTTTAAGCCGCCAAAAATTTTGCTGACATTTTTTATTTATTCTTGGTAAAGTAAAGAAAAAAATGAGGTTTTAACATGATGATTGTTCACACTAAACGTTTGATATTACGTCCTTTTAAACGAAGCGATGCTGCTGAATTATTAGATTATCTAAAAGATCCTGTTGTCCATTGCTTTGCTGATGAAAAAATTTCTACTCTAACTCAAGCACAAGAAAAGATCCAACAAAAATTAAGTAAGCCTGGACATCTTGCTGTTGCTTTGAAAGAATCAGATACGGTTATTGGTGATCTATTTTTTGACTTTGAAGAACCAGATACCTATTCAGTTGGTTGGAATTTTAATCCTAAATACGCGAAACAAGGTTATGCTTTTGAGAGCGCATTTGCTTTATTTACAGAGCTTTTCAAAAAAGATGCACGTCGAATCTATGCTTACGTCGAAGAGGATAATTATTCTTCACAAAAATTAGCTGAACGTTTAGGAATGCGACAAGAAGGGTTATTTTTAGAGTTTATCTCCTTCATTAAAGATGACAATGGCGATCCAATTTATGAGAATACCTTTGAATATGCTCTATTGAAACATGAATGGAATCGTAAATAAGAAAAAGGGGCTGTGACAAAAGTCTGTCACAGCCTCTTATAAATAGAATAAACGGTGCTCCAGAAGTAGCTCCTTCGAAAAATAAGCAAAATCATTACCGAAATAGGCGAACCTATTGTCGGAATGATTTTGCTTATTTCTTGGAGCTGCCCACTTCTGTCACAGCCTCTTTTTCTATGCTTTTTTCGTAAAGCGAAATTTACTCCAATGATGGATATATTTCAGTAGTCGAATTTCTTCAGGATCGATTTTGCCGATTAAATTTTTACGCGAATCCTCATGTGGTACGAGTACGACTTGTAATTCATTTTTATATTTGCCAAAGGTATCGTTACACAAGACGATATCGCCACGCTCAAATGTAGCTGGATTTGATGTTGCTGGGTTTTCTTCCTTCGCATATTTTACCCGAACTTGCGTGGAACGGATCACTTCTTCAGTAATATCCCCGCGACGATAGTGTTGTTCACTTAAAATCGCTTCTTCAAGCGGTGTTTGCGGATCGATTGTTTGATAAGAAAATTCCACTTGCGTACGATTCAATGCTGCCATTTCAGCTAATTCTTGATCACTGGCATAGCCATTACCAATAATGACAACATCGATCAAATTGGTGGCAAATAGTTGTTTGACTTGTGTCGTTAAGGACAATGTTCGATGTTCTTCTAAAGTCGGTAAGCCATCATTGATGTCCCAAGGTCCTAAATTTCCATGCGCACATGTCACAAAAGCAGCTGTTTTTAGACCATGCTGTTTAAATCGTTTGCTACAACGTTCAAAAAAGTCATAAGGTAGTCCAGTGCGTGCTTGTGGATAAAAATTATGACATCCATATAAAGCTGATGTATTGGCTTGATAACTCAAAATATTATCTAAATATGCGATATCGTGACTCATATTCAATTCGATTGTTAGACCATACTCGTTATAAGTCATCATCGCTTCTTTAAATCCATCAAATCCTACGTCTAAACGAATTCCATTGGCGCCGATTTCTGCAAAAAAAGATAGGTCATCATACGAGATTTCTAAATCATCAAAGATCGCCGGTGCAACATCTAAAATAACTTCAAAGCCTAGATTACGACTAAACGTGATCAACTCTTTAAATTTTCGGGTGACGTTCTCTTTTGTATCGGTTACTTCTAACATACTGATAAATAAACGTGTAAATCCTAATTTAGCTGCTTTTTCCAAATAGTTATGGTCAGCTTTTTGATCGCTATGATCTGGATAGATCGAAATCCCAATTTCTTTTTTCATAATAGCTCCTCTACTTAATTTATTGATGAATCCACTAGATCATCAGTCGTGACGTTATTCATTTTATTCGCTGTCATTACAAATGGTGCCCAGATTGCTAATGCTAATAAAATATTGATGATCGATAGTACGATCGCGCGCCAATCACCTGCTGTTGCTAAAAATCCACTCAATATTGGTGGCATCACCCACGGCACAGTGACGACGACCGGATCGACTAAACCTGTCATAGTCGCTACGTAAGAAAGCGTTGCTGTACATAACGGTGCCAAAACAAATGGAATCATATAAATTGGATTCAATACGACGGGCAAACCAAACATGATCGGCTCATTGATATTAAATAACCCTGGAGCAAGTCCTAGTTTCGCAACAGTCCGTTGATCAGCTCGTTTTGAAAACCAAAGCAACCCAATAATCAATGCTAATGTAACACCAGCTCCTCCAGGCCAAACAAATACATCAAACGAAGCTGCTGACCATTTATATGGAATCTTGTCCCCATTTTGGAATGCATTCGTATTGGCAACCATTGCTGTTCCATAAAGTGATTGTAAGACGGCTCCCATAATATTTGTACCATGTAATCCAAATACCCATAAGACATGAACAAGTAAGGTTACAACGATAACTGCTAGATAGCCTTGAGATAGATTGATCAGTGGTGCTTGGATCGCATTT
The DNA here is from genome assembly GCF_913775425.1 of uncultured Enterococcus sp. Taxonomy (GTDB): domain Bacteria; phylum Bacillota; class Bacilli; order Lactobacillales; family Enterococcaceae; genus Enterococcus_G. The sequence goes on from NZ_CAJYIS010000031.1 coordinate 36,407, forward strand.
GTGATCCAGTCGATCATACTTTGTGCTGTAACGCGTTCAAATACATAATAGATCACACCACAAACATACAGCGCGACCGTTCCAGGAATGATCCCAGCGAAGGCTTTTGATACTGCAGGTGGAACTGAATCTGGTAATTTGATAATAATATTTTTCTTTAATAAGTAAGCGTAGATCAATACTGAAATAAAACTAAAAATCATTGCGGTAAATAGACCTGTCCCACCAAAATACTGATTAAAAGAGAAAAAGCCCCAGCCACTTGTAGCAATTGTCGATACATCATTGGCGGTTGTTACTGTTCCACCAGCTTCAGTAATCAATTTTGTAGCATCGTTTGTCAAGGTTCCATTTAATACAGTTGAAATATTCGCGACTTGTGGCACACCCATGACAAAAGCTGAAAGTGAAACAAACATTCCACCAATCGGATTGACGTTGTAGGCTTTTGCGAGTTGATAACCCAAAGATCCCGAAAAAACCAACGCCATAATCGCTAAAGATCCCGTCCAGATCAAGCCATTTACTGCAATCAATGGTTGGAAAAATGTAGTGATCGCATTATTTTCACCTAGATACTGATTGGGAAAATCACGGACAAAGGCATTTAGTAAAACTGCGATCGCTCCAGCCATCGTGATTGGCATCATCGTAATAAATGCATCCCGTATCGCAAGTAGATGCTTCTCATTTCCGACCTTCATCGCAACTGGTAAAATGTATTTTTCGATGCTTTGAGATAATTTATTCATATCAGTTCCTCCTCTTACTCCTTGGTACAAATAAATTGTGCTAGCGAAATCCTATTTGCATGTTTATCTTACGACTTAAAGATACCGTTTTCAATAACAGTGATATCAAACAAGACTAGCACAGATTAAAAAGTATGCTATAGTAAAACTAATAAAATCGGAGGCGTTGACTATGGAAAAATATTTGGAAATCAGTAACGAGATCGCACAACAGATCCACGAACAATACTATCCAGTCGGTACTAAGCTCCCCTCGATCAATACTCTAGCCCACAAGTATAACTGTAGTCGCGGAACGATTATTCGCGCTTATCGTCAACTACTCGAACAAAATCTGGTTCATGTCCGAAAAAAAAGTGGATACTATTCTTCTTATTCACCTGCTGTTGAAGCCAAAGTCGAAGGTTACCATTTAGAATCAGGAAATCCTACAGTTGGTAGCTTTCATTTGCCTTTTGCTAAACAAAGTTTAGCCTTAGCCCTAGACCATTATCAGTTAGAATCATTAGATGTAGGTGCCAACGGTGTTTCTTCTGTGATACAAGCATTGACTCGTTCATTAGAAGATATTGGTGTGTATACAAAATCTGATCATGTCTTTTTGACGATGGGCATTCAGCAAACAGTTCACGCCCTGTGTAAGATGACATTCCCAAGTGGGCATAAAGCGATTTTGATCGAAGAACCGACCTATCGCTTTGTGATCGAATCGTTAAAAGCTCAACCTGATTTGATCGTATATACGATTAAACGTGATGAAAATGGGATCGATGTAGCACAATTAGAAAAAATGTTTAAAGAAAAAGCGATTAAATTCTTTTATCTCGTACCACGAAACCATAATCCTTTGGGTACGACACTCCCATTGACCCAACGAAAAAAAATCGTTCAGTTAGCCCAAAAGTATCATGTCTATTTAGCTGAAGATGACTATTTTTTAGATGCTTACGCAACAGCAAATTATACGCCACTTTATTATTTAGCAGCTGGTAGCTATGGTATTTATCTCGGTTCATTTACAAAGATCCTACCTTATTTGAGAATTGGCTTCGTCAGCTTACCTCCTGAGCTTCATCCCTTTTATATGGATACGGTAAACGAGATCATGCACTTGCATTACTACACGCCTCCATTGATTTCACAATCAATGCTAGGTGTTTTGATCCACAATCAGTTTCTAGACAAAAGCAAACAAATGATCAACCAAGATCTCAAGAAAAAACTTAGAAAAATCAAATTGCTCACAAAAAAATGGGATAATCGTATCGCTGTCTATACAGGTTCTGACGGATACTATGCAACGATCCGCCTTCATCCAAAGCTTTCTGCGACATGTTTAATCGACACTTTAGCTTCAAAACATATTTATGTCGTCAGTAATCAGGCGAATTTTTTCCATGCCGCACACTTTGATAACTCCATTCGACTTTCGATCGCCAAAATCACAGTCGATGAGATTTCATATGTATATCCTAAGATTTATCAAACGATCGTCGCATTAGAGAACGCTACTGTGTGATCGATTTGATCGATCTAGCTGCGGATCTAATGCTTTTCACTTCCTTTTTGTAAGTATTGTGATATACTCACTGTAATCAAAAATGAAATGAGGCAAAAGAGATGAAGTATTTAGTAACGAGTGCCACTGGAGATTTAGCGTTCCAAAGTGTCCAATTTTTAATTGATCTAGTAGGTAAAGATCAAGTCGCAGTAACGGTTCGTTCATTAGAAAAAGCAGATGCTTTAAAAGAACTAGGCGTCGACATTCGTCAAGCTGATTATTTAGATCCAGAATCCTTGCTTTCAGCTTTTACAGGAATCGATCGCGTTTTATTTGTCTCTTCAGGTGACCTTGAGA
>NZ_CAJYIS010000032.1 GCF_913775425.1 uncultured Enterococcus sp.
TTTACGTATTTTTCGTTATACTTCGACTTTTTTGGTATTCGCTACACGACGGCGACGTTCTTTAGCGATTTGTTTGCTTCGTAATTGTCCACAAGCAGCATCGATATCCGTTCCATGCTCTTTTCTAATCACACAATTAATTCCCGCCTTTTTCAGGGTATCATAAAAAGCCAGTACGGTTTGTTTACTACTACGAGAATATTGATCATGTTCACTGACCGGATTATACGGAATCAAATTGACATAGGTCAGCTTTCTTTTATCTTTCAATAAAGCCGCTAGCTCTTTTGCGTGTTCAACTTGATCATTGACCCCACTGAGCATAATGTACTCAAATGTGATTCGTCGATTGGTCGCGGCTAAATATTCATCGACGGCTTCCATTAATCTTTCTAGAGGAAAGGTGTTATTGATCTTCATAATTGCACTGCGAACATCATTATTTGGTGCATGTAGCGAGATCGCTAAATTGATTTGTAACGGCTCTTTAGCAAATGCTTTGATTTGTGGAACTAACCCACTGGTCGATACCGTAATATGGCGTGCACCGATAGCCAACCCTTTAGCATCATTAACGATCGTTAAGAAATTGATCAAATTTCGATAATTGTCAAAAGGTTCCCCGATCCCCATCACTACGATATGTGAAACGCGTTCTCCTTGGTTGCGTTGGTCAAAATAATGTTGGACCATCATGATTTGTGCAACGATTTCTCCAGCGGTTAAATCACGTTGCTTCTTTAAAATTCCACTCGCACAAAACGTACAGCCAATATTACATCCAACTTGGGTCGTGACACAGACAGATAGCCCATATTCTTGACGCATCAAAACAGTTTCTATCATATGCTTGTCAGGTAACTGAAATAAATATTTCACCGTACCATCTGCAGATTCTTGGACGACAACTTGGTTTAATGGATTTATGCAAAATGTTTGAGCTAAGATTGCCATAAATGATTTAGATAAATTCGTCATCTCTTCAAATGAAGTCACACGTTTACTGTACAACCACTCCCAAACTTGATTTGCACGGTATGCTTTCTCTCCTTGCTCGATCACCCAATTGGTTAACTCCGTTTTTGTAAGTCCATAAATTGACGGTTGCATAAAGACGCCTCTTTCTCTTTTTTCTTCACTATAAGTGAAAAAATGATCAAGCTCAAGTCTGAATGTCAAAATTTAACAAAAAACGAACCGATCCTAAGATCGATTCGTGTCTTCTTCACGTCGTGGTGGAAAGTCTGTTGGTGGTTCAAATAATTGATCATTTGGTGTAGGGATCGTTTCGATCAAGACTTTACGTGGTTTACTGCCTTCAGATGGCCCTACGATACCATGTGCTTCTAATTCATCGACCAAACGTGCAGCACGGTTGTACCCAATGCGAAAACGACGTTGCAATAGTGATACACTGGCTGTTTGCATCTCGACTACAAGTTCCTTTGCTTGCTCAAAGAGTTCATCTTGAGGCTCACTGGATGTGCCACTTTCGGTTTCTTCATCCGACACCATCATTTTTTCTTCGTAATTTGCACCTTGTTGTGCCGTTACAAATTCAACAACTGCTTCAACATCTTGGTCAGAAATAAAGGCACCTTGTACACGGATCGGCTTGTTTTCTCCCATTGGTAGATACAACATATCCCCGCGGCCTAATAATTTTTCTGCACCATTTGAATCGATGATCGTCCGCGAATCCGTTCCACTAGAGACTGCAAAAGCAATTCGTGAAGGAACATTTGCTTTGATGATTCCAGTGATGACATCGACACTCGGACGTTGCGTCGCTAAGATCATGTGAATACCAGCTGCTCGAGCCATCTGAGCCAAACGAATGATCGCATCTTCTACTTCATTACTAGCAACCATCATCAAATCTGCCAATTCATCGACGATCACAACGATAAAAGGTAAAATCGGTTGTTTTTCTTCATGTTGTTGATTGTGTGTTTCAATCATTTCATTATAACCTGTGATGTTTCTGACACCCGTTGCCGCAAATTTTTCGTAGCGCTCTTCCATTTCTTTGACCACTTTTTGTAAAGCTTGCGCGGCTTTTCTAGGATTCGTTACCACTGGTGTCAACAAATGAGGAATCCCATTATACATGTTCAACTCAACCATTTTAGGATCGACCATCATCAATTTGACTTGGTGCGGTTTTGCTTGCATCAAAATACTCGTAATAATTCCATTAATAGCTACTGACTTCCCACTACCTGTTGAACCAGCGACTAGTAAATGCGGCATCTTAGTCAGATCAGCTGTTTGGACCTTACCAGAAATATCACGCCCTAGTGGAACCTCTAAAAGCTTATCTTCATGAGCAGGCTGTGCCTCGACTACCTCTCTAAATGAGACCATGCTGACTGCTTCATTAGGCACTTCGATCCCGATCAAAGATTTCCCAGGAATCGGTGCTTCCATCCGCACATCTTTAGCAGCCAAAGCGAGGGCAATGTCATCTGTTAAACTTACGATCTTACTAACTTTGACGCCTACAGCCGGTTGGATCTCAAATTTTGTAACGGATGGACCTAAGCTCGCTTTTACGACTTTTGCATCGACACCAAAACTCTTAAATGTTTGTTCTAACACTCCGATATTTTGTTCGATTTTTTTGTATTCCCCACTTTGATCAGTCGGTTTAGCTGGAGCAAGTAACTCTGCTGGTGGCAATTCATAACTTTCATCTTCTAAATCTTGCGTATCCTCAAACTCGACCAAGTCCTCTGTTTCGACTAAAGGTTCTGTTGTAGATGGAGTAGTCTCAAATAAAGAAGCTTGTTGGAATCCATTGATTGGAACATAAGCTGGTTGTTCTACTTCAACTGCGATTGGATCTTCTGTCAACTCTTCTTTTTCAATAATCGCTTCAGCAGCAGCGGACAAACTAGACGTTTTGTGCTTTTTTAAATCAGGCTGCACACGTGCTTTTTCGGCTTCCATTTCTGCAATGATCTCGGCTTTTTTTAATGCTAATTCTTGTTCTTTTGCTTGGCGTCTTGCTTGTTTTTTCGCTTCCTTTTGTTGTCTGATTTTTGGATCGACTGCGACCGTTTTAGAGAACAATTCTTTTAAGTGATGTAACTTTTCCAACAATTCTTCTGTTGACCATTGACTGATCAGATAAATCCCGATCAAAGCCAATAACAAACTGATCACATAACTTCCCACTTGCGAAAGTAAAAAGTAAGTTCCTTGATAAATAAGCGCTCCGACCATTCCACCGCCAACATTTTGGGACAACTGATTTGTTTTCAGATCAATCAATAATGTTTCCCAAGTCGTATGTAAAATATTCGGCTTTCCTGCTTGCAACGAACCAAAAAGGCGCGCTTGTAAAAATAAGACAAGTGCACTATACAATACGAGACTCCCCGTCAATCGCCGCGTCCAAATCAAGTGGGCTTGAGTATTTTTCACGGCCAAGAAACCTCCATAAAGCATCAATACAATACTTAATACGGGATAACTATTGCCCCCGATCAAACGCAAGATATTGGCTAAAAAAGTTCCTAAAAATCCAAGTTTGACCAAACTGATCAAACCAAACACTAAAAATAAAACACCTGATAAAATCAATACTAATTTTTCTTTTTGCGCTTGTTGTTGCGCTTGTTGTTTTTTAGTAGGTTGCTTCTTTTTTGTGGTCGAGCGTTTTTTCGCTGCCATGTTTCATCCCTCTTTTCATTCAGACCCATTATACCTAAAAAGCTGTCTGAACAAAAGGGACCTTTAGTGAAACCTTTTTTAGTAAATGCTTTTTATTTTTTCTCATCATTTTTTCATAATCATCTTATTTTGTAGTATACTGTAAAAGTACGAAAACAGTTAGAAGGAGTGGTTCAGCACATGACAAGAAAAGTTGGAATTATTGGATTAGGAAATGTTGGGGCTGCAGTGGCCCATCATTTTGTTAGCACAGGAAGTGTCGATGAACTGATTTTAATCGATACGCGTCAAGAAAAAGTAGCAGCAGATGCTTTAGATTTCGAAGATGCAATGGCAAATCTGCCTTTTCATACAAGTATTACGGTCAATGACTACACAGCTTTACAAGATGCGGATCTGATTATCTCTGCGTTAGGAAATATCGCCCTACAAGACAATCAAACCGATGATCGTTTTGCTGAATTGCCTTATTCAAAAAAAGAAGTCGAAACGGTAGCCAAACAAATCAAAGCAAGTGGCTTTGCTGGTATTTTGATCGTCATCACCAATCCAGTCGATGCTATTACTGCCCTTTATCAAAAACGAACTGGATTACCTAAAGAAAAAGTGATCGGCACGGGAACCTTGCTTGATTCAGCTCGAATGAAACGTGCTGTTGCGAAGGCATTAGCTCTTGATCCTCGTTCAGTAATCGGATTTAATCTTGGAGAACATGGCAATTCTCAATTTACGGCTTGGTCAACAGTGAGGATTGGAGGTCAGACATTGAGTGATTATCTAGCTGATCAAGGACGTCATCTAGATTTAGCTGCACTGGATCACGAAGCAAAAGTTGGCGGACATACTGTCTTCCATGGTAAAAAATACACGAATTATGGTGTTGCTACGGCTGCTGTCATGTTAGCGATGACCGTCTTAAATGATGCTCACACCGTTCTACCGGTTTCACATTATATGAAAAACTATGGCACGTATCTATCTTATCCTGCTGTAGTCGGTAAAAAAGGGATCGTTGCTTCTCTATCACTGGATTTGACGACTGAAGAACTGGAAAAATTAGCCCAATCTGCAGCGTTTATTCGTCAACATACCGAACAATTTTAGACAAAAAAGGAAGTTATGACAGAAGTGAGTAGCCCGAAAAAATAAGCCGCATTATTCCGATAATAGATCCATCTATTTCGGTAATAATGCGGCTTATTTTTAAAAGAGCTACTTCTGGAACACCATTTATTCGATTTTTAGTGGATACGATAGACTGCTATCACAGCCTCCTCTTTTTATAAAGCGGTCTTGTTTAAATACCGTTTTTTTTGATACATATCTATTGATTCTTTAATAGAAGAAAAGTAAATAAATCCTGCTAAAACGAAGGTTGGGATTACAAAAAAGAGTAGTAAAAAGACCCAATCGATTGCACTGTATTCATCCAGTCTTGACCAAAATGAAGTTGTAATCATCAAATACGCGACACTTAATAATGAGCTGACCGCAAAATACCAATGGCGTGCACGTCTAACGGTTAAAAACTCTCCTTCTTCTTCCATAGAAATCGACTTAAATACGAAATAACTTAAGCTAAATAAAAATAGACTCAATAAAAGATTGATACCTAAAGCTGGCATTGTCGCACTAACATTTCCTGGATAATACACTAGCCATTTGTCTAAAAAAACAGATGATTGAGTAGAAAGTAAAGTCATCAGATTCGAATAAAATGTCCACAACGTACTCAAAAGTCCATACGCAACTAAGAGTAAGAAAAATGTTCCACTAATCGCATTTCCCAACGAAACACCAAGAAAACTTCCAAATGAGAAGGCCAGTAGCAAGGTTATAAAGTGCGAGATGCCTCCCATCACCAAAGCCCCCATCGTCGCATTCAAATATGGAGCTGGGATCATAGTATATAAAATCAAATCATATAAAAAGATCCCTAAAGCCACTACGAGCAAAATCGGTAAAACAACATATCTTAACTTTTCTAGATAGATTCGTTTTCTTGAAAATGGTAATGAGAACAAAAAGCGATTGAATTGTCCTTTTTGATCAAGAAAGAAGGCTAAAAAACCTAAAATCATCATCACAAATGGCATCAAATTCAATAATAGATTGGCTTGATACATTTGATAGTTTCTTGTTTGTCCGTCTATTTGTTCGGAGACAAAAAAGCGTAGATTTTCTTTTACATATTCTGTTTTCGTCAACGTATTGGTTAGATTCCCTTCAAGATCATACTGTTGCCCCATTTCAGGGACATACGTAAATTCTGAAGAATACAAATAATCTCGTTGTGTATGCCATTGACGCTGACTAGAAAATCCGCTAAAAACATAGATCCCAACTAAAAAAATCCCAAGCCAAAACAATACACGACGATAGCGTAGTTGATAGATCATATTCATCATTTGACATCTCCTTTTTGCATCGAATGAACATTTGCCATAAAGAGATCTTCTAGATTTAATGGCAATTCCTCAACTAGTAAGGGCTCTAATGCGTTGATTTTTTGCGCAAATTCTTCTGTATACTGTTCGATAAAGACCACGATCACACGACCTTGTACCGATAAAATACTCGTTTGTTCGGTCAATAATGCAGGAACTTGTTTCGTTTTAAATACTAGTTGAAGTTTTCTAGCTTGTACTTTAGTTTGTTCTAACTCATAGCCTAACGACAACGTAGCTCCATTTAAAAAGAAGACCCGATCTACTAAATGATCCAATTCATCTAAATCATGTGAGGCTATCAAAGCTGTATGACCAGACTCCTCGATGTACCCTACTAATAGACCAATTACTTCTTTACGTATAATGACATCTAACCCGTCAAATGGCTCATCTAATAAAAGATAGGTTGCACGTGAAGCAATTGCTAGAATCATTTTAAACAACCCTTGCATTCCTTTAGAGATCGCTTTAAACCGCATCACTTTTGTCAATTCGTAGCGTTCCATCAACTGTTGATAAGAAGTCTCATCAAATTGTGGATAAACTGATCGATAAAACATAGCGAGTTGTTCTAGTGTATAACTCGCGAAAAAATTCGCCTTTTCATCGATATAAAAGATTTCTTCTTTAAACATTGGAGACACAAAGATATTCGTTCCTTGAATCCAGACTTCGCCTTCATCAGCTAAATATTGTCCTGCTAGTGTACGTAGCAATGTCGTTTTTCCCGTTCCATTACGTCCGACTAACCCAATGATCTCTCCTTTTGGTAGCGAAAATGAAATATGATCAAGCACTAATCGGTGCTGAATAGTTTTTGTTACCCCTTTGACATCCATCTTAGTTTCCTCCCACCTCATTTGTAATGCTTTCTAGCCATTGTTGCAATTCTTTTGTCGATACTTCTAACTGATAGGCATTGATCACGACTTCTTTAAACTGTTCCTTGATTTGCATAATTCTCAGCTCGTCTCTTGGTAAGTCTTGTCGATCCTTTACATACGTTCCTTTTCCTTTGATCGTAACTAAAACTTGTTCTTGTTCTAATAACTTATACGTTTTGCTGACGGTATTTGGATTCATCAATAATTGCTTCGCCATCTCTCTTACAGAAGGCAACTGATCCCCTGCTTGTAAGATTCCTAATACGATTTCTTGTTTGATACTTAGTGCCAATTGCTCATAGTACGGTTTACTACTGGTCTTATCGATTTGAACCATCTCAACCCCCACTTTCGTTTACGTGTACTATGATACATAGTACAGTTAGTTTCGTCAAGCAAAAATAAAAAGAGGTATGACAAAAAATTGTCATACCTCCTTCAAATCAACTAAATGCTGCTCTAGAAGTAGAAGTTTCTAGAACAGCATCTTTTGCATTTAAATTAGTCGTTTACGGCATCGGCACCAAACCATTTGGTTACGATTTTTTCATACTCGCCATTTTCTTTGAGTGTTTTGATTCCTTTATTGATTTTATCGGCTAATGCTTGATCATCTTTACGCACACCTACTGCAAATTCTTCTTGGGCATATGGCGTTTTGATCAAGTTATAATCATCGAGTTTACCGGCTTTTTTCAAGTAGTATTCAGCATACACTTTATCCACTAAAAGCCCATCGATACGTCCATTCTCAAGATCTAAGAATCCTTCACTAAAACTGCCATAAAGCGTTGCATCTTGATCTTTCACTTCGTCTTTTAATACTTTAGGTTGATCATTGAATACACTATAACCAGACGATCCTTCTTGAGCACCTAAAATTTTACCTTTCATTTGCTCGATCGAATCGATATTGCTACTTTTTTTAGTCACAAGTACTTGGATATTTTTCATGTATGTGTCACTAAACGTTACTTTTTCTTTACGCTCGTCATTGACTGTGTAACCATTCCAAATCATGTCGATCGTACCGTTCGCTAATTCAGTTTCTTTTAATGACCAGTCGATTGGTTGAAATTCAACTTTTGTATCCGTTAACTTAAATACTGCATTGGCTAAATCGACATCAAAACCGACGATTTTACCTGTATCGTCTTTAAATCCCATTGGGACAAACGTATCATCTAAACCAACTTTAACCGTATCTTTATCCGCACCGCTTTCTACTTGTTTAGATCCACACGCAGCTAATGTGACTAAACCTAAAGCAATAATTCCCAAACTTAACCATTTTTTCATATCGATTTCCTCCTTATTTTGGCACTACTTTTAAAATATTATCGGCAATATTTTCAGCAAACACTAGATCATGTGTCACCACGATCTGTGTGATTCCTTCTTTTTTTAGATTTAAAATCAATTGTTCGACTTGTTGACGTAATTCTGGATCTAACGCGCTGGTAGGTTCGTCATAGGCTAGTACTTCTGGATCCATCGCCATCGCACGAGCGATTGCTAGCCGTTGTTTTTGTCCTCCAGATAATTGGAATGGATATTGATCTAATAAACTTTCAATCCCTAGTTGTTCAGCTAGATGATTCGCTTTTTCGTTATATACTTCAGCAGATTCTTTTAACACCATTTTAGGCGCTAATGTAATATTGTCTCGTACACTTAGGTGTGGAAACAATTGGAAATCTTGGAATACCACTCCAACGACTTGCTCTTGATCTTTTGTATTCGTTGGATCAAAGGCTTGTCCATTAAGCAAAAATGTTCCGCTATCGGCTGTTTCTAATCCAGCCAATGTGCGTAGTAACGTTGTTTTCCCACCACCTGAAGGGCCCACGATCGCTAAAATACTACCGTCTGGAATCACTAGATCCAATTCGTCGATCACTTTTTTATCCCCAAAGGATTTATTGATTGCTTTTAATTCTAACATCTTCGTTCCCTCCTAACGATAATAGTCTAAACGTTTTTCTAGTTGTTTCAACAGTACGGTAAAAATCCCAGTCAAGGCTAAGTAAATAATGGCAACTCCTACTAAAGGTAATAGCGTAGCATCACGTTCCATTGCGATTTTTCCAATACGCATGATGTCAGATAGTCCTAAAATATAAATTAATGACGTGTCTTTTACTAAACTGATGACTTCATTTCCAACAGATGGTAGCGTGATCTTTGCTACTTGCGGAATGATGATCGTACGGATCGTTTGCGCTGGGCTCAAACGCAAGACTTGAGCAGCTTCATATTGACCTTCTGGGATCGATTGAATCCCACCACGAAAGATTTCGGCAAAATACGCAGCATAGTTCAAAATAAAAGCAAAAATTGCGGCATCGAAGCGATCAAATACGATCCCGACTAAAGGCAACCCATAAAATACAAAAATCAATTGTAACAATAGTGGTGTACCGCGCATCAACCATACATATAATTGAATCAAATAACGTAATGGTCTAAACTTGCTTGCTAAAATAAAAGCCAATAACACACCCAGTGGAATCGATCCTACTAATGTTAAGAAAAATAATTTCAATGTTACGCCAATACCACTAGCTAGCTGGGGAAATAATGATAAAAAATACGTCATACTGTTGTTCCTCCTTGAATATCCTGATAATAAAAAAACCTCTGACAAATTGTCAAAGGACGTCTTCACGTGGTTCCACCTTCATTTGTAACGCTTTTACAAGCACTACCTCATGAGCCATCGATCCTCGTTTGCAAAAAAAAAGCCTTTAGTCGCTAGGACTAAAGGACGTAAGTACGTGGTTCCACCTTTTTTTGTTTTCACTTTACAGTCAAAACCTCAACGAGTCATCTATCAATGACTACAGCTATAACGGGCCTCCCGGAACTTCCTACTCGCTTCAAAAGTTCGACTCCAAGATGTGTTTCAATTTGGTTTGACTATCCTTTTACACCTACCAAGGACTCTCTAACAATCAAGACCGAATCTACTTTTCTTTTCGATGTCTTTGTTTAAGTTGTTTTCACTTTACCGAGATTTCATGAAATTGTCAACTATTTTTTCTTTATTTTTTAGAATTTCCGCTTTGCCTTTTATCCAATTTGGCTTACACTAAAGATAGTTTCAATTGATGGAGGAGGACTCGTTTCATGAATGAACTACAATTACAATTAATTTATCAACATGCCTCTTTACACGCTTTTCCAACTTATGATCCAATGTACCTCTCTCTTCCTGTTCAAAAAGGATATCTTTGGATCTTAAAAGCAGAATTATCCCAAACTGAGATCCAATTATTACAACATCTAGTCGTCATGCCACATGAAACACCACAAAGTGCTTGGGGTAATCTCTTGTTACAAGATCAACACTATGTTCCCTCAACTGGAAACTACCGACTAATCCAGATTGCGTTTCAACAAAAACGTGCTGTCCAATTTAAAAAATGGCAGCAAGCTGTAAAAGAGTTTTTTCAAGAACTAGTCGATTGTATCGTATTGACGGACCACTATGTCGTTTTGATTGAAAAACAGCATCGAACATCCCTACAACCTTCTGAACTCACTAGTTTATTTTTAGCTTTAGATGGTGATTTTGATACGTATTCTAAAATTTTTATCGGCTGTTTTTATCCGGAAACAAGCCACTTCTATCGCCTATTTCAAGAAGAAGAAGCGGCGTTTATGTATAGTTTGACTAAGAGTCATGTCGATCATTGTACAACATTGGCACAAATCAGTTTAGCGTTTTATCTTGATCCTAAAATCACCAGTCGGACTTGTTTACAGACACTTGCACCGATTTGGATTCCAGATGAAGCGACTCAAATCTTACTCAAAACTTTATGGCAACAAAAGGGCAATCTCAGTGCGACTGCTAAAGAGCTATTCATGCATCGAAACACGATTCAGTATCAGGTAGAGAAATTCCAAACATCGACTCAATTAAATCTCAAAGAAATGAATGACCTTTACTTTACACAACTGCTATTGCAACAATTTTGATAACGCTTTATTCAACATGCACAACTCTAGTCTAGTTTTTCGTGCATGTTGTCTATATCTAAATAAAACCGCTTACATTATACTGAGTGTATCAGTTAAGAGAAAGAGGGATTTTAGATGGTAGAAATGGCCTTAAAACACGTATATAAAAAATATGACAACGCAGAAAATTATTCTGTGACGGACTTTAATTTAGATATCGCAGATCGTGAGTTTATTGTATTCGTTGGTCCTTCTGGTTGTGGGAAATCAACAACACTACGCATGATCGCTGGATTAGAAGATATTTCTGAAGGTGAATTATGGATCGGCGATAAAGTCATGAATGATGTCGCACCAAAAGATCGCGATATCGCAATGGTATTCCAAAACTACGCACTATATCCACATATGACCGTGTATGATAATATGGCGTTTGGCTTGAAACTACGTAAATATGATAAAACAGAAATCAAGAAACGTGTGGAAAATGCTGCCGATATTTTAGGCCTAACAGAATATCTAGATCGCAAACCAGCTGCGCTTTCTGGTGGACAACGTCAACGGGTCGCCTTAGGACGTGCCATCGTACGGGATGCCAAAGTATTCTTGATGGATGAACCATTATCAAACTTAGATGCCAAACTACGGGTTGCCATGCGCGCTGAGATTGCCAAATTACATCAACGTTTATCTACAACGACGATCTATGTAACCCATGACCAAACCGAAGCGATGACAATGGCAGATCGAATCGTCATCATGAAAGATGGCTTCATCCAACAAATCGGTTCACCTAAAGAAGTGTATGATACTCCAAAAAATGTCTTCGTAGCAGGCTTTATTGGTTCTCCTGCCATGAACTTCTTTAATGTTACTTTAAACAAAGGCATCATTTCTGATGGCGGCGGTCTAAGCTTACGCATCCCAGAAGGCCGAAATAAAGTTTTAGTCGAAAAAGGATACGAAGGCAAACAATTGATTTTTGGAATCCGTCCTGAAGATATCAATAGTGAAGAAGTCGTTCTCCAAGCTTCCCCAGAAACTACCGTAAAATCTGAAGTAGTCGTTTCTGAATTATTAGGAGCAGAAAGTATGCTTTATACTAAAGTCGGCGAAACAGAATTTGTCTCAAAAGTCGATGCGCGCGATTTCCACCGTCCTGGTGAAATGATCGATTTGGCGTTTAACATCAGCAAAGCGCACTTCTTTGACAAAGATTCAGAAGAAGTGATCACCCTTTAATTTTGGTAGTTCTTGTAAATTTATTTTACAATGACTTATATAGATTTCCTTATTTGTCCCCCTAAAAAGACACTCGTCGACCTACGAGTGTCTTTTGTTTTTCTTTAACTTTATCTTACAGTTTTTATAGATAGATGGGTTTTCTAAATCGTCTGTGCTACACTACGATCAGTTAAGGAGGAACTTATGAATATTATTCCAAAAAAGCGCAGCTATCGCTATCATTTCTATTTTTTATTGTTTATCTTTAGTTTATATGCACTACATGCTATTAGTGGGGGCAATTTATTTGATCAGACAAATTGGGCAATTCCTATTTTATTTTGTCCACTATTGTTCAGTTTGTATTATTTACGTCATCTTTCATTTGCCACATTACGTTTATTTTTTTTGACAAGTATTTTTAGTTTTGTCGCATTGATTAACGAACCTTTTGCTTATCCGATCGAAAGCCTTGTGTTGCTTTCTTTTGCCCTGATCAGTTTATGGTTAGAAGCCAATACCCTTGAATCTAAAGATGCTCATGCTGGATAATTACATGAGCATCTTTTTTAACTACCTAAATAGCGTAATATAGCAATCGAAAGCATCCCAATAATGACGACAACAAACAAATTTTTTGTCAAAATCGCACTGAGCACAGTCGGTAATGAGGCAAGCGTATACTCTACATTTAATTTTGGTAAGTGACCTAATCTTGGAGTAAAAAGACTACTAAACCATAATGCAGACATGATCACGATCGGTACAAACTGCAAAAACTCCAATACGCGTAAAGGTAAGTTCATTTTTTTCAATAATACAAATGGGAGTACTCGTGATGTGATCGTAGCCAAACTACACGTCACAATAACCAGTATCAAATAACTAAGCGAAAACATGTTTGATCACCATCCCTATACTACATCCAACCAGCGTTACACTTAAAATCAACCAAGTGCTTGGAATGATAATCATACCAACGTAAACTAAAATAGCGGTGATCACGATCAAGCTACTTTGCAACCGAAAAGATAGACTTTTATCTGCAATCAACTGGAAATATAATAAGCCGATAAACATCGAAACGATTGCAAAATCAATCCCCATTGTACGAGGATCACCAATAAATTGAGCGACCAATACACCTAAAGCCGTCGCGATACTCCATGTTAGATAGGAGATCAAGTTTGCACCATTTAACCAAGTAAATGAAAGTTTGCGATCTGTATAGTTTAGTTTATTCATCCCTAAAGCAAAACTTTCATCTGTGAGAAAGACACCCAATAAAATATTTTTGATCATACTTTCATGCTTCACATACGGTGCGATTGTCAAGCTCATCAATAACATCCGTGCATTTACTAAAAACGTTGCAAGCATGATCGACAATACAGGGCTTTTGGTTAACAACATACTGATAATAATAAATTGCGCAGAACCTGCATAAACAAAAATCGACAAACAAAGCAATAACCCAAATGATAATCCAGCTCCTTTACCAACGATACCAAACGCCATCCCAATTCCTAAATACCCAAATACTGTCGGCCAAGTTTCTTTAATCGCCGCATTCAACGTCAACGATCGACTCATGCACTCTCCCCTTTTCCTATCAATTTTTATACTTGTATCGTATAATATACTATATAAAACAAAAGTTCAATATATTAAACTTAAAAAGGAGAATACACTATGGATATTACACAACAAATTGGTCAAAATTTACATCAACTACGGACTGCGCGTAAATTGACTTTAGATGAACTAGCTCTGCAAACAGGAATCAGTAAAGGGATGCTTTCACAAATCGAAAAAGGGACAACGAATCCAACGATCAATACGATTTGGAAAATCAGTGAAGGATTGCATATCCCATATACAACGTTGATTGGACCTCCGATTTTACCTACTTGTACCGTGATTACGAAAAAAGACGCGATTTTTCAAGAAGATGATGCACAAAAATACCGTATCTTTAATTATTTCCAACAAAATACTGAACGTAATTTCGAATTTTTTGAAATGGAGTTAGATCCTGGTCATTGTTATGATTCGATCGGTCACTATGCTTCTTCAGAATATGTATTTGTTTTAGAAGGAACACTCACCCTTACTCTTGAACAGCAACTAGTAACACTTGAAGAAGAAGAAGCAACACATTTTGTTGCCACTCAGCCTCATCGTTATGAAAACCGTACAGATAAGTTGATGAAAGCTGTCGTTATCAATTTTTATCCACAAAAAAAATAAGAGCGGGATGACAAAACTCTGTCACCCCCTCTTATTTTTACTCTTGATTCAATGCAGCTTTCAAAGCGGCTGCCAGTGGACTTTCTTCTGGTTCTTCTGCTTGGCTATATTTTTTCACTAAACGACGTTCTTCATGCTTCGTCATTTTTTTCTTTTTCGCTTGTTTGTCTAACATTTTTTCAGTAGTCCCATCAAACTTACAACGGAAAAAGGCTCCGTTTTTACCATCGATGATTTCCATTTTACGATGACACTGTGGGCAACGATGATTCGATACTTTAGGGTCTTTACGACGACGATAACTACAGTTTTCACCCGTACAGACATAAATTTTGCCATCACGAGTATTTTTTTCACGCAATAACGCACCACAATCAGGACATTTTTTTTGCGTAAGTGAGAAATCTTGATACTTGGCTTGGCTTTGTTTGATTTCTTTGACTAACTGTGTTGTTTCAACTTCGATTTCGTTCATGAATTGTTTTAAGGAATACTGCTTTGTTGCGATTGCTTCTAATTGTTCTTCCCATTTTTTCGTTAGATCAGGAGTTACAAGTGAAGGATTGACCAGTTCCAATAACTGTTTCCCTTTTTTAGATACGACCAAATGATTCGTCCGTTCCATCAATTCTGATTTGATCAATTTCTCAATGATCTCAGCTCGAGTAGCTGGCGTACCCAAGTGGAATTTTTCCATTTGACCTAATAACGTTCCCTCATTCAAAGGTTTAGGTGGTGTCGTCAACCCTTTTTTCAAGCTGAAATTAGGTTTGACGGTCATCCCATTTTCAAAATGTTCCCAGTTTTCTTCGCCTTTTTCTGCTTTAAAACCTGGTTCTAAAACTTCTTGCTGGCGAAATACAAATTGAGCGCTACCAAATGTGACTGTAATTGTTTGTTGTCGTGTCACGTATGCCGGTAAAAAGAGGCCTAAGAAACGCGTAACGATCATCTGATAGATTTTTGACTCATCATTGCTTAATTTTTCATATCGTGCTCGTTGCTCAGTCGGTAACAAACCATGATGATCTGAAACTTTTGCATCGTTAAAGACACTTGTTTGTTGGACCTTCGCATGTGTTTTGGCCAATGATTTAGCTTGAGGTGAGAAATCAGCAACAGCTTGCAACCGTTCATCCATCGTTTCTTTCATATCACGAGTCAAATATTTACTGTCTGTTCTAGGATAGCTTACGATTTTATGAAATTCATAAAGGCTTTGAACGATGCTCAATGTCTTTTTAGCAGAGAACCCGTAGCGAGCATTGGCTTCTTGTTGCAATTCAGTCAAATCATAAGGTAGTGGTGCATGTTCTTTTTTTGTTTTTTCCTTAATTTCCGTAACTTTCCCTACTTGTTGCTCAAGTGAGTGAATCTGTTCTAGTGCTTTTGTTTGATCCGTTAGTGCATAAGGATTTTTTTGTACCAATAATGCATGCTGAGAACCTAGCGTCAAGTCGATTTGATAGTAGTGTTGCGCTACAAAACGTTCGATTTGTTTTTCACGACTACGAACAAGTGCTAGCGTTGGTGTCTGCACCCGTCCGGCACTCAAGTTATCTTCGTATTTTACAGTTAACGCACGTGTGACATTCAAGCCGACTAACCAATCTGCTTTGGCACGAGCAAGCGCGGAATCGTATAAAGCATCGTATTCTTTTGCCGATTTTAATTTCGCAAAACCGGTTTTGATGGCTTTATCAGTTTGAGATGAGATCCATAAACGTTTTACCGGTTTATCAAAACGGATCCACTCTAATATCCAACGCGCAACAAGTTCCCCTTCGCGTCCTGCGTCAGTGGCGATCACAAATTCTGAAACATCTTTGCGACTTGCCAATTGCTTGATAGCTTTTAATTGATGATTCGTTTTAGGTAATGGCTTGATACCGATTTGTTTAGGAATCATCGGCAACGTCTCCATTTTCCAAGCTTGCCATTCATTGTTGAGATCTTCTGGCATCTTTAGACCCAATAAATGACCAAGTGCCCACGTGACGATGACATTTGGTCCTTCATAATATGCTTTGTGTTTTTCTTTTGCGCCTAAAACCTTAGAAAGATCTTTGGCAACGCTTGGCTTTTCCGCTAGAATTAGTTGCTTCATAAAATTCCTTTCCACTTTCGACCGTCACTGGTTGATATTCTTGTAGTAGCGCGATTCCCAAATATTGTTGTAAGTCGTCATCACACTCTTCACACCAACGTTCGTCACCTTCGTTCCAAAAAGCACAAAGATAATTAGGTCGTGCATTGATCTGACTATATTCTTCTTGTAGCTGTTCCCATTGCTGCTTGTAGTATGCTTGGGCATCTTCTAATGTATCAAAAGTACTTTCGCTTTTGATATCTTGACGCCAATCTTCAAAAAACCACCAAGGTTCATTGTCTCCATACATGATCACTACTTGATACATATTTCACCCCTCACTTTACTAAGTCCTTACTAAAACAATTACGTTTACTTCATGAACGTTTCAATACCATACTAGAGCCTTTTAACTGAACTTTCAAGAAGCACGCTTGTGAACTTGCCTTCATTCACCTTTATTTAACAGTAAATTAGTAACTTTGGTCTTTGATTTTCTTTTAAATATAGCATATCTCGATTAAATTGCGAACAACCTTACAAAATTGTTCGCAAAAAAGGGGCTCTGACAAAAATCTGTCACAGCCTCTACTTTTTAAATATATTGTAATTGTTTTTGTTCTTGATATGCTTGATCGATCAAACCGCCACCCAAACATTCCATATCGTCGTAAAATACGACTGCTTGTCCAGGAGTGATTGCTCGTACTGGCTCATCAAAGACGACTTCAGCTTTACCGTCTTCTTTTAAATAGACCGTTACCGGAACATCTTGTTGGCGGTATCTAAATTTAGCCGTACAACGAAATGTTGTTGGTTTAGTTTCATCCGTCGTAAAATGAATCTCACTTGCTTCTAAACGATCTGCATACAAAGCTTCATGATGGAAACCTTGTCCCACGTATAGGGTATTCGTCGTTAGGTCTTTACCGACAACAAACCAAGGTTCTTGTGTTTTACCGCCACCGCCGATTCCAAGTCCTTGACGTTGACCGATCGTATAGTACATCAAACCATCGTGTTGACCTTTGATTTCACCATCTAGCGTCACCATATTGCCTTTTTTAGCTGGCAAATAGTTGCTTAAAAATTGTTTGAAATTCTTTTCACCAATAAAACAAACACCTGTAGAATCTTTTTTCTTCGCAGTAGCTAACCCAGCACGTTCAGCAATCTCACGCACTTCTTTTTTCTCCATGCCACCTAATGGGAACATTGTTTTCGCTAATTGCGCTTGCGAAAGTTGGCTTAAGAAATACGTTTGATCTTTGTTATTGTCTACACCACGGAGCATATGCGTCACACCATTTTCATCACGTGTCACTTGTGCATAATGTCCGGTGGCGACAAAATCTGCACCTAAATCTAGTGCATAATCTAAAAATGCTTTGAATTTGATTTCTTTATTACACATTACATCAGGATTTGGAGTTCTACCTGCTCGATATTCAGCTAAGAAATATTCAAATACACGATCCCAATATTCTTTTTCAAAATTTACTGAATAATACGGAATTCCGATTTGAGCTGCTACTTTCGCTACATCTTTATAGTCTTCTGTTGCGGTACAGACACCATTTTCATCTGTATCGTCCCAGTTCTTCATAAAGATCCCGATCACATCATATCCTTGTTCTTTCAATAATAGCGCAGTTACAGAAGAATCGACACCGCCGCTCATTCCTACAACTACACGTGTGTTGCTGTTGTCTTTCATAGAGTCACCATCATTTCATTCAAATTGCTGAATTTTACGATTTGAAGGTCGCAACTTTTCAGTCGTTGTCATTATACATGAGTTTAACGGAAATTTCATGAAATCACGACGATATTGAAAAATTTCTAAGAAAATAAAAAGAGCTTGTCTCATCAACGAGACAGCTCCTTTTATTTCGTAACTTTTTCAAACAATCCTCGATCAATGAAGCCATCCATTAAAAAGAAATACTTTTCACGTAACATTTCATGATTTGGATCTTTAAATAAATTGACCGCTTTTAATCCGTTGGCTGTCGTGACCGACATTTTAAACGATTGAACTTCTTTATCGACCGTAATCTTTAATTGAAAGCCTTCTTTACTCGCAGGTGTTGCTTGCAAAGGGCGAATCAATTGAAAGTTTCCACTTTTTGTTTCTATAAATCCATTATCACGTAGGGTATACCGCTTAGCTGTCGGTGCCAAACGATAACTTACAGTTGAACCTAAAATCGCTGCTTCTTTTGAGAACGCCATCTCATCCACCTCATCTATTTTTCTTATATTATAAAGATAATCGAGCATCTTGGCTAGTCATTGATGGAGAGTTTGTTATTTTTTCAAACGATTGATTGCTTGGATCAAGACTTTAGTGAAACGATCCACTTCGCTTTGCGTATTCTCAAAGCCAAAACTGATACGGATAGAAGAAGCAATCAGAGGATGATCTTTGCCATACATCGCTTCTAAAACGTGTGAAGGATGGACGGTTCCTGCTGTACAAGCTGATCCTGTCGAAATCGCAAAACCAGCTAAATCTAAATGCATCAGTAATAAATCATTGGCCACACCAGGAAACGAAAGATTTAAGACGTGACTCAAGCGCTTATCTGAGCCATTCATCTGATACGTCACGTTTGCGTGTTCAAGTTGTTGCATCATGCTTAAAGCAAAAGCCGCATACGTACGTGCTTGTTCATCTAAATCATGTTCCATGACCAAACGTACTGCCTCAGCCATTCCTAGAATACTAATCAAATTCTCTGTACCTGCACGTCGTTTGTTTTCTTGTTCGCCACCATAAAAACGTGTAGGTAAATTCACGCGTTGATATAAAAAGCCCACGCCTTTTGGACCGTTGATTTTGTGTGCAGAGATCGACAATAGATCCACACCCAGATCAACTACATCAATAGCATATTTTCCATAAGCTTGAACAGCATCGGTATGAAAATACGCTTGATGGTCTTTTAATATTGTCCCGATTTCTTTGATTGGATAGATCGTACCGATTTCATTATTTGCAGACATGATCGAAACTAAGATCGTATCTTCTCGTAATGCGTCTTTCACTTGATGACTAAATAATTCACCTTTTTCATTAACGGGTAAATACGTAACGTCAAATCCTTGTGTTTCTAAAAAACGCATCGTCTCTAGCACTGCAGGATGCTCGACTTGTGTAGTAATAATATGCTTCCCTTTTGACTGTCTCGCAAAAGCGGTTTGTAAGATCGCAGTATTATCTCCTTCTGTTCCCCCACTAGTAAAGACGATATCATTAGGAGTTGCGTTGATACTTGAAGCAATCACTTGACGGGCTTCTTCTAGTTGTTCATGTGCTTGTCTTCCGTATTGATGGATACTAGACGGATTCCCAAAAGTTGTTTTCATTTGGTTCGTCATCACTTCGATGACTTTTGGATGCATCGGAGTCGTTGCCGCATGATCAAAATATGTCATTGTTTCACCTTCTCTTATTAATCTTTTTCATTATAACAAACCTTATCAAAAAAAATAGTAAAAGCACTTGATCAAAAAATGCTCAAGACTTTTACTATTTTGCTTATTTTTCTAGACGAAACAACGGACTCATCGGCGTGTTTTCGTGGATACGTTTCATTGCTTCACCGATCAATTCCGAACAGCTAATATACGTCGCTTGTTTCGGATGTTTGTCCTCATCGGTTAGACAAGAATCCGTTACACAAATATCTTCGATCGGCGCTTTTTCTAGGACCTCTTTAGCATCTCCATTAAACAAAGCATGTGATGCACACGCATGCACTTCTTTTGCACCGGCTTCTTTTAATAAACGCGCGGCTTTAGCAAATGTATGCCCTGTATTTAAAATATCGTCGACCATGATACACGTTTTTCCTTCTACATCCCCAATCACATAGCCATCATCTTGGGCATCATCATCTTGATCCACGATCGCTAACGTTGTTCCCAAATATTCAGCTAAACCACGTGAACGTTGTACACCACTGTTTTTAGGAGAAACAACAACATACTCGTCGCCTTGCATATTGCGATCCAAATAATAACGTGCAAAAAGTGGAGTTGTAAATAAGTTATCGACTGGAATATCAAAGAATCCTTGTACTTGAACGGTATGTAAATCTAACGTCAATACACGTGTTGCACCGGCTTCGACCAGTAAATTCGCAATCAATTTAGCGGTGATCGGTTCGTGTGGTCTAGATGTACGATCTTGTCTAGCGTAAGCGTAATAAGGCAAGATCACGTTGATCGTTTTTGCGCTCGCTCGTTTCATCGCATCGATCATAATCAGTAGTGCCATGTAATAGTCATTGACTGGCGTATTTGTTGATTGGATCAAGTATGTATCGATCCCACGCACACTTTCTTCGATATTGATGGCGATTTCTCCATCACTAAACGTCTTGATCGCACTTTTCCCTAATTGACAGCCAAAAACGTCGGCGATTTTTTGAGCTAACGGCACATTCCCATCTAAACTAAAAATTTTTAACGCTTCTTCCGAATGATTCTCGTTCATAGTTTCCTCCGATATGCATAATTTCTTCTATTCTATCACATTTTTGATGCTTTTTCTAAGCTCTCTTACGCTTTTTTAAACTTAAGGAAAAGAAACCGTACCCAATATCCAGTTCGCTGGGACTTCTTTTTGATAGGCTCCCCAATTATCATGAACTCTAAAAATGTACGCACCATTTTCGTCGATTCGATAAGCGTATGCTACGACCCAATGATTGCCATACGTACTACCTAAAAAACGATTCAGCCCAACGATTACTGGCTTATGTTGATCGATCCGCTTGATTGCTCGTGTGATTCCGCCGATCGGTGTCGAGCGTGCCCAGATTTTTTGTTGATGATATTGACAAAAACGAGAGATTCCTAAACTGACTTGACATGCGATCGTGGAGTAACCTAATGGTTGGATGAACAGCCGTAAATAGGCCACTAAATTTTCACCGTCAGCAAACGGCTGGCGTAAATAAGCAGGCAATGTGATTTCTGTACGATAATCTTGATAATAAGCAATTAATACTGCAGCTGCATAGCTTCCACATAAATTCCCTTTAGTATTCGTCCAGTTGCGATATTGATAAAAGCGCGATGCATCGATTCCATACCAAGTTGTCATTTTCTAGCTCCTTTACTTGTTTAATAGTTAAAATCAAGCGATCAATCGACCCTTTACTTGTTTAAACAATAAGAGTATATCATAATAAAGGTACATTAAAGGAGGAACTACTATGACAAGACGGGCACAAGATGATTTTTATGATTATGTAAATGGTGAATGGCTTGAAACTGCAAAAATTCCTGAAGATAAACCTTCGACTGGTGGCTTTCAAGATTTAGTTACTTCAATCGAAACACAATTGATGACGCAATTTGAAACGTGGGCAGCACAACCTGAAAGCATTCCCAACACTTATTTGAAGACAGCGATCGACTACTACGAACTTGCAATGGATCAAGATAGACGAAATGTTCTAGCAGCAAAACCTTTAGCCGAGCACTTAAGTATCCTAAAAACAATCGATTCTTTTGAAGCACTGAACGATGTATTGTATGAACTTAGTCTAAAAAATTTCGCACTGCCTTTTGATCTAGACGTGATGGCAGATATGAAAAACACTCAACAGCATGCACTCTATCTGTCCCCAGCTTCATTGATCTTACCAGATAAGACGTATTATGCTGAAGAAAATGAGCAAACGACAGCGATGTTGCAAGAGTTCTTTGATATGAGTGTCACATTGATGCAAGAATTAGGCCATACACGTGCGCAATCAGAAGCATTAGTTGAACAGGCTATGGCTTACGATAAGGCTCTTGTCGACTATGTAAAAAGTGCAGAAGAACGTGCGGATTATAGCTTGATGTACAATCCACGATCAATGGATCAAGTCGCAGCTTATACCGATCGTTTTGATCTTAAAACGTTGATCGAAAAACTAGTTGCAGAAACTGTCGAGACAGTGATCGTAACTGAACCAACGTATTTTGAACACTTTTCAGCTTTTACCGAAACTGATCACTTGCCTTTACTTCGAAGCTGGATGTATGTCATGACAGCATTACGCTATACGGAATACTTAAGTAATGACATTCGTGTACTTGGAGGGCGTTACCAACGTTTCTTATCCGGGATAAAAGAAGCCAAAACGTTTGAAAAAGCAGCCTACCAAACTGCATTTTCACAATTCTCAGCTGCTGTTGGAGAGTACTATGCCAAAACGTATTTTGGGCCAGAAGCCAAAGCAGATGTTGAACATATGGTGGCGACAATGATCGATGTGTATAAAAAACGCTTAGAACAAAACAATTGGTTGAGCGATGATACACGCACACTAGCGATCAAAAAATTAGATCACATCGGTGTCCATGTAGGGTATCCGGAAAAACTACCAAAAATTTACGATTCACTTCATGTGACAGCTAAAGCTGACGGTGGCGAATTTTTTGAAAATGTTTTAGCACTCGCTCGCATTCGTACGCTAGCAC
This sequence comes from uncultured Enterococcus sp., assembly GCF_913775425.1. Lineage (GTDB taxonomy): Bacteria > Bacillota > Bacilli > Lactobacillales > Enterococcaceae > Enterococcus_G. Next base: position 23,028 of record NZ_CAJYIS010000032.1, read on the forward strand.
ATTTCGAAAAGTACTCAGAACCTGTCGATCGTACCGAATGGGGCATGTCTGCAGCTACAGTCAATGCGTATTATAGTGGACTAATGAATATCATTGTCTTTCCTGCTGCGATTTTACAAGCACCATTTTATAGTCTCTCTCAATCAAGTAGTGCAAATTATGGTGGTATCGGGGCAGTGATTGCCCATGAAATTTCGCATGCATTCGACAATAACGGAGCTAAATTCGACGAAAATGGAAATCTAAGTAACTGGTGGACAACAGAGGATTTAGCACAGTTTAAAGCTCTAGCAAATCAAATGATCGCTGAATTTGATGGACTCGATTTTGCAGAAGGCAAAGTCAATGGTACGTTAACAGTCTCTGAAAACATTGCAGATGCCGGTGGTTTAAGTTGTGCCCTAGAAGCAGCTAAACGCGAATCAGATGTTGATCTAGAAGACTTCTTCGTCAACTGGGCTAAGATCTGGCGCACAAAAGCGACGTTAGCCTATCAACAATTGCTCTTAAAAGTTGATGTTCACGGTCCAGCAAAACTACGTGCCAATATCCAAGTGCAAAATTTAGATGATTTTTACGACGTATTTGACGTTCAACCAACTGATCCAATGTATCGTGCACCTGAAGAGCGTGTCCATATTTGGTAACAAAAAATGGGGATGTGACAGCAATCTGTCACACCCCCCATTTTTTTAATTACGGATATACGCTAGAACCATTTCAGCTGAACGACGGCCTGCTTCGATAATAAACTCATCGAAACTTTGAGTCGCTTCTTCTTCTGCAGTATCGCTCATCGCACGGATGATGATAAAAGGGACATTAAACTGACGTGCAGTTTGTGCAATCGCTGCACCTTCCATCTCACAAGCCAACGCTTCAGGGAAGTGATCCAAAATTGTTTGGACTTTCTCTGAACTATTGACAAACGTGTCACCAGTGACGATCAAACCAGTCTTGGTTTGTAGGTCTGCTTGTTTAGCAGCTTGTTCAAATTTATGGATCAAGTTTTTATCTGCTTCATAATAAAGTGGCATCCCAGCTGGCAATTGACCATATTCATAGCCAAAACCCGTAACGTCCACATCATGATAAGCCAAACGATCTGATAATACAACGTCGCCTACTGCTAGTCCTTGTCCAATTCCACCAGCAGATCCCGTATTGATGACCACATCTACTTCATATTTTTGAATCAATAAACTTGTCGTAATTGAGGCTAAGACTTTTCCAATACCCGACTGTACTACGATCACTTCTTGATCATTGATCGTTCCTTGATAAAATGTTGCTCCAGCTTGTTCCCAAGTCGTTTTGTTCGTTAAAGCAGCTTGTAAAATCGCTACTTCTTGCGCCATTGCGCCAATAATTCCGATCTTCATAGGTACCTCCAACTTATAAATAAATAATCGCCAATATCACTAAAACTAATAGTACAGCCACGATCCCGATCGCTTTCATCAAAAACGTGTTCATCTCACGTGATCGCTGATTGACTTGCGTACGCGAGGTACTTTTTTCTGTTTTTATTGGATACGGCTTACGATAAAAATGTCCAGCTTTTGACTCGTCCGAATTTTTTTTCATTTGACGAACAGGTTGCGTCGTTTGAAGCTTTTCACTTTTTGTTACGCGCGTTTTTTCTTGTTGTTTACTGCGCGCTTGTTTTTGTTGACGTCGCAACTCTGAGCGCGTCACTAAAGGACGTTTACTCATGAAACTTCTGTTCCACCTTTCATTAATTGCAATTCCCAATACGTCACAGCATACAACGTTTTGGCATCACAAATCAAGCCCGATGCGATGGCATCTTTGACTTCACTTAGCGTCAATTCTTCGCATTGTAAAAATTCATCTTCATCTTGAGCTAATGGTCGAGCGGCTTTTGTTAAATGCTTAGCTTCATAGATTGTTAAAAATTCATCTGAAAATCCTGGTGTTGAGTACATCCCCACGATTTCCTTCCATTCATTTGCTTGATAGTCCGTTTCTTCTTCTAGCTCGCGCTTTGCAGTATGTATTGGATCATTTTCTTCACCTGGATCGATTTTTCCAGCTGGGATTTCTAAAGTATCACGCTCTAATGGCTTGCGAAATTGACGGACCAGTACGATTTTTTGTTCATTTGTCACAGCCAATACAGCCACAGCACCATGATGCAATACAAGTTCTCTTGTAGCATGACGACCATCTGGTAGTGTCACGTCATCTACATAGACATCAATGATGTTTCCTTTAAAGATTTCGGTGCGTTTTGTCGTTTTTTCTTCAAAATTTGAGGGTGTCATAAGTTCTCCTTTCTCATTTTCAAGTTTCGTACTCAAAGTGTACCACAAAAAAATTAGGATTTTGCTAAATTATGTAAATCCATCGAAAGACCGATACTTTTTCAGATAGTAACATGCTAAAATAATGGTATCGATAAGACAGTCATCGCTTTTTCAGGAGGAAAGAATATGAATAAAAAAAAATGGACAATCATAGGTGTCGTGCTCTTCGTATTATTTCTATGGTTAGGACTAGGATTAGATGATATGATCGCAATCGCTGTACTAGTTGGCCTAATCTTTTTAGGGATCCTTCTTTTCGCCAGAAGATCACCTAAAAAGAAAGCGAAAACGATTCAGCACATTTCAAAAGAGAAAGAACAGCACTACAAAGAAAGCGGGATGTCTCAAAGTGAGATCACACTCTTTAGAGAAACGATGAGTCAAACGAAAGAGTTGATCGATCGTTTACAAAAAAATATCAATCAAAATGCTAAATTAAAATCGATCGATCTGCGTTATGACACTGTTAGAGCCTCAAAAGCTTTATTTAAAGATTTAGTGAAACACCCAAAAAGACTGCATTTAGCCAATCATTTTTTATACACCCATTTGCCTAACTTAGTTGAATTGACCGATAAATATCTCGAAATCAATATCCATGAAATCAAATCAAAAGAAACTTATGTTAAAATGGAAGAAAGCATTCTAGTGATTGACCAAATGGCTGCTTTGATTGCCAAAGATTATCAAAATTTCGTTGCGGAAGATTTTGACGAAATCGATGTTGAATTATCTTTAGCTAAACAAAGTATCCAACAACAAAAGTAAACATGAAATAAAAAAATCTAGCGCAGTCTGCTAGATTTTTTCGTACGATACCCTATGAGGAGGAATGGAAATGGATGAACAAATAAAACCGACAACAACAGACGCTCTAGATGATCTTTTAGCAGATCCTTTTGATTTTCCAATCGAACAGGCCCCTACTGCTAATCCAGTTACTTCAGCTGCAACAACAGCACCAAAGTTGATCGATAAATTACCTGAAGAGCGACAAAAACAAGCGCGCGATTTAGCTGAAAAAATCGACGTGACGAACCAACAAGCAGTCATTACTTATGGTGCAAGTGCGCAAACAAAACTGAGCCAATTTTCACAATCGATGCTTGATCATGTTCAAACTTCTGATATCGGGCCGATCGGTGATTCCTTGAGTGAGTTGATGTATCGTTTACAAGAGGCCAATCCAGATGAATTACGTGCTGGAGAAGGCAATATCTTCCAACGAATGTTTGGCAAAGTAAAACAATCTATCTATGAAGTAACCGCTAAATATCAAAAAATCGGAGCACAGATCGATAAGGTCGCGGTCAAACTCACACAAGAAAAAGATGGTTTATTAAAAGACAATCAAATGTTAGAAGAATTGTATCAAAAAAATAAAGATTATTTTGATGCATTAAACATTTATATCGCGGCTGGAGAATTGAAAATGGATGAGTTACAAAAAACAATCATCCCTGAAGCAACCGAAAAAGCCCGTCAAACTGGTGATCAAATGGATGCACAGATCGTCAATGACTATACTCAGTTTTTAGATCGCCTAGACAAACGTACCCATGACCTAAAACTAGCACGTCAAATCACGATCCAACAAGCGCCACAGATCCGCCTGATCCAAAATACGAACCAAGCACTGGCTGAAAAAATCCAAGCTTCCGTTTCCACAGCAATCCCGCTTTGGAAAAACCAAGTCGTGATCGCATTGACTCTACTTCGTCAAAAAGACGCAGTCACTGCACAACGCCAAGTATCTGAAACGACAAATGACTTGTTGAAGAAAAATTCCGAGTTACTTAAAATTTCCGCAATCGAAACGGCTAAAGAAAATGAACGGGGCATTGTAGATATTGAAACGCTCCAAAAAACACAAAACGATTTGATCGAAACGATCCAAGAAACTTTACGTATCCAACAAGAAGGAAAAGAAAAACGTCGCAGTGCAGAGCTTGAACTCCATACGATGGAAAATGACTTAAAAGATAAATTGCTCGATTTAACTCAACAACGTAATCAATAAAAAAGAAACTGTAACAAAAAAATAAGCCGAATCATTCCGATAATAGGTTCCCCTATTTCGGAAATGATTCGGCTTATTTTCTTAGGACCTAATTTTGAAGTATCATTGATCCGTTTTTAAGAGTGCAACAGACATTTGTCACATCTTTTTCAACTAATTAATTTAGCAAGCAATAACAGGATCGCTGGAAAAAAACTATTCGTTGCATTAAAGAAAAAATGGGTAAAAATCGAACCCCAGATATTTTTGAAAAAATAGCAGATCAATGCAAAATAAGCTCCAACGATCATATAGGGTACAGTATCGATCACTGAACCATTAAAATTAAAATAATGAATCAGCCCAAATAAAATAGAAGAAACAAAAAACATGATCAGTTTTAATACTCCCGGCTTGATCTTCATAAATAAAAGATAGCGAAACGTCAATTCTTCAGCAAAAGGTGCTAATAGCGGCTGGATACTCGCTGCGATCATAACAAATAATGACCCATACGTAATCGATTCTAAAGGATTCGCTTCTAGTGAAGTTCCCATCAATCCTCGTGTAAAGGACAACACACCATACGCTCCAAGCGTCAAGCCAATATTTAGTAGCAACTTGAGCCACAGACGCTTTTTATATTGATGGAATTGTGCTTTTAACACCGAACCAAATAGATACAACATAATGCAAAATCCTAAACCAAAAATAACCAAATTGATGATCAATGCAATATTGGGTCCAAGATGCTTAAAAAAGACTTTAAAAATTAAGACCGAAATCAATAACTCGACAGGAATGACAAGCAATCCTAGTCGATCTTTAGTTGTCCAGTTCGTATTCATTTTACTCTCCTACTCTTCATATTCGTTATAATAACTTAATTTTGGAAAGAATAAAGACACCGTCGTCCCTTCTTTCCAAACAGATGACACCGTCAAATCGATCCCTAATTTTTGCGCCAGATTTTTAGCTAGATAAAGACCTAGTCCTGTAGAATGCACTTGTGCATTACGGCCATTTGATCCAGTAAATCCTTTATCGAAAATTCGTTTTAGATCTTCCGGAGGAATGCCGATTCCAGTATCCACAATATGTAAACAGACTCCTTTTTCTTGCTTTTCAATGCGCGTCATGACACTTCCGGATTCATCTGTATATTTGATTGCGTTCGCTAAAATTTGGCGGTATATGAAGGCGACCCATTTGGGATCTGTCAATACGACTTCATCTTCACCAAAAATCGAAAAACGAA
>NZ_CAJYIS010000033.1 GCF_913775425.1 uncultured Enterococcus sp.
GTCATCTCAGCTTTTGCAATCGTTCCAGAAATATCATGCAATAAATAAAACCCTTCACGGTCGCGTGTTTCTTCGGGGACTTCATCTTGAGGAAGTGCTTGGTCGATCTTTTGAGCAATCTTTAAAGCATTAACCAAGCGTTTGTAAGCAGTTCCTGGATGGACACTAGTTCCTTCGATTTGAATCTTTGCTTGTGCTGCATTGAATGTTTCGTATTCAAAATGACCTAAGCGACCACTGTCGATCGTATACGCAAATGCAACTGGAAAACGTGTAACATCAAATAAATCTGCTCCCCGACCGATTTCTTCATCTGGACCAAATGCAACATAAACATCTCCACGAGTCTTTTTATCCCAATCTTTGATTTGATCTAATAAACTAAAAATCTCAACGATCCCGGCTTTGTCATCTGCACCCAGTAAGGTCGTCCCATCTGTTGTAATCAACGTCTGCCCTTGATAGTCTTTCAAATTTGGAAACTCAGCTGTCCGTAATACGATTCCTTTTTCTTGATTTAACAGTACATCTTGTCCGTTATACTCAACATGAACTTGTGGATCGATATTTTCAGCTGGAAAATCTGCTGTGTCTAAATGTGCGATAAACCCAATCGCTGTCTTTGTCGGATCACCTTTTAGTACAGCTGTTAAAAATCCATTGCGCTCTTCATAATGAATCTCATCCAATCCCAATTCATGCAACTGTTTTTCAAGAATCTTTGCAAATTCAACTTGTCCAATCGTTGTTGGTACAGTAGTCGACGTGGCATCTGATCGTGTATTCAATCGAACATAGTCTAAAAAATTCGTTAATATATCATAAGTCATCTTATTTTTCACCTTCTGTAATTTTCGCTGTTTTTAAGTCAAAATAAGTACCATATAAAGGATACTGGATTCCTTTGATCGTATCTCGGATCAAATAATTTGAAGCACTTTGGTAAAGTGGCACTTGCGCAGCATCTTTTTCTAATAATTGTGTTTCAGCCTGTTTGTAATCTGAAAATTGCTTATCTGGATCATTAGCATCTGTCGTTTTTGCGGCTTCGACCAATGTACGATAGGTGTCATTTTCATATCCACCATAGTTATACGCTGAATCCGTTTGATATAAGTTAAAATACGAATCTAAATCACTACTTCCCGCGATCCATCCCGATAACGACAGCTCGTAATTTTTGTCGCGACGTGCTTGATTAACATTATTTTTTGGCTGTGGTGTAATCACGATTTTCACACCGGGTAAAGTGTCTTGGATTTGAGCTTGGATATATTCTGAAATCTTCTTACCATTATCATCATCTGATACTAACAAATCAACTGTTACATTGGATCCCAATTCTTGTTGTGCTAACGTCCACTCTTTTTGTGCTTGTGTTTGATCGTAGACCAAATAGTCACCACTATACTCGCGAAAATCTTGTTTGGTCTCTGGATTTTGATAGAGATCTTCTGGGATCAATCCATTTAGCGGCTTAGAGCCATCGTTAAGTACTTGTTCTGCTAGATCTTCTTTATTAATTGAATGTGCGATCGCTTGTCGTAAATGAACATTAGCTAGCGCAGTTCCCTCTTTTTTATTAAAGTCTAGGAAGTAGTTGGCGATATCATTATGTGAAATAAAGCCTGGATCTTGATTGTACTGTTGAACGTTTTGACCACTGATTCTCACTAAATCGAGTTGATTGTCTTGATATAAGTTGATTCCTGTTGTTTCTTCTTTGATCGTACTGCCGTCGACTTCTTCTAATTCAACTTTATCATGATCATAGTATTCCTTGTTTGGTACTAATGTCCACGTATCACTTGTTTGTGACCAATTTTTGACGATAAATGGACCTGAGTATAGTAATTTTTCGCTCGTTTGGGCGTAATTTTCTCCTTGTTCTTCAATGTAACTTTGTTTTTGTGGCGCTAACCAAGCAATCGATACCACAGATAAAAACGATGGTTGCGCTTGGGCTAATTGGACGATAAACGTTTGGTCATCAGGTGCCGATAATCCGATCGTCGAGATATCTTTTTTGTCTGTACGAATATCATAACTATTCACTACACTATCAAGCAAATAAGCATTCGGTCCTTGAGTTTTTGGATCGACTAGACGTGTCCAAGCATATAGAAAATCAGCAGCAGTCAGTTTAGTTCCATCGCTCCATTTAAGATCATCTCTCAATGTAAACGTATACGTTTTTCCATCCTCAGAAATCGTAACATCTTTTGCTAATCCTGGTTTTGGTGTTGCGCTTTCGTCTAAACGATACAATCCTTCAAAAATATTTTGCGCGATCGTAAATGTATTTTTATCCGTCATTTGTGTCGTGTCTAACGTAGATAACGGTGCTGGTAAACTGATTGCAATTTTTTGTGCTGTTTCTTCTTTTGCGGTTTCTTGTGCCTTTGCTCCGTAACATCCACTTAAAACTAACCCGATTCCTACTATAATTGCGCTGTTTACCCATTTTTTCACGCCTGTTCCCCCTTTTTTTCATTTAAGCTTAATAAAAAAAGAGACTCCATCCTTATAATAAGGACGAAGTCTCTACTCCGCGGTACCACCTTTATTGTCTTAACGACAGCTCTTTTGCACGATCATGCATCAGCGCGATAACGGGCGCATACGTTTTTTTCTACTTATCGAAAAAACAACTCCGAGACCATTTTCCCAATCGCTACGCTACTTTGTTCCACCATTTCCAAAGCTCTCTATGATCCGTAACTTGATTCGTACTTTTCTCTTCAACGTTTTTATTTGCTTTAAATGTTAAAAGTATTAAAACATAAAGAGAAATAAATGTCAAACTCGCCATAATTATTGAGTCACCAGTCGCGATTGTTGATAACGTTCTTTTATTGCTAATGCTTTTTCTGGATAATCGGTGTGAAAAGCTTCAAACTGCTTCTCAAAACACATCCACATTTCAGATTCTTGATTGACCGTCCAAGGTCGGATCAATTTCGTAAACTCAAACAACTCTTCTTGTGCTTTGATTACCCATTCAAAATTGGGATGGATACTGTCAATCGCTTGGAAATAACTTGCAAAATCGACGGTACTCGCAGTGCCCTCCATAATCCAAGCTTTGTTTGTCGTCTTATCTAATTCATAAAGTCGTTCTAAAGTTAGTAAATTGAAACTCGAGTACATCGGTATAAAGGTCTTTTTTTGTTGTAACAGCTCAACAAGTCGTTCTTCGATCAATGGATAATGAATCTGATCTGTTTTGACTTCGATATTTACTATTCCAGTAAATCCCAAACGATTGCAAAGTGTAATAACTTCTTGTAGTGTCGGAATTCTTTGAACATCATCATAGATTGAAAACCAACTACTAGCATCCAACTGCTTCAATTCAGCCAAAGTGTACTCATAGATAAAGCCTGTCCCATTTGTTGTACGTTCTAATCTTTCATCATGGATGACGACTAGCTGTTGATCTTTAGTTAAGTGAACATCTAATTCGATACCATCGACACCTAGTTCAACACTATGTTGGAATGCAGCTAAAGTATTTTCCGGATGCGTTCCTTTACTACCACGATGAGCAAAAATCTTTGTCATGATCCCTAACCTCCTAAATCGTTTGGTAATTTTAGGGTAGCATGCCAATATTAATTCTCGATGAAGATTACGTAAAAAAACGAATAATTGATACTCTAGAAGTAACTTCGTCAAAAATAAGCCAAACCATTCCGATAATAGGATTACCTATTTCGATAATGATTCGGCTTATTTTTTAGAGCTGTCTAATTTTATTAAAGCTTCGTTTTAAATCGCAGCTGCTCCGCGTTCCCCTGTACGAATACGGATTGCTTCTTCTACTGGATAAATAAAGATTTTCCCATCACCGACTGCACCTGTCTGACAGATGTCTACAATCAATTGACAAATCGGATCGACTTGTTGATCTTCTACTAAAAAACTGATCATCACTTTGGAAACAAAAGCTGGGATCACTGCTTGTCCACGAACGTAGTCCTTCATCCCTTTTTGATGGCCAAAACCTAACACTTGGCTGACTGTCATTCCTGTCGGCTGCTCTTCAAATTTTTGTTGGATCGCTTCCTTTATGTCTTCTAATTTTTCTTGACGGATAATCGCTTCAATCTTTTTCATTGATCCTAGGCTCCTTTTTAAGAATCTAACCCAACAAATGTTGGATAGGCATTTTCTGAGTGTTCACTATGATCCAAACCTAATGCTTCATTTTTAGCAGATACACGAATCGGCATAATTGCTTTGACGATGTAAATGATGACCAAACTTGCAACACCAGCAAATACAATCGTAATCACTGTCGCTTCGATTTGTGCCCAGAAAAGATCGAAACCACCGTATAATAATCCAGCACTCCCGTTTACTGCTGGATCAGCAAAAATTCCCGTAACGATCGATCCAAAAATTCCACCCATACCGTGACAGCCAAAAGCATCTAATGAATCGTCGAAACCAAATTTTTGTTTGATGATCGAAATACTGTAATAACAAAATGGACTAACTAATGCACCGATGACGATCGATGCCCAAATAGAAACAAATCCTGCTCCAGGTGTAATCGCAACTAATCCCACAACTGCTCCCGTACATGCTCCAACAACTGTTGGTTTACCTGTAGACATCCGCTCTACCAACATCCAAGATAACATTCCCGCACTCGCTGCAGTATTCGTTGTCAAGAATGCTTGGATCGCTAGACCATCAGCAGCTAAAGCTGAGCCTGCATTAAATCCAAACCAGCCAAACCATAATAATCCCATACCCAATACCACAAATGGAATATTGTGTGGACGATATTCTGCTTGTTTAAATTCACGACGTTGTCCTAACACGATACATAAAATCAAACCAGAAATCCCTGAACTGATATGGACTACTGTTCCTCCAGCAAAATCAATGGCACCTAAACTTGCGATCAAGCCACCGCCCCAAACCATGTGAGCCATCGGTGCATATACGATGACTAACCAAAAAGCTAAAAATAATAAAATAGCAGGAAATCGCATTCTTCCAACAACTGATCCCGTTAAGATCGCTGCTGTAATTAAAGAAAACATCATTTGAAATAAAGCGAACAATCCTTCAGGAATTCCATCGCCTTTTGTCATCGAAACGCCTTGGAAGAAAATATGATTCAAGTTCCCAACAAATGAACCATCTCCACTAAACGACAAACTATAGCCTACTGCGATCCAGATAATTGACGCTAATCCCATCGTGCCGATCGACATCATCATTGTATTCAAAATATTTTTGCGACGTTCCAATCCTCCGTAAAAAAAGGCTAATGCGGGTGTCATTAAAAACACCATTGCGGTACAAATCATGATAAATGCAATATTTCCTGCTTCCATATTTCATTCCCCTCTCTAACTTTTCTCTTTCATGTAAGATATCCTAACATTAAAAATGAGGAAAAACTAGCTATTTTTTCATAATTCGAGTTAAATTGGAGCGCTTCCATTGAAATTCAGATGAAAATAAGCTTTTTTATAATTGAAACAATAGATTATTAGTTAAAACTAAATATCGATGTTACTTTTTTTAACAAACAAACTAAAAAAATATGTGACAAAAGTTTGCCACATCCTAAAAAGATGAATCACTGGTATTTCAGAAGTAGTTTCTTTGAGCTACCCACTTCTGTCACATATGCGACTTGTGACTACGAATGATCGTAGCCTCCTGTTACAAGTCAACATCTGATTATAATTCGTCTTTGTTACTTGTCACTTTTCCTAGTACTACCGGTAAATTGCCATTACGGATCCGGACTTCATCGATTAACGCTTTTTCGCTTTCTTCTTCTTTTAACAATACGACGTAACGTAATTCATATAAACTTCCCATCGTTGTCGTACGCACTGATTGTAGTCGATTTTGATAAGCATACTTTTGAAACAGATCATCAAATAATCCTGGATAATCTAGATCCTCTGGAATCGTAACTTTTAATTCGCGTTCCGCCACGATTGGTTTAGAACCAAAATTAGTCGTATAAAGTAGTACTAAAAAGGCAGCAACAATGATCGAAAATACAATACTATAGACGGCATAGCCCATTCCTGTAGCCAATCCGATTCCCATCGACCAAAATACACTAGCGATTTCTCGTGAACCACCGGCAACTGAACGAAAACGAATCAAACTAAAAGCTCCTAGGATTGCGACTCCTGTTCCGAGATTTCCGTTCACCAATAAGATAACCGATTGTACTAAAACAGGTAAAACTGCTAATGTGATCACGAAGTTTTTCGTATACACATTGCGCACCATATGGACGCGTGCGACTAGCATCCCTAATCCTAATGAAATCACTAAACAAATAAAAATTCCTGAAATTGAAACAGCGGGTTGTGTGTCTGTTAAGAGACTAGATAACATGTGCTGTATCCTCCTTTATAAATAAATGACGTTGATAGGTTTGAGCATATTTTGAAAAGCTGCTCTTACGAACACCATGACGATTGAGTAACTCGACGAACCACAATGGATATGCCCCCATTGCTTTGACTTCCATCAAGACACCCATCTCTGGCGCGACTAATTGTTCATTTTTTGGTTCATGCAAACACATCTCTTGCGCAGAAAACCGAATATTTTGATCAAACGTCACACGAAACTGATCGTCTTCTTCATAAAACATCGAATAGCGATCATATGCAATACATACTCTTGGTACCAGATCATTATGTTTTTTAAATAACCATTGGATCTCTAACCCAATTTGAGATTGTAAGATCGATTCTGGCAATTCGTTCGTTTCTTGCCAATTCAAAAATTCAGTATACGTCATGGGTAATCTTCTTTTATAGACGATTCCCTTCACTTTCTTTTTAATCTCTAAAAAGACTAACCCGTCTTCTTTTGCGATTCCATAACTACGAACTCGAAATTTTTCTTTATATTCTGGTTTTTGGATAGAGTGACGAATGAATTCATCTTGTGTTGTATCAAAATAAAGTGACTGAATCGTATGCAAGCCATATTGGTCGACTTTCATATACTGTTGGAGGTCTTCAAAAAAAGCAGCGAATTGTTCATTCGTTAAAATATATTTAGTTTCTTTACGTTCAAAGACTTTTTTAATCCCCATCTTTGTTTCATCCTTTCTGTTTTGTCGTTGGCTCTATCTTAAAAAAACAAACTTAAATCAAACTTAAGTTAGAGATTTTTTTCTATTGACTCGTTAAGCTTTTTTTAAGTCACATATTTTATCATAGTGCCAACAACTACATTGAGGTGAACGAAATGAAACCAATTTTATTGATTCCAATCTATGAACCATCTGAAAAAACAGTAACGTTTATGAATCAATTAGCACAAATGATTACCACACCGATCGTAATCGTTGATGACGGCAGCGGCTCAGACTATCAACCTTATTTCGATCGGTTTATCCAATACGATCATGTCAGTTTTCTAAGCTATCCAATCAATCAAGGAAAAGGATTCGCATTACGTTATGGAATTCGGTATATTGAAAAGCATTTTCCTGATGCTCCTGGCTTTGTCACAGCGGATAGTGACGGCCAACATACGATTGCAGATATCACGACAGCCTTACAAAAAGCTCGCTTTATTGAGGACGACGAAGTGATTTTAGGTGTTCGCTCCTTTACAAAAGAAAAAACACCTAAAAAAAGCTACTATGGAAATCGTCTGACCAGTCAACTGTTTCGTTTAGCGACTAAATTAAAATTAGAAGACACGCAGACGGGATTAAGAATTTTTGCCTTTTCACAAATTCCGACACTAGTTGCGATCAAAGGCAATCGTTTTGAATATGAAATGAACGTCTTACTCGCTTTACAAGATCAAGAGTGGCAATTAGAAACATTTCCAATCGAAACGATCTATGAAGATAATAATGAACAAACACATTTTCGACCGATCAAAGATTCGATTTTGGTGTATTTTCCATTCTTACGCTTTTTACTTTCTTCATTGACTTCTTCATTTGTCGATATTGGATTTTTTATGTTACTTTCCTTAGTTTTAGGTAAAGCTGGCGAAATGATTTTTCTAGCCACACTCGTTGCTCGCATTACAGCAGGTATGTGCAATTATTACTTGAATAAACATTTTGTCTTTTCCGATGACGCTCCGATCAAAAAATCAAGCTGGAAATATATTGTACTTTTTATTGCTCAATTAGTGATCAGCGGTGTTAGCGTTTCTGCTTTGTCTACAATTTTTTCTTCACTATTGATCATCAAATTAGTCGTTGATCTAAGTTTATTTTTCTTTAGTTTCCAGATTCAAAAATACTTTATCTTCAATCATCATTCTTAGAAAGGAAAAATAATTATGAAAAAATTTTTCAAACGTCCCTTTCGTTGGGCCATTGTTTACAGTATTTTTTTACTCGCAAGCACTAGTTTTATTTTATTAAAAGCATTTGTTTTACCGGATCGTCAAATCGTTGCTACGACGACCCAAACGACTCAAACAACTACTACAACTACGGACACATCGACTACAGAAAGTGAAGAAGTCGTCCAAACAGATACCAGTTATAGCGGAAATGGCTTGACCATTTCACTTACAGAACAACGAATAGATGACACGACTGTTTATTTGGTCGATGTACAAACAGATGATCCTAGTCATTTACTGACTGCTCTAGCCGATAATAGTTATGGGCGAAATATCAAAGAAACCACTTCGACGATTGCTAAAGCCAATGATGCTGTCTTAGCAATCAATGGTGATTTTTATGGATTTAGAAGTACAGGATTCGTCGTAAGAAATGGTACGCTTTATCGTGATAGTGCAAATGGAGATACTGATGCCTTAGTCATCGATAAAAACGGTGATTTTTCAATCGTCAATGAAGCCACTACAGATGCAAATACTCTCGATGCACAACAAGTTCTTTCTTTTGGTCCAGCCTTAGTCGAAAGCGGATCAATCGTAGTCGATGAAAATAGCGAAGTAGGCCAATCAGCTGCAAGTAATCCTCGAACAGCCATCGGACAAATTGGTACGAATCACTATTTGATCGTCGTTTCTGAAGGTCGCACGGACGATAGTCAAGGGTTATCGTTGTATCAACTAGCACAAGTCATGCAAGATAACGGTGTCCAAACCGGCTATAACCTAGACGGTGGCGGTTCCACTACACTTTACTTTAATGGTAAAGTCGTTAACCAAACAGTTGGTGGTAGCGGACAAAGTTCTGAACGCGCAGTAAGCGATATTGTTTATTTCAAATAACTAGGAGGTCTTTTATGTCACAACATCGAGCAACACCTTATTTTGGCATTGCCGCTTTATTGTATTTGTTCCAATTACTTTATAATTATTTTGGTCATGGCGTGACTTCGGTCTTTTTATCTTACGCTTGGGTGATCGCATTTGCCAGCGGGCTATTGCTACTAGTTTTCAACAAACTAACACCAAGAGCCGTGACAAGATTTGGCTTTATCAGTTTTAATACAGGTATTGCGGCACTGATTTTTTGGTCAATCTTAACCGGCATCTTATCAATTGCCGGTAGCGACTCTCCTTATCTTGTCGTCTATCTGTATATCGCATTGATCAGTTTTATCAGTAGTGGTTTTAATTTCTTAAAACATCTGCATATCTAAAAAAGGGAGGATGACAAATTCCTGTCATCCTCCCTAAAAACTAAATAAACGGCGTTCCAAAAGTAACTCCTTTCGAAATAAGCCGAATCATTCCGATACTCGCTTCACCGATTTTGGTAATGATTCGGCTTATTTTTTGGAGCTGCCCACTTTTGTCACAGCATCTTTTTTTATTCTATAATGATACTTGATTTACGACTTAAGCTTAAAGAAACAACACCCGTAACTAACAAAATGATTCCTGCCACGAAATATGGCGAGAATGGATTGATATCAAACAACATACCTGCTAAGACCGGTCCTAAGATATTTCCAACACTTGTAAATGTAGAATTCAATCCATTGATCACTCCTTGACGGCTGCCAGCGTGATGTGATAGATAAGTAGTCACTGCTGGGCGGAATAGATCAAACGATAAAAAGACAATAAATGTAGACAACACAACTAGCCAACGTTGACTCGTCATGGCGATCACTAACACAAAGATACCACTAGTAAAAAAGGTCAATTGCATCAAGCGAATCTCCCCCATCAATTGTACGATGCGATGGAAGAAGAAAATTTGAATGACTAATGCCAGACTTCCGCTGATCATGATCATCAATGAGATTTCAGTAGTTGTAAAGGCGAAATTTTGTGTCGCCATAATACTATACATCGATTCAAACGCTTGCAAGCCAAACGATGAAATCAGAATTACCACAAAAAAGGCACGGAACAAAGGATGTAAAAGGACTTCCAAAAAGACATCCATTCCCGGTTTGTGCTCTCTTGTCGCTTTTTCTTCCGCAACGACACTTGGCGTATCTTTTAAAAACAACAATGAACAAAAGAAGCCTAGTAATGCCATCAAAGCAGCTGCAAAAAATGGAACACGCGTCCCAAAAACAGCTAATAACCCACCGATACCAGGCCCAATAATAAAGCCTCCACTAATCGCAGCAGAAACGTAGCCCATTGCTTTTGGTCGCTCTTCTAATGTGGTCAAATCTGCTACAAATGCCGTCACAGAAGGCATGATACAAGCAGCTGATGCACCACCGATCACACGTGATAGATAAAACCATTCTACTGATTGTGCCCAACCAAAGATCAGCTCAGAAAGTGAAAAGAGCAACATCCCAAGCACGATCATTTTTTTTCGACCAAAGACGTCAGATAAATGTCCTGCAATTGGTGAGATGATCAATTGAGCAAATGCAAAGATCGCGACCATCATTCCCATCGTGGTTCCTGAAAAGTTCATTTCATTTTTTAATAACGGTAAAACTGGAATGACTAACCCAACACCCAAAAAGACTAAGAACAAATTGACATACGCAACGATCAACATTCGATTCTTCATTACAAACCTCCTAATGCCACAAAAAAAAGCACCCACTTGATGCGGGTTCTTTCAATATTTCCGTTTTTTAGGCGCTTACACCTAATTTTATTTCATTATACGATGAAAATTTAGAAAACACACGTAGCATTTTTTAAAATTCATTATTTCTTAGCAATTACTTAGATTCTCTTATCGATCTCGTTTTTTCATAATACTGAAGAAAGTCCTAAGAATAACTCATAATATATTTCAATTAGACTACAGTTATCGATCAGAACTTGTGGAAAAAGAAACAAATATGCTAGAATGATTGAGTCATTGACTAAATCATTGAAGGAGCGATCATTTTGACTCGATTTCGACAAATTGCATTAAGTGTTGTTGCGCTCTTCGTAGTCTATGCTTTAGGCACTCAACCTGTAGCAGCAGATACGATCGGATTTCAACTATTAGAAGTAGGCACTATTTTAGATATTGGACGAGATATTTTATCAACAGTTACGATTAATTATAATTTGATTTATGGTGTTGGCGCAGTATTAAACGGCGTTTTATTTTTACTGATTGCACTTATTTTACCAAGAAATGTTATCACTCAACCTGAAGTACAAACTGATCCGTTGAGTGCTTTACCAAAAAAACGCAATAAAAAGAAAGCTTCGACTTTCCCTTGGAAAAAATGTGTTACATTAGTTGGCTTAGTGTTATTAGTCATTGGGATTTCATTGATTTCCTTAGCAGCTTTAGCATAAAAAAAAACGGATGAGAACGTATTCTCATCCGTTTTTTTATTTTACAATACGACGCTCGAAAGCATCTTCACTGATACCTTCATCGATCACTAATTTGGCATATTCTTTGGCTCCAAATAATGAATGATCGCGATAATTTCCGCAACTTTCAATCGAAACACCTTGAACATCTTCCCAAACTGTTTCGTTGGCGATAATCGTCAATACTTCCGTTAATGCTTTAGCCACTTCTGCTGGACTATGTACGCCCCAAGTGATCAAGTGGAAACCAGTACGGCAGCCAAATGGAGAAATATCGATAATCCCATCTAAGCGATCACGCATCAAATCAGCTAATAAATGCTCCAATGTGTGGATTGCGCCCGTTGGCATTTCTTTTTCATTTGGTTGTAAGAAACGTAAATCATAGTTTGCGATCACATCACCTTTAGGCCCGTTTTCTTCTGCAATCAAACGAACATACGGTGCTTTTACCTTTGTGTGATCTAATGTAAAACTTTCAACTTCTGCCATGTATTTTCCTCCTTTAGTTACCTTGGATTACAGTGTCAGTGTAGTAGACCTTTTTTTATTTGTCAAATACCTTATTTATCTTGATCAAAATCATACGAAAAACCATCGAAAGTTTCTCCATCGTAGTATTTCATCAAATCAGAAACGGAAAGAAGTGCTGAAGTCATCTCTTCTTCTTGTTCTTCTTTTTGGGCTTCATGCTGTGTTTCTACATAAATTTGATATTTTTCCATTAGGCGACGATACATCACTTGTTTCGAGTTTCCTTCACCAGCTAAAAAAGGCAGTTCGCGTAGATAAGCACGATATAGCGGAACCTCTCCTTCAAACTCGATCGGCAACTCAACTACTGATAACTGTAACTCTTCAAAACGTTCAATCATGATTACTTACTCACTCACTTCTTTTTACTATCCTGCAATATCCACAATGCGGTCAACGAAATCTTCATAAAATTCTTGTTCATGGGATACGACAATCACCGTTCCCGGATAGTTACGTAGACTATCTCGCAAACTTTCTTTTGTTTCTTGGTCAATATGGTTAGTTGGTTCGTCTAAAATCAAGAAGTTTCCTGGAGTCATCGTCATTTGTGCCAATTTGACTTTAGTCTGTTCTCCACCACTTAACTGATTCAACGGTTCTTGCGCAAGTTGACTCACAAGTCCTGCTTGGGATAGGTGGCGACGGATCTCTTTGACTGTCGCTTTTTCAAACATACGACCTAAATATTGGATCGGCGTTTCTAAAGGCGCTTCCCAAACAAGATCTTGTGAAAAATAGTTGACTTTAGTATTAGCCGGAAATTGAAAATCTCCACCTAAAGCCTCTAATTGTCCAATCAATGTTTTTAACAAAGTCGATTTCCCGATTCCATTAAAACCTCTGATCGCAATCAATTCACCATAGCGAATCGTTAATTGGATTGGATCAAGTAGCGGACGTTCATAACCAATAACTAATTGATCAGTCGTCAAGGCTAACGTACTGACAATAGGCTGATATGGAAACTGGAAGTTAGGTTTTGGCGCATCAGAAGGCGGTGTTAATCGTTCCACTTTCGCTAATTGCTTCTCACGACTTTTCGCCATCGTTGAACGCGATCCAGCTTTATACTTACGAATATACGCTTCTGTCTTTTCGATTTGTTTCTTTTGTGATTCATATTGTCGCAAATAAGATTCACGATTGGCTTCTTTTTGTTTTAAGGCTTTGGTTAAATTTCCAGTATACTTCGTCAACTGACCAAATTCGATATCGGCAATATGAGTCGTGATCTCATCTAAAAAGGTCCGATCATGTGAGATGACTAAAAACGTACCATCAAAGTTTTGTAAAAAGTTTTTCAACCACTCTACATGTGTATCGTCTAAATGGTTGGTCGGTTCATCCAATACTAACATATCTGGTTTTTCTAGTAGTAGTTTAGCTAAGATTACTTTCGAACGTTGACCTCCACTTAGATCTTTTAAGACAGAATCTAGTCCTAAAACTTGTAAACCTAGACCACTTGCCATCTCTTGGATCAACGTATCCATTTGGTAAAAATCACCTTGGTCAAGCTGCGTTTGCAATTTTCCAGCACGCTCTAGTAATTTATCGTCCATCGTTTCAGCATATTCAGTAT
>NZ_CAJYIS010000034.1 GCF_913775425.1 uncultured Enterococcus sp.
TTAAAGAGAATTACCGTAATATTCCATGGTTTATTAGCGAAAACGGTATGGGTCGAGAACATGAAGAACAATATATGGATGCAAAAGGTATGGTACAAGATGATTATCGTATCGAATTTATTCGCCAACACTTAAATGAACTACTCCGTGCAGTGGAGGATGGCGCAAATTGCGAAGGATATATGCTTTGGGCGTTCACAGATTGTGTCTCACCGATGAATGCCTTTAAAAATCGCTACGGTCTAGTCAGAATCGAAGTCGATGAAACCAGAAAGCGCTCGTTGAAAAAATCAGCATTATGGTATCGTCAGCTTATTGAAACAAGAGAACTTATATAAGAGAGGGAAACCTCTCTTTTTTTGAGGGCAAAATTTAGGTGTTAAACAATTAGATAAGAAAAACATTAAATTTTTTCTTATCTAAATCTAATGTTTATGCAAAAGAAGGATTTACAAACAAAGAAGAGTTGTCTATAATGACCTTATGTAATTGAGAATGATTTTCAATTGATAATGGAGAAATGGAGGAAATACCATGAACCAAGTATATGATGTGATGATTATCGGTGGAGGTCCTGCCGGTTTATATAGTAGTTTTTATGCCGGATTACGTGATTTATCCGTGGCGTTATTCGAAGCGCAAGATGAATTGGGTGGAAAATTAAGTTTTTATCCAGAAAAAATGGTTTGGGATATCGGTGCATTGCCACCGACTAAAGGCAAACAAGTCAGAGCGCAATTGATTGAGCAAGGGTTGACGTTTGAACCGGATGTCTTTTTAGACACGAAAATTATTTCCGTAATTAAAGAAGAAGACCTCTTTAGGGTGACAGATCAATCTGGAAAAGAATATTTGGGAAAAACGATTTTATTTGCGATCGGTGGCGGAATTATTTCGCCACAAAAATTACCTTGTTTTATTCAAAAGCAGATCGGATCTTATATCCATTACGAATTTCCAGATCAACACGCAATTTTTAATAAGTCATTAGTCATTTCTGGTGGTGGCGATGGAGCAGTCGATTACGCTTTAGAAGCAAAAGATTATGGTGCGAATGTGACGGTTTGTTATCGTGGTGAAGCATTAAAAGCGCATGAAGCACAGACAAAAAAATTGATCCAAGCCAATATCCCTATCTTAACCAATGTGGTGATCGAATCGGTAGATCCTTATCATAAAGAATCTTTAGTGTTGAACTTGCGCCATACAAAAACCCGTGAGCTCACTCATTTGCCTTGTGATCATGTATTGGTCCAACATGGATATGACCGTGAAGCGGATCTGTTAGATGCACTCGATCTTGCTTTAGCGAGAAAAGATGATTTTTATTTGTTATGTGAGGAACCAACAAAAACGAATATTGCTGGTTTATTTGCAGCGGGTGATATCCATTCGTGTGTAGGAAAAGTCAATCTACTTGCTGGTGCCTTCCAAGATGCGGCTCAAGCTGTAAATCAAATCAAGCTTTACTTAGAACCTGAAAGCACGTCACAAGCGATGGTATCTTCTCATAATGAAAAATTCCATGATAAAAACCAACAACTTGTAAAAGAAAGTTGGGTAGCAAGTGAGTAAGTCAGTTTTGTCGCATCAATTGCTCAAGCGTGCAGTAGTCTATAGTATCTTAGCGATCGTGTTGATTTTTATTTCGATCGGAATCGCATTAGTCAATGGCCAAGCAGATATTTCACTAGGACAGATCTATCAAATCTTAGTATACAAATTCAGCGGAGGTTTGATTGGCTCAGTGGAACACTTGCCAGCATCTAGTGTCAATATTGTTTGGTTTTTACGAATGCCCCGGATATTTCTAGCGATCTTAGTTGGGATGGGACTTGCAGTCAGTGGTGTCGTGATGCAAGCCGTCGTTCAAAACCCGCTAGCAGATCCATATATTTTAGGGATTTCTTCTGGTGCTTCATTAGGTGCTACCTTTGCGATCTTGATTGGTTTTGGGACGTCGGCCTTTTTTGCACAATTTGGTTTAGCACTAGGCGCTTTTGTGGGCGCTGTATTGGCTACGATCTTAGTATTAATCTTAGCTGCAGTTGGTGGTAAAATGACGTCGACTAAATTGGTATTATCAGGGTTGATCATTAGTGCGCTTGGTGGAGCTCTATCCAATCTGATCGTCTATCTAGCCAATAATGCAGAAGGAATCAAAACGGTCACATTTTGGTCGATGGGAAGCCTAGCTTCAGCGAGTTGGACTAAATTGCCCTTAGTTGGTAGTTTGGTCTTAGCATTGACGCTTTACTTTTTTACACAAGCTCGAATTTTAAATACGATGCTTTTGGGAGATGAAGTGGCCGTAACATTAGGGATACGTTTGACGTTTTACCGTAAGATCTACATGATGTTATCGGCATTACTAACGAGTATCATTGTTGCAAATTCAGGGATGATCGGTTTTGTCGGTCTGATCATCCCCCATATCATTCGTGGTTTTTTTGGTTCAGATCATCGTTTGTTATTGCCATTATCAGCATTTTCTGGTGCCCTATTTATGATCTGGGCAGATCTGTTCGCGCGTTCGATTTTGACTGGTGTAGAGCTTCCAATCGGGATCATTACAGCGATCATTGGAGCACCAGTGTTCATTTATATCATTGTGAAAAAGCAATATCAGTTTGGAGGGTAACGGGTCTTGGAATTAGAAATCGATCAACTAAATGTCACATTAGGACAAAAAAAGATTTTAACGGATATTTCCTTACAAACACAAAAAGGTCAATTCGTGGGTTTGATCGGAGCAAATGGAAGTGGCAAATCTACGTTGCTCAAAACAGTCTATAAAGCCTTAAAACCTGATAGCGGTACGATTGTTTTAAATGGTCTAGATCTAGTGTCGAGTCATGAAAAACAAGTGGCTCAAAACTTGAGCGTGGTCAGCCAGTTTAATGAATTGAGCTTTGATTTAACGGTTGAACAAATCGTATTCATGGGACGAACCCCGTATAAAGGCTTTTTAGAAGGTGAAAATCGTGAAGACGAACAGATCGTTACAAAAGCGCTAGAAAAAACAGGATTAAGTAGTTATCGTCATCGTAGTTTTTTATCGCTTTCAGGTGGGGAAAAACAGCGTGTCGTCATGGCCAGAGCGATTACGCAGCAACCAAACTATCTGATCCTAGATGAACCGACCAATCATTTAGATATTCGCTATCATCTAGAGATCTTAGAAACGGTCAAAGAGTTAGGGATCGGGATACTTGCTGCACTACATGACCTAGAAGATGCCGCGTATTATTGTGATTATTTATTTGCATTAAAAGAGGGGCAAATCGTAGCACAAGGGACGCCAGAAGAAGTCTTGACCTCTTCTTTAGTCACAGAACTTTATGGAGTAGCGTGTCAAATTTATCGCCACCCAATCACGAATGGATTAGGGTTTTACTATAGTAGAAATGAGGAAATAGTCAATGAATAAAACAGTAGGATTGATCGTGGGTCTAGCCATGGCCACATTTGCGTTGAGTGCATGTGGGACTAGTGAAAAAACAACGAGCTCAAGTGAAGCAAGTCAAGGCTATCCCGTAACGATCGACAATTATACCCGTGCAGAAGGCGGTACGGCTTGGACGAAAAAAGCAGAAACTTTTGATGAGAAACCTACTCGCGTAGTCGCCAATACCAGACCTGCAGCTGAATTATTGTTACATTTAGGTCTAAAAGATCAAATCGCAGGCGTCGGCGCGACATTTGGTGCGGCAGACACTAGTGTGGAAAAAGAATTTAATGAATTAAAAGATCTAGGAAATAGCTACATCGGTAAAGAAACTGCACTTAGTGTCGATCCTGATTTGATTTATGGTCGAGGAGGCCTATTTGATAATCAAGATTGGGGTGTGGGTACAGTCGATTCCTTAAACGATATGGGAGTAAAAACCTATGTTTTAGAATCTTCGATCACGGGTGCAACATTTGATTCAGTATATCAAGATATTAAAAACACAGGAAAGATCTTTGATAAAAAAGCTGAAGCGAAAACATTTGCAGCCGAGATCAAAACACGTGAGGACGCTGTAAAAGAAAGTGTAAAGGATCAAAAAGAGCAAACATTTGCTTACTTGCATATGAGCGATCCTACTCAAGTCGTGGTCTATAGTGCACACGATGAGCCGTTTTTCAATGATTTGTTTAAAATGGTGAAATTAGATAATGTTTTTAAAGACCAAACCGGTGATGTGAGTGAAGAAACACTGATCGAAACAGATCCTGATGTATTGATCGTTGGCGATTGGTCAACAATCAAAGATAGTGTCAGTGGACAACAAGTCATCGATGCATTATATAAAAATCCCAAATTAGCAAGCATGCAAGCAATAAAAAATAAAAAAGTATACGCCGTAGATTACAATTATTTATTTGGGTATGGCTATCAATCCTTAACAGGGATCGAAGAATTAGTTAAACAAATGAACTAAACAGACAGCACAAGGATCTGAACGATTCTTGTGCTTTTTTTTGAGCCTTTTCTTTTGTCAAATGTTAATGGATTGTATACAATGTAAATAATCAAACAAGAAGCAAACTTAAAAGGAGCGTTTAAACTTATGGAAACAAAAGCAGTAGTCATCAACCAATACGGTGGAAAAGATCAATTAGAAGAAGCAACGGTAACTTTACCTGAACTAGGAGCGAAACAAGTGCTTGTTTCAGTCGATGCAACCTCGATCAACCCAATCGATTGGAAGTTACGTGAAGGATATCTAGCACAAATGTTCCCATGGGATTTTCCGATTATTTTAGGTTGGGACGTTGCCGGAACGATTGAAGAAGTTGGCAGCGACGTAACAGAATGGAAAGTAGGCGACCGTATTTTTGCACGTCCAGATACAACCCGTTTTGGAACGTATGCAGAACATACAATCGTGGATGAGCATCTATTAGCGCCTCTACCAAAAGGAGTAAGTGCCAATGAAGCTGCGGCAGTACCATTAGCCGGTTTGACTGCTTATCAAGCATTATTTGATCACGGTCATGTAACAAAAGGACAAAAAGTACTGATCCATGCTGGTGCTGGTGGTGTCGGAACATATGCGATCCAATTGGCAAAAGCTAAAGGTGCATATGTTTATACAACAGCAAGCGAAAAAAATCATGAGCTATTAAAATCATTAGGTGCTGATGAAGTCATCGATTACCGTTCAACTGATTTTAGAGATGTAGCTAAAGAAGTCGATATGGTCTTAGATACCATGGGTGGCGATGTTCAAAAAAATAGTATGGACATCTTAAAAGAAGGTGGCTATTTGATCAGTATTTTATCGATCGAAGATGAAGACAAAGCTAAAGAAAAAGGGATCCATGCCAAAGCCGTTTGGTTAGATACCAATGGAAAACAATTAAAAGAACTAGGTGATTTAATGGAAGCAGGAAAACTACGTAGTGTAGTTGGGAAAACTTTCCCATTAACGCGCCAAGGGATTTATGATGCGCATGCATTAAGTGAAACACATCATGCTGTAGGTAAAATCGTTATTGAAAAAGAATAATGTCAGGTAAAGAGTCATCGCTTGGATGACTCTTTTTTGTATGAAAATGAGTAAAAACTTTTTCATTTGTTTTCAAATAGCTTATAATGGACGACATGTACTAAATGAAAACGTAAATTGTAGGTGAAAGTATGTCATTATTAATTGTATTATTTGCAGCATTGATGATTCCCCTTTTGATGGCACGGTTTAACATTACTGCAGTGCCCACAGCGATTGCTGAAATTGTTGTCGGGATCATTATTGGAAAGACCGGTCTATCGTTGATCGGCGACAGTGATAGTTTAACGATGTTATCCGGATTAGGTGTGATCATCTTGATTTTCTTATCTGGTATGGAAATCGATTTTGAATTATTCAAGAGTAAAAAAGGAGATCAAAAAGCAGAAGGCTCCCCACTGAAAACCGCGATCTTATCCTTTGTGATGATTGTATTGTTTTCTGGTTTGCTCAGTTGGGGACTAGCTGTGAGCGGATTATTTGATAATATCGTGATCGCGACGATTTTATTTTCCACGATCGCATTGGGTGTCGTGATCGCAGCGTTAAAAGAAAAAGAATTGCTAAGTAAGCCTTACGGACAAACGTTGTTATTGGTAGCAGTATTGGGTGAAGTCATTCCACTACTTGCATTATCTGTATATGCTGCGTTAAATGGGGGCGATGCGAATCAAATTTGGTTGATTTTAATCATCTTTTTAGTAGCAATTGTATTATTGATGCGATTTCGTGGAATTTATCACTTTTTTGAACGAATCAATAAAGCAACGACACAGTTAGATATTCGTCTTGCATTTTTCATCGTCTTTACGCTAGTCACTGTCGCAGAAACAGTGGGTGCTGAAAATATTTTAGGTGCCTTTTTAGCGGGGATCGTGATGAAATTATTGAGTCCAAGTGAAGCAACACAAGAAAAGTTGACTTCGATCGGATATGGCTTTTTCATACCGATCTTCTTTATTATGACCGGTGCGAATCTAGAATTACGTAGCTTATTGGCTGATCCTAATTCGATGGTTTTGATTCCTTTATTATTTGTTGGATTTATGTTAGCAAAAGCGGGCTTGTTCTTTGTCTTTCGCAAACAGTTTCAGCGTGCGAACGCTTTAGCCAGTGTCTTTTTATCAGCGACGACGATCACGCTTGTGTTGCCAACATTAGAAGTTGCCGTTTCGTTAAATCAAATCACGCATCAACAGGCCGGAGCATTTACGCTAGCCGCTGTGTTGAGCTGTATTTTCTCGCCGATCATTTTTAATAAATTGTATCGACCAGAAATCGAAGAAGTCCAAAATACGATCTTACAAATTGTAGGGTTAAATGTATTGACTATCCCTGTAGCACAACAACTATCTAAAGGCTGGTACGATATTCGCATGGTAACAGATGATGAACAAAACTACCAAACCTTCCACAATGCCTTAGATCATGTGAGTCTATTAGAAGATCTATCTGAAGACACCCTTGCGAAACATCAGGTATTTGATGCTGAAGTATTAGTATTAGCTTACCGTGATCCAGAGATCAATTATCAAGTTGCTAAAGCGGCGTTGAAATACAATGTTCCAAGGATCATTGTTCGTTTTGAGTCGCATGATCTGGAAAATACACGATACGATAAATTAAAAGCACAAGGCGTGGAATTATTTAATACGTTTGATGTCAATATTAGTTTATTGCGAGAAATGATCGATTCTCCGTCGACGTTAAAAATGTTAAATGATACAGAGTCTGGTTTATATGAAGTGACTGTAAGCAACCGTCGCTACACAGGTATCGCCTTAAAGCATATGCCATTGATTGAAGAAATCACAATCAGTCGGATCTATCGCTATGGTGAATTTATAGCGCCACGAGGGGATACGATCATCGAATATGGGGATCATTTGATCTTTACTGGAAACAAACAGACAGTCGGTGCTTTGAGAAGTAAATTAAGTATACGAAATTAAAAAAAACTTGGGTGAGTAGGGATACTCGCCCAAGTTTTTTTAGGTTTGTTGTTTTCTTAGTACAAAGAAGTTTACGACCATCAATAGACTACAAAATACAAAAATCGCTGGATAATCGAAAAGATTGGCGATCAGAGCACCGATCAACGGTCCAATTACACTACCAATCGATTGGAAACTTTGATTATAAGAAAAAATCAGACTGGTGTTTTCTTTTGCGGTATTTTTGGTTAGTAGACTTTGGATCGATGGGAAAAGCGCCGCATCAGAAATTCCAGTCAAGAAACGTAACAACATCAGTTGCGTAACATTTTGTGTGAAACTCGTCAGTAAAAAGGTCACAGCAGCTAGTCCAAAACCAAAAATCAAAACTTTATTCGTTCCGATCCGATCACCTAAACGACCAAATAAAGGAGCAGCGATCATCGTGGAGATCCCAGGCATTGCTGCTACGATCCCAGCAATGAAAGTGACGGATTGATGACCATTTAATAACTCTTTAACATACAGACTTAAAATCGGATTGATCGCCATATTGACGAGTTGTACGCTTAGTGTGGTAATAAATAAAGCCAGAATGATTTTTTGACTGATCACCATTTTTAGCGATAGTTTTGGCTTTTCGATAACCACGGTTTCTTCAATTTTTTTAGTGACAGCATCTTCTTTTACAAAAAACAATGTCAATAAAAAGACGAAGAACATGATGATTCCAGTAATGTGAAAAGACAATCGATAGCCAAAGAGACTTGCAAGTGTTCCACCGATCAGTGGTCCTAGAAGTGTTCCAGCAGTTGCACCGGTAACTAAAATACTTAAAGCTTGTCCAGATTTTTCACGAGGTGCTTGAACAGCAATCAAAGCATTTGAATTAGAAGTAAACCCACCAAAAGCACCTTGGAGAGCTCTAAGTAAGAGCAATTGCCAAACGTTTGTGACAAATCCCATACTAAAGAAGACGATCGCCATACCTAATGCAGAACGTAGCAACATCAGTTTTCGTCCTTTTTTATCAGCTAATCGTCCCCAAAATGGTGAAACGATCGCCATAACTAAAAAGGCTGCAGCAAAAACTAAGCTACTATAAAACGACAATTGCGCCTGACTGAAATTTCCAAGTTCATCGATATAAAGGGAAAGAAAGGGCATGATCTCACTCATCCCGATACCGGTCATAAAGACTCCGAACCACAAAACGAGTAGATTTTTCTGCCACATAGACAGATGTTTGAGTCGATACAAAAAGATTCCTCCTCGAATCTAGGATACCTCTATCTTAACGCAAATCATGAAAAAATTCCTGAAAACTGTTTTTGATTTTTCTTTCAATTATGCAAGAAGTAACTGTTCTAATTCAACAAGTGAACGGACAGTATACGTAGGTAAAATCGCACTAGTGTGTTGCGGCGTAGGACAGATCCAGATGCTGTCGATCAGAGCTTGTTGGGCACCTAAAATATCTGAGCGCAAGGAATCCCCGATCATCAAAAAATCATCACGCATCAAATCTGGATAAAGTGCAAAGATATGTTGAAAAAAATCGGGACTAGGTTTGGCTACACCGATTTCATCAGAGATTACGATGTGTTCAAAGTAAGCAGTCAATCCGGTCAGCTCTAACCGATTGTACTGAGTCGCTGTCTTTCCATTGGTTCCTGCAACTAAGCGATAGCCGTTTTCGACTAAGCGTTTGACGAGTGTTTTCGCCCTAGGAATCAAGGCATCATTTTGATCGAGTTGTTGGCGATAAAATTGTTCGGCTTGTATGCCGTCTGTTTTTTGATCAAAGTAAGCGAAAGTATCGGAAAAGCGTCGATCCAATAGGGGTTGAGGAGCCATTCCTTGTTCGATTTTTTTCCAAGTCAATTGGTTGATTTCTTGATACTGAGTAAACCAAGTTTCATAATCGAGTGCTGCTGTTTTAAAATGATCAAATACCCGTTTTAATCCGATTGCTTCTCCCGCTTTAAAATCTAAAAGTGTATCGTCCAAATCAAAAATCAAAATCTGTTTGTTCATGTTGCTTCTTCCTTTCTAGAATAGATCATTTGGGAAACTTTATTTAGTGTAAACGAAGTTATTCTTGATTACTATGCACTATAGCATAATAATCTTTATTTTGTTTAAGGATAGATTAAATTTGTTTATTCTATTTTTGTTTTGAAAGCGTTATGATTCTTTGTGAGAGGAGATGACAATATGAAAAAGAAAAAAAAGGCTGGCTTTTGGCAAAACGTGTGGCGCTATAAAGCATTGCTTCTAATGGCCCTGCCAGGATTCGTCTGGTTTATCTTTTTCTTCTACATTCCAGTATTTGCCAATATCGTGGCATTTAAAGATTTTCGGATTTCACCAAATGGATTTATCGACAGTCTAAGGCATAGTGATTGGGTCGGTTTTGAGAATTTTAAATTTTTATTCTCATCTTCTGATGCTTGGTTGATCACACGAAATACGATTTTATATAATATTGTATTTTTAGCATTTAACCTCTTTTTTGCAATCGCATTTGCTATTATTATGAGTGAATTACGAAATAAAAAAATGGTGAAAGTGTATCATACGATGTCTTTACTACCATACTTTTTATCTTGGGTCGTAATCAGTTATTTTGTTTACGCTTTCTTGAGCCCAGATAAAGGGATCATCAATCAGTGGTTATCTAATGCAGGGAAGACACCGATCAATTGGTATACTGACCCAACTTGGTGGCCGTTGATCTTTGTTATCATGAATGTTTGGAAGAGTCTTGGATATAACAGTATCATTTATTATGCTTCAGTTATGGGAATCGATCCGACATATTATGAAGCTGCGATGGTCGATGGAGCAAGTAAATGGCAACAGATCAAACACGTAACGATTCCACAGATCGTACCGATGATGTCAGTCTTATTGATTCTAAATATCGGTGGGATCTTTAGAGCAGACTTTGGGATGTTCTACAACTTACCACAACAATCTGGTGCGTTATACAACGTAACTTCTGTATTAGATACCTATATTTACAATGGCTTGATTGCCACTGGAGATATCGGGATGACAGCAGCCGCGGCTCTTTATCAATCGGCAGTCGGAGCGATACTCTTATTATTAACAAACTTAGTTGTTCGTCGTTTAGATCCAGCTTCAGCATTATTCTAAGAAAGGGCGAAGGAAATTATGTCGAATAAGAAAAAAATCAACAAAGTAGAAGTTCGTTCCTTCAACTCGACGGCGAATATTTTGTTTAATATTATGATTGCATTGTTTGCAATCTCTTGTGTTTTACCATTTATCTTTGTCATCATGATCTCTGTAACCAGTGAAACATCACTTGTAGAGATGGGGTATCGTTTTTGGCCAAAAGAATTTTCTTTTGAAGCCTATCGCTATATCTTTGCTGGTGAGATGAGCAAAAAAATCTTCCAAGCATTTGGGGTTACCGTCTTTGTAACCGTATTCGGAACACTAGTAAATGCTTCGATGACTTCGCTTTATGCGTACGTGATCTCACGTTCAAACTTTCCATTTCGTAAATTTTTTACGATCTTTGCTTTGATCACGATGTTATTTACACCAGGGATCGTTGCAACGTATTTGGTCGTAAGTAATTTGCTCTTTTTGAAAGATACGATTTGGGCCTTGATCTTACCTTTAGCCTTAGGACCATTTAATATTTTGGTTATGCGCACATTCTTTATCAAAACGGTTCCAGATAGTATCATTGAATCGGCTAGAATCGATGGTGCAAGTGAGATGCGGATCTTTATGAGTATCGTGTTGCCACTTGCAGTACCAGGAATTGCCACAATCAGTTTATTTGCGGCATTAGGGTATTGGAATGACTGGTTCAATGCGTTACTTTACATTCAAAAAGATAGTTTAGTACCATTGCAATACTTATTGATGAAGATTCAAAATAATCTAGATTATTTGGCTAAAAATGCGGGTATGGGTGCACAGATTCAAGGTGGACTAGCCGCTTTACCAAGTGAATCAGCACGAATGGCGATCGTAGTCGTATCGACTTTGCCGATTGCCTTGACGTATCCTTTCTTCCAACGTTACTTTGTTGGCGGATTAACTATTGGTGGCGTAAAAGAATAAAAAATGAACGGAGGAGCATATATGAAAAACTGGAAAAAAGTCTTAGGTCTAGCAACTGTTGGATTATTGACAGCAGGTTTAGCAGCATGTGGTAGTTCAGAATCAAGTGATAGCAAAAAATCAGATGGTGGGGATACAACACTGTTGATGTATCAAGTGGGCGATAAACCAGAAAATTATGATCAATTGATGGAAATCGCAAATAAACGTATCAAAGATAAAATCGGTGTGACGATCGATCTACAATATATTGGTTGGGGCGATTGGGATCAAAAAATGACAACGATCATCAACTCTGGTGAAGTATATGATATCGCATTCTCATCACAATATGTTGCAAATGCGCAAAAAGGTGCGTTCGCTGATTTGACAGATCTATCGCAAAAATATGCTAAAGAATACATGGATGAACTACCAGAAATGTATAAAAAAGGAAATATGGTTGATGGGAAATTGTATGCGATTCCAGTATATGGAAATGCATGGGGGCAACAAGTGTTGACGTTCAACGATCAATACGTAGAAAAATACAATTTGGATATCAGCAAAGTCGATGGCTCATATGAATCTGCGACAGAAGTTTTAAAACAATTCCATGAAAAAGAACCAAATATTGCCGCTTTTGCCATCGGTCAAAGTTTTAAAGCATCGGGTGATTTCGACTATCCATTAGGAAAAGATTATCCTTTTGCTGTTAAATTAGATGAAAGTGGCACACCAAAAATCATCAATCAATATGAAGACAAAGATCATCAAAAAACATTAAAAACATTACATGAATGGTACGAAGCAGGTTTGATTCCAACCGATGCTGCGACAAGTTCAACAAGCTATCCATTAGAAGGAAATACGTGGTTGATGCGTGAAGAAACTCAAGGACCTATGGATTACGGCGATACGATCCTAACGAATGCAGCTAACCAACCATTGACTTCTCGTCCATTGACACCACAATTAAAAACAACTAGTCAAGCTCAAATGGCGAACTTCGTCGTGTCAAATACGTCTAAAAACAAAGAAAAATCAGTAGAATTCCTAAACTTATTGAATACTGATCCAGAACTATTGAATGGTTTAGTTTGGGGTGTTGAAGGGGAAGCATGGGAAAAACAAGGAGATGACCATTTGAAATTATTGGATGGTTACAAACCAAACAATCACATGTCTGCATGGAACACAGGAAACAATATGATCCTTTACACTCAAGATACGATTACAGATGAAATGATCAAAGAACGCGATAAAAGTATTGAAGATGCTAAAGAATCTCCAATCTTAGGCTTTAACTTCAAGACAGATAAAGTAAAAACAGAATTATCCAATATCGCCAACGTGATGAAGCGTTATGCATCCAATTTAAATACAGGTTCAGTCGATCCTGAAGAAACATTGCCAAAATTGAATGCAGATCTAGAAAAAGCTGGTTGGTCAAAAGTACAAACAGAAATGCAAACACAGCTTGATGATTTTGTAGCAAGCAATAAATAATAAGAAAGTGGCAAGATTGACACTTGCCACTTTTTTTCATTCAAGATATGCTACAATAAAAGAAATTATGTAAACGTTATCTTATAAACCATTATAAGCTAACGTGTGCACGGTTTAAGTAGACAAAGGAGGAAATCACATGGTCAGCAGTGGAATTCAACGTTTATTTTATGTCGCATGGTCGATGATCAAACTAAATCTATATTTTTTGGTTTGTACTTGTATCGGAGGTATTTTATTTGGTATCGGTCCAGCGTTTCAAGCATTAAGTGATTTATTAAATGAATACGGAATGAGTTATCAAGAATTAACCTTTAAACGTTTTTTTACTCAGTTTAAAGCCAATTTCGCAGTAGGGAATAAAAGTTATTGGTTGATCACTGGATTCACGATACTGTTAGGCTATAATTTGTACTTATCGATTCAGCTTCAAGGGTTGCTTTGGTTTGCTCTTGATCTATTTTTAATGATCACCTTATTACTAGTAAACGTGACGTATCTTTATATGACGCTTTACCAGTCGACGTATGATATTGGGTTTGTACAATTGATCAAATTAGCAGTGATCAGTGTCTTTTATCATTTTGCTACTTTTTTAAAAGTGGTGATCGGGTTGATCAGTATCGCGATTTTAACATGGTATTTTAAGGGACTGATCGTCTTTTTAAGTGTGACATTGGTCATGGTTTGGAGTGGGTATGCAACGAAAAATATCCGTCAAATGATTGATGGAAAGCTTGATTCTCATGCCTAATCCATATGCACGCTTATTTAAAAAACGCTATTTGATGAATCGCTTGATGCAGATCTATAGCTTTGTGATCGTAGGGGTGATCGTCTCCACTGCGATCATTTTGTGTGTATTCATGGCGCAGATGAATCAAAAGAAAATGCATGAAGAGATGACCCTATTAGAAGATCGCCTCGCCAATGATGTTATCGATAAAGAAAACACGATGAGTTATATGTATACGGAATTAACGGGTGGAAATCAAGAAATCGAAAATATCCGTCAGTATTTGACGTTATCGTCATCTGATTACTTTGATTACACACAAGCATTTTGGGAAAAAACTCAGATGGATAATCGCTTATCTAGTAAAGTGTCTAGCTTTTTTACCGCGTTTCCTGATTTAGAAAAACTGTATGTCCAACTAGACGATTCGCCCGGTTTTTTAGTCGCCGATCGCAAACAACCGAATGGAAAAAAAGGAACTGGAGAAGTTCCAAAACAAGATGGTCTAGTGATGACAAGAATGATCATGGATCCGTTTAATCGTACGAGTTTAGGGACGATCTCAGCAGTATTTTCTAAACGCACGATTTTTGGCGAAAGCGATCAACATGCTTCTTATAATGGGATCGATGCCTTTATTTTAGACCGAACAGATCAATTTATTTTTAAAAGTCAACGCTATACGAGCGATAAAGTATTTCAAACGTTAGAAACACAATATAAACAAACCGGTAAAGTTCCAGAAAAGATCGAGCAACAATATTACGTGATCGATAAACAAACGAGTCGCGATTTTTCGTTTATCATTTTAGGAAGTAAGAAAGTCATTTGGAAAAAAAATAGTCAGCTCTTTATTCAAATCGGTGTCGTCTCCTTGATTTTGATCCTGATTTTATTAACGATTTTAAAGCGGACATTTAAAAATTATTTGATCCAAATCCAACAAATCGGAGATACGATGCATCAAGTAGCTACGGGAGATTTAAGCCAGAAAATCAAATTGGATCAGATGCAAGATGAATTATTGGATCTATCTGAAGAAATCAATGAGATGATCACAAGCTTGGACCGGTATATCAAAGACAACTACCAATTAGAGCTGCAAGAAAAAGATGCGCAGATGCGTGCGTTACAATCGCAGATCAATCCACATTTTCTATACAATACGTTAGAGTATATTCGCATGTATGCGGTAAGTAAGCAACAAATGGAATTGGCTGAAGTCGTTTATGCATTTGCTGCTTTGCTACGAAACAATACGCAGCAAGAAAAAATGACAACGCTAAAAAAAGAACTTTCTTTTTGCGAAAAATATGTCTATCTTTATCAAATGCGTTATCCAGATTGTATCGCGTATCATTTTGATATCGAACCAAAATGGGCGGATATCTTGATCCCGAAATTTTGTATCCAACCGCTTATTGAAAATTATTTTGTTCATGGTATCGATTATACAAGAACGGATAATGCGATCAGTGTAAAAGCTTTTGGTGAAAATGATGAACTGACGATCATTATTAAAGACAACGGCAAGGGAATGAGTGCTGCACGTTTAGCAGAAGTTAAAGCACAGCTTGAACAACACAATACGACATCGATCGGTGTGAGGAATGTGTATCAACGATTGCACCACTACTTTAAAGATCAATTTGATATGACGATAACCTCACAGGAACAAAGTGGTACAACGATTACACTACATATGAAAGGAGTCGAGCAACATGTATCGAGCAATGTTAGTCGATGACGAGTATATGATCTTAGAAGGATTGAAACAGTTAATCCCTTGGGAAGAACTTGGCTTTACGATCGTGAAGACGGCTCGCTCTGCTAAAGAAGCATTAGCCTATCTTGAAACAGAAAAGGTAAATTTTATTTTGAGTGATATCACAATGCCTGAAATGAGTGGGCTTGAAATGATTGAAAAAATCAAAGGGTTAGATCCCACGATTGCGATCATGTGTCTTTCAGGCTACCAAGAATTTGAATACGTCCGCGAAGGGATGAAGCTTGGGATTGTAGACTATCTAGTCAAGCCAGTTGATCGAGTAGAATTATACGAACAAATTGTCCAGATCCGTAAACTCTTAGACCGTAATGCGCAAGAAAAAGCAGTATTTCGTGCCCAAGCTGTCCAACGTTGGGTCCATGATGAGCTAAATGAAGCAGAATTTTTAACACTGATACCTGAAGCATCACTACGAAAGGGACCGTTTACTGTTTTGGGAATTGAAGCAGAAGATGAAGTATTAGGCGAACTGATCGAGCTCTTGACGACTTTTGAGCAAATGTATTATCGAAAAATGGATCATCGGTTGATTTGTGTTTGGATCGGGGACATTTCCGCAGATGAAAGACAACAGTTAAGTCATTATCAAACACTTGCGATCGGCGAAACTGTCAAAGACTGGGAGAATGTCTATGAGAGTTACGAAAAAATCATGCAAAAAGAACAACTCGCTCGATTCTATCCAGACTTATTGCCAACTCGTTCTGGTTTTACTAGTGGCTCGATCGATGAAGAGTTTTCGTTTTTAGCATTTAACAAATCCTTGATGATTGGCGATTACCAAACGATCAAAAAAGAAGTTGAACATATCTTTGATGAAGTAACGCGAAAACAACTACCACCAGAAGATACAAAATTTATTGCTTTTTTGATGTTCAATGATCTATTACGTCAGTTTCCAGCTCAAATTATGGAATTTTACGATGAGATGATCCAACATATTCGCATGAGTGACACGGTCTATCAATTACGCGAATTACTCGAAGAAACACTGCTTGCACTTTATCATAAGAAAACGAAGAAGCCATTTTCTGAAGTCACACAAGCGATCATTTCCCTTACAAAAGTACGCTACAAAGAAGAATTGACATTGAAATTGATCGCGGATGAGTTGCATTTAAATGTCGTCTATATCGGACAAGTATTTAAAAAAGAGATGCATTTGACTTTTGCGCAGTATTTGAATCAAGTACGTATCAAAAAAGCGCAAGAATTATTATTGAATAGTACACAAAATATCAATGAGATCTCTGATGCGATCGGCTATAACAATACGACTTATTTCTCTAAAATGTTTAAAAAATTAACGGGATTAGCACCAAAAGAATTTCGTGAGCAATATGCAAGTACTTACTACGAATTTGTCGAAGGATAGAAAGAAGGTCAAATATGTATACATTTCCTAAAGATTTTTGGTGGGGCGCAGCAACTTCTGCACCGCAAACAGAAGGAGCCAGTTTAAGCGGCGGAAAAAGCGCAACAACATGGGATCACTGGTTTCAACAACAGCCAGAATTATTCTATGATCAAGTAGGGCCGACGAATACGTCAATGCTATATGAACACTATCGTGAAGATTGTAAACGCATGGCGCATATCGGATTAAATTCTTATCGGACTTCGATTGCCTGGGCGCGTTTATTACCAGATGGCAAAACACTCAATCAAGAAGCCGTAGCATTTTACCGTGATTACTTTCAAGCGATCCGTGATCAAGGAATCGAGCCAATCATCAATCTTTTTCATTTTGATATGCCGATGTGGTTGATGCAAAAGGGAGGATTTGAGGCACGTGAATCAGTTGAAGCATTTGGGTTGTATGCACGAACAGCCTTCGAATGTTTCGGTGATCTTGTACATTACTGGACGACATTTAATGAACCGATCGTTCATGTAGAATGTGGTTATTTATATGGTTATCATTATCCAGCGATCGTCGATTTCAAAAAAGCGATCCAAGTCGGTTACCACACTTTACTGGCACATGCTCAAGCAGTCGCAGCTTTTCGTGAGGTCTTACCACAACAAAAAATCGGTATCATTTTAAATATTACGCCAACGTATGCCAAAAGTTCAGCTGCTCGTGACCAAGAAGCTGCTTTAATTTCCGATCTTTTAAATACGAAAAGCTTTTTAGATCCAGCTGTTTTTGGCAAGTTACCAAAAGAGTTGATCGAGTTGATCGCAACACATCAGTTGACTCCAACGACGGAAAATGACGACCCTGCGTTACTTGAAAAAGGCATCGTTGATTTTATTGGCTTAAATTACTATCACCCAAGACGAGTACAAGCGCCGATCAAACCACATGTTCCAGCGAAGATGCCAGAAGATTTTTATGCATCTTATAGAATTTGCGGGTGAGAAAACCTACTATCTTAATGGTGGGATAATAGCTCGTAGACGTACTGTAAGAATGTAGGGAAACTTGCATTTAGTGACCATACAAAACCTCGTATGATCCAATGAAGAAACTGAATTGCTGGGAACTCGTAAAGCTAACGAAACGACAACGTAGGGATAGAAAACCCAAGCGTGAACGT
>NZ_CAJYIS010000035.1 GCF_913775425.1 uncultured Enterococcus sp.
TTCGCCTGCTTTGGCCATATATGTTGTACGCACGATTAGTTTTCCTCCAATATCAATTTCGAATGTTTACTTACACTTGAGTTTCCGGGGCTCTAATGGGGTAAACAATACCATTTAATATAATACCTCAGATAGACCCCTTTCGTCAATCTTTTTAGCTAAAGAAACTGAAACTTTTGTGAATGTTCATGCTTATGAACAATTTTTGTATATTTAATAGATAATATCCAGTTATTTTGTATAAATATTATTTTTTATGTTGATTTACTTATATTTATTTGTTAATATAAGTTCATTCAAGAAAACGAGTTACGAGAGGACGGGAATTTATATGAAAGAAAAAGTAATTTTAGCCTATTCTGGCGGTTTAGATACATCAGTTTCAGTGAAATGGTTAGTCGATGAAGGATACGATGTCATCGCTTGTTGTTTAGACATCGGTGAAGGTAAAGATACTGAGAGTATCAAACAAAAAGCATTGACAGTTGGTGCAAGTGCTTCATATGCGATTGATGCACGTGAAGAATTTGCCAATGAGTTTGCCTTGATTGCGTTACAAGGAAACACATTTTATGAAAATTCATATCCATTAGTTTCTGCCCTATCTCGTCCACTGATTTCTAAAAAATTAGTTGAATTGGCTCATGAGACTGGCGCGACAACCATCGCACATGGTTGTACGGGTAAAGGAAATGACCAAGTACGTTTTGAAGTCGCTATCGCAGCACTTGATCCACATTTAAAAGTGATTGCTCCAGTTCGGGAATGGAAATGGTCACGTGAAGAAGAAATCGCCTATGCTGCGAAAAAAGGTGTGCCGATCCCAGCAGATTTAGACAATCCGTATTCGATCGACCAAAACCTTTGGGGACGTGCCTGTGAATGTGGTGTGTTAGAAGACCCTTGGGCAACACCGCCAAAAGGTGCTTATGCCTTGACGAAAGAATTAGAAGATGCGCCTGATACACCGACGATTATCGAAGTTACCTTTAAAGAAGGAAAACCAGTTGCTTTGGATGGTAAAGAAGATACCTTTGCTTCAATCGTTTTACAGTTAAATACGATTGCTGGTGAACATGGAATCGGCCGGATCGATCATATCGAAAACCGTTTAGTTGGGATCAAATCACGTGAAGTGTACGAATGTCCTGGAGCGATGACGTTGATGGCTGCACATAAAGAATTAGAAGACCTAGTTTTTGTCCGTGAAGTGGCGCATTTCAAACCAATCTTAGAACAAAAATTAGCACAAGTAATCTACGACGGTTTATGGTTTAATCCACTAACAGATGCTTTGATCGCCTTCTTGAAGAGTACACAACAAGTCGTAAATGGTACGGTTCGTTTGAAACTATTTAAAGGCAATGTGATCTGTGAAGGACGTAAATCTGCAAATAGTTTATACGATGAAAACTTAGCAACCTATACTTCTGCGGATACTTTCGATCAAGAAGCTGCAGTAGGTTTCATTAAATTATGGGGGCTTCCTTCAAAAGTACATGCTGAAGTGCAGGCAGCTCAAAAATAAAGGAGTTTTAGATGTATGGCAAAATTATGGGGTGGTCGTTTTGACGGCAAAAATGAAGCATGGATCGATGCCTTTGGCGCATCGATCACATTTGATCAAGCATTAGCTAAATATGATCTACAAGGTAGTAAAGCACATGTGAGTATGTTGAAAAAAACGGCGATCTTACCTGCGGATGAAGCAGATCAAATTTTAGCTGGGCTTGTGCAACTAGAAGAAAAATTAGCTGCTGGTGAACTAGATTTTTCAGTAGAAAATGAAGATATCCACTTGAATATGGAAGTATTCTTACACGACTTGATCGGACCTGTTGCAGGTAAATTGCATACTGCACGTAGTCGTAATGATCAAGTCGCAACAGATATGCACCTTTACTTAAAAGATCAAGTAACACAAATCATCGATCTGCTTGATCATTTGCGTGAAGTTTTAGTCGCTAAAGCTGAAGAAAATGTCTACACGATCATGCCTGGTTATACACATCTACAACATGCTCAACCGATCTCATTCGGTCATCACTTACTTGCTTATTATCATATGTTTACCCGTGATGTGGCTCGTTTGACTGAGAGTCTCAAACGAATCGACATTTCTCCATTGGGTGCAGCAGCTTTAGCGGGTACGACTTTTCCGATCGACCGTTTTTACTCAGCAGAACAGTTAGGGTTTGCTAGCGTGTATGAAAATAGTTTAGATGCCGTCAGTGATCGTGATTTTATTTTAGAATTTCTGAGTAATGCCTCATTGATCATGATGCACTTGTCACGTTTTTGTGAGGAAATTATTTCATGGTGTAGCTACGAATACCAATTTGTTGAACTGACTGATACCTATTCAACTGGTAGCTCGATTATGCCGCAAAAGAAAAATCCTGATATGGCAGAATTGATTCGTGGTAAAACCGGTCGAGTCTATGGAGACCTTTTTGGTTTACTAACGATTTTAAAAGGACTTCCTTTAGCCTATAATAAAGATCTGCAAGAAGACAAAGAAGGAATGTTTGATACGGTTCAAACACTCTCACATAGTTTAGCGATCTTTACTGGGATGATCGACACAATGAAAATCAAAACTGACACGATGAAACAATCAACGGAAAAAGATTTTTCAAATGCTACAGAACTTGCTGATTATCTCGCTACTAAAGGTGTTCCCTTCCGTCAGGCACACGAGATCGTAGGAAAACTCGTGTTAGAAGGAATTCAAAATGGGCACTACTTACAAGATATTTCACTAGAAACGTATCAAGCGATCCATCCTGCAATCTCTGCAGATATTTATGAAAAACTAGATAGCACAAATGCTGTCAAAAACCGCCATTCTTATGGTGGAACGGGATTTGATCAAGTCCTCGGTCAAATCGAACGTGCCAAAAAGACATTTAACTAAAAAAAGAAGCCGATTCGGCTTCTTTTTTTAGTGATGTACAGAATGCTCTGGATCGATTTCTGGTGCATAGCCTAATTTTGCTTGAACCATCCAGATTTTCTTTTCGATATCTGTTTTGAATGCGATAAAGATATCTTGAGTTGAGTCATCGCCTTCTTCACCAGAAATTTCGATACCTTCTTGGTAAAGATCTGCTAAATAGCGATAGCCTTCAACTAATTTTGCCATTCTTTCTGGAATCGTGCGGTCGTAAGTTCCGATTTCGTCTTTGATTCCAGTATGATCTGCAAACTCTTGTAAAGTAGAATAAGGTGCGCCATCTAAAGTGATCAAACGTTCAGAAATCACATCTAATTGTGCATCGATTTCATCCATAAAGTCATCCATCATTGGGTGTAAGGTTAAAAATTCAGGACCACGCATATACCAGTGTGTTTGATGGATCACAACTGAAAACTGACTCAAGTCCGCCACTAATTGATTTAAAGTTTCTTTCGTTTTTTCAAATTTCATCCCACTATTCCTCCTTCGTTTCTATACATAAAGGATAACGACTTTCGTTAAAAAAGTACAATTATTTACACTATCTGAGAAGCTTTCTCAACTAATTTAACGTAATTATAAGTAAGGAGTGTGATGATGATGTTATTTGTAATGGGTGCTTGTTTAGGATCATTTTTTTGTGTTTTTGCTGAAAGGATGCCGATCAGACAAAATTTTTGGAGCGCACGTAGTCAGTGCCCTCACTGTAAACAAACACTCCGTTTTTATGAATTGATCCCCATCGTTTCGTTTCTCTCTTTAAAAGGACGCTGCTTGCGTTGCCATACTAAAATCCCGCTTATTTATTTTATTGCCGAATGTTTATATGGTTTTGTCTTCTTCATTATTTGCTGTTATCCATCCCTTTTTGGATTTCCACTTAGTACGTTACTTATTTGGATGACCAGTGCATTTATTTTAAGTATGATCGACATTTTTTACTATGAAGTCGATACGTGGTTACTCTATACCACTACCATACTACTCTGGATCAATTTATATCTGGGCCATGCTCATTTTAATTGGATTTCTGCTGGATGTTTTTTGCTACTCTATCACTTGAGTAAAAGGTGGTCTTTTATCGGTGAGGCAGATCTTTTTTTAGCATTCAGTTGGTTTCCTTGGTTAACATTTACTCAAATGTTTTACTTACTTTGGTGTGCAAGTATATTAGGTATTGTGTACTATGTGTATTGTATGTATATTCTAAAAAAACACCATATCATGATTCCGTTTATTCCCTTTTTAAGCCTAGGTTTACTGTTTTCACTATGGCAATACTAAAAAGAGGCTGTGACAGAAATCTGTCACAGCCTCTTTAAATTGGTCTTAATTAACACGAATCGCAAAACTTGGTGTAAATCCGACTGTTGTCCCTTGGACCACACCCAACTCAGGTGTAGCAGCGTGGATAATCCCATTGCCTCCTAAAGAGATCGCTACGTGGTAGGTGCTACCTGGATTACCCCAGAATAATAAATCTCCTGGTTGTGCTTGGCTTACAGGAATCACTGTTCCAGCTGATTCTTGTGCTCCAGTCCAGCCACCGATACTTTTGCCTGCTGCTTGCATATATACATAAGAAGTAAAACCAGAACAGTCAAAAGAATTTGGTCCTTTTGCTCCCCATACGTAAGCTTTACCTAAATGTTTACTTGCTTCGGCAACGATTGCTGAACCATTTACCGTT
Organism: uncultured Enterococcus sp.; assembly: GCF_913775425.1. Lineage (GTDB taxonomy): Bacteria > Bacillota > Bacilli > Lactobacillales > Enterococcaceae > Enterococcus_G. The sequence goes on from NZ_CAJYIS010000035.1 coordinate 4,650, forward strand.
TGAGAAGGTGCTGGTGTTGGCGTAGGTGTTACCGGTGTAGGTGTTTCACTACTAGTTGGTGTCTCAACAGGTGTTTGTACAGCCTGTTCTGTCGACTCTGTTGTTGAAGGAGTGGTTGTTGAAGGAGTCGTAACTTCTTCTTTTGGTGTACTCACTTCTTGTGTCGTCTGTGTGGTCGACTCCGTTGATTCTACTTTAGTCGTTTCTTCCTTAGCAACTTGAGTTTCAGTCGTTGCCGTTTTAGCTTCTTCTTTTGCGACTGCTTTTGCCTGTTCGGCTACTTTAGCCTGTGCTTCTTTTGCACGTTCTTGCTCAGCTTTTACGCGAGCTTGTTCGGCTTCAGCTTCAGCTTTTTGCGCTGTTAATTGTGCTTTTTCATCTTCTTTAGAAGACTGCTCTAATGCAAGATCTGCTTTGGCAACAGCTAAGTTAGCTTGTGTTTGTTCTAACGTCGCTTTCTTTTGTTCTAATGCTGTTTGATTTGTTTCTAAGTCAGCAACTTTTTGTTCGATAGCTGCTTGTTTTTGTTTTACTGATTCTTGATCGGCTTTTTGTGCTTTGATCAAATCATTGTTTGCTTTGACATACGTATTCACAGCTTGAACGCGTGATACTGCATCCGTTAATGATTCAGCATTTAATAATGCATCCATCACGCTCGTGTCTTGACCATTGACTTGTACGTCACGTGCTTGTGTTTTGATTGTTTCTGTACGCTTTTCGATTCGTACTTGTAATTCGTCGATTTCAGTTTTTAATTTGTCTGATTGTTGGCGTAAAGTAGCTTGTTCTGCTACTAATTGTTGAGCTTGATCATTGATTGTTGTTACTTGATTTTCTAATTCGCTAACTTGACTTTGAATATCAGCTTGCTTGTTTTGTAAATCACTAATTACTGTATCTGCTTGATTGATTTTATCGTCAATTGAATCTGCTGTAGCTAAAGTTGGCGCAGCTAACGTCGTCATTACAACTGAACTTAAAAGCATTGAAGCATAGACCCGCTTCTTCACACACATTCCTCCATCTCGCATCCCGATTACTTTCTTAACGTTTTCTTAATCACAAGAGCAGTTTACCATAGCAATATGTCAGAAAAATGATAGATATATTACAAATAGATGTCAAAAAAAGAGCTTTCATCTAGACCAATTGTCTAAATGAAAGCTCGAAATACTAGATTAAGCTGAATGACCAACGATCACTCCACCGCTATAACCAAAACCAACACGTGTGATACTTGGATTGATTTCCCAATCACGGTGACCAGTTCCAGAAGCAGTCGTCATATTTGTTTCATTGTACCAAGCATTGATTACAGTTGAGCCTGGTGCAAATAAGATTGCAATTACTTCATCTGCACGTGACCAGTGATCATTTGGAATAGATCCACCATTCCCATTGATTAATGACGCACGAGCTGAAGCAGTTGCTGCTAATCCTGCATCCCAACTTACTGGGTTTAAACCGTGTGAAGCACGTAGCGCATTTAATGCATCTAATGTAGCATCACCAGAAGCTGGAGTTGTTGTTGCTGGTTTTTCTTCTTCTACAGGTTTAGTCACAACAGGTGTTGTTGTAGTTGGCTCACTAGTTGCTGGTGTTTCTACTTTTTCTGTAGTTGTTTGTGTTTCTTTTGGTGTTTCTACCGGTGCTTGAGTTGAAGCAGTCGTTTCTTCTTTTGCAGCTTCACTTGTAGCTGTTTGTTGAGTTGATGTCACAGTTTCAACAGCAGCTGTTGTTGTTTGTGTAGTTGCTTTTTCAGCAACCTTAGTTTCAGCGGCCTTAGCTTCTGCAGCTTTTTGTGCTGCTGCTTCTTTAGCTGCTTGTTCTTGCTGAGCTTTCACGATACGTGCTTGTTCTGCTTCTGCAGCTGCTTTTTGGTTCAATAAATCACTTTTTGTTGATTCTGCAGTCGCTTGCTCTGCTGCTAGTGCGATTTTTTGAACTTTTAAGTCTGCTTGTTTCACAGCTAATTGATCACGTTGTACGTCTAGTTCTGCTTTCGCATCTGCTAAACGAGCTAATTTTTTTTCATTTTCAGCTTTTTTCGCTTCTACAGCTTTTTGATCTTCTTTTTGAGCCGTAATCAAGTCGTTATTTGCTTTTACAAATGTATTCACTGCTTGTACACGACCAACAGCATCCGTAATTGAATCAGCGTTTAAAATAGCATCAACGAAACTAGTATCTTGACCATTTACTTGTACGTCACGCGCTTGTTTCTTAATTGTAGCTGTGCGTTTTTCGATACGTACTTTTAATGCATCGATATCTTTTTGTAATTGCGCTGTATCAGCTTCAAGTTGCGTTTGCTCTTCTTGAAGTTTTACTCCTTTATCATAGATCGATGAAATATCCGATTCTAAAGAAGCGATTTGTGATTCAGCAGTCGCTGTTTGCTCTTTGATCGCTGAAATTTTTTGATCTTGTTCATTGATTTTACTATCAAAATCATCTGCACTCACTTGTACGCTTGCAATTGTTGATAAAAGTAATGTACAAACCAATAATGACTTACTTACGCTTTTCTTCAATCTGCTTTCCTCCACAGGGTTCTAAATTTATTTATGTACGTTTCATGTTTTTTAGACTAATTTTTTCTTAAGACAAAGAGAATTGTACCACAGAGATATGACACAAAGATAAAGGAAATGTTTCAATATGATGTCAAATAACTTGCTTTAGACATTTAAAGAATACATTGAAACATTTTACCTGAATTTGTCGACTAATGCTACATTTATTACAAAAAAAATGCTTGATTCATTTAGAATCAAGCATTTACACGATAGGTATCGTTAATTTAAATAATTTTTTTAAAGGAAACATTAGTAGCGCAAAATAAATAATATTTAAAATCAACGTCGGCGCAAATGAATTTGTCACAAAAAACTCGCCTTTGATCGTAGTGATTTTAAAGAGCAACTGGATGCCTAATGTAATTAGTTGGACCATAGTCAAAGAGACAATCCAACTAAAGAATAACGTCATCAGATTTTGATAATAAATCGCATGGAATACATACATTAACCAAACCGTAAAGGGTAACGCTACTGCATAAACACCAATCAAACCTAAATAGTAGATATCAAACAACACACCAATAGTCAGTGCACTTAACAACATGTAGCGCTGTGGCAGTTTTCCTGCTGCAAACAGCATCAAGAGCAATAACAATTCCGATTGCCAAATACTGGTATTATGGTTGAGATTAGTGAAGAAGTTCGTAATATGTGCATCGATTAACATCAAAAAGAAAAAGACAACGTAGAGATACGTTAGATACTGTACACTGAATCGTTTCACATTACTCACCTACTGTACGTTTAATTACGGTCACAACCGACAGATCATACATTTTCGCATAAGGTTGTACGTATAATTTCTTTTGGAGTCCAAAATCATCTGAGCGTGCTTCTAAGACCGTTCCAACTGCCAAATCAGCTGGTGAATTTCCACCAAGACCAGAAGTTTGGACGACATCACCTTTTTCAAACTTAGCATCACCGGTCACTTGCTCGACGATCAATGCATTTTTCTCTTCATCAAAACCTTTCAACAGTCCAAATAACACACCATCTTTAGTCGAGATACGTACTGGAAAATGATTTGATGTTTGATTTTCCGCTGTTAATAATTCAATTTTTGAAGACGCACGATTGACTTCGATAACACGTCCTACTAGCCCTTTTGTCGCCATTACAGACATATTTAGCTCGATACCATCTTTTGATCCTTTATCAATGATCAAGAAATCTTGCCAAGTATCTGGTGAGCGCGAGATTACATTTGCAGTGACTTTCTCAAAACTAGTCAGAGTGTTATTTAATTCCAATTGTTCTTTCAATGAACTGATCTCACGTTGATCATTTTTTGTTTGTTGTGATAGCTCTTCATAGTGATCGATTTTTTCTTTCAAACGTTGATTTTCTTCGTAAGTGGTAAATAAGTCTTGAACATTATCTACAGTCTTACTGATAAAATTAAACGGCGCTTGAATCACACGATCGACTAACGCTATAGAATCATTGACCGTTGATTGAACAACATTTGTTTTTTCAGAAACAGCTCGCTTAGCAATCGTTACACTTAGAATCGTTACAACGATAATCACAATAATCAGTGCAATAATAATATTTTTATTCGGATTAATTTTTTTCACAAAAGCACCTCAATAATTTCAAAATGAATGAAACTCATAACTTAAATTGTACCACTTATTGCAACGAAACAAAAGGCAAGGAAAACGACTCTTAATGTTTTTTTGAAACATTAAGAGTTTCCTTACCCCTAGTTAATCCTTACTTTGAATAACTGCGATCATCCCGCTTTTAAAAGATAACAATGCAGTATCTGTCAAAAATTCATTACTCGCATATGACAATGGATACATAACATCGACATTTTGTAATGTATATTTGCTTTCTGCTAACGTCAGATCAGTCACTGGAGTCAAACAACAATATGCTAAATAACGCATGTCCGGTTCTTTTGAAATCGTGTATTGACCCGGTTCAAAAAAGGTAATGATATTTTGCTGATCCACCAGTTTGAATTGACGACAATAGCTACGAAATCTTGGTTCAAGTGGTAACCATAGATTTGCTAAGAAATGATCGATTCGACCACCCGTCAATCCGATTAAGGTGATTTCTGCAGTTGACTCAATCGTTAGCGCATGAAGCAAGCCTAATTGTGTATCTGTATCATCTTTTTCAGGTGGTGATTGTTTCACCAAACTAGCGTACTCAAATACTTTCATTTGTTCCAACTCTGACAAAGAATCAAAATCGCCGATTGCTGCATCACAAGGAATCTTTGCTTCTAATAAATGCAATGCTCCCCGATCGATTCCGATATAATAGTCATATGTTCCAAGTGATGGCCAAGTAGTGATAGGCCTACCTCCGACAATTAAAATTTTCATATCAAACTAGTTGTTCTTTCAATAACTGGATACGTTCACCTGGGTCTTCAGCACCGTAAACATAACTTCCTGCTACAAATACATTCGCTCCAGCTTGCGCGCATAGACTGATCGTCTGATCGTCTACACCGCCATCGACTTCGATATCAAAATTATAGTTGTATTTTTCTTTTAACAAGACTAATTCTTCAATTTTTACCATCATTTCTGGTAAGAAAGATTGTCCTCCAAACCCAGGATTCACTGTCATAACCAACACTTGATCGACCAAAGGTAATACGTGTAGGATTTGATCAATCGAAGTTCCAGGATTGATCACAACTTCTGCTTTAACCCCTTCATTTTTGATCATCTGGATCGCGCGGTGAATGTGCGGTGTAGCTTCGACATGCACACCGATAATATCAGCACCCGCTTTTGCAAAATCAATAATATAATTTTCTGGATCAGTAATCATTAGATGCACATCTAACGTCAATTTAGTTATTGGCCGAATGGCTTTTACCATTGAAGGTCCAAATGTAATATTAGGTACAAAATGACCATCCATTACATCGATATGAATATAGTCAGCACCAGATTTTTCTACTAATTCAATGTCACGTTGTAAATTAGCAAAATCAGCACTTAAAATGGAAGGGGCAATTTTCATATTAATCTCTCCTAGTTTTTGTTTTTCTTTTTATACACTGGTCTACGATTTTCGATTTCTGACATAAATTGTTTATAATCTTCATAACGTGAATAAGCGATTTTATCTTGTTCAACGGCTTCTTTGACTGCACAATTTGGTTCATTTAGATGCTTACATTCTCTAAAACGACAATCGGACATCCGTGCTACAAATTCAGGAAATAATCTTGGTAATTCCTCTGTGTCGATTGTCAAAAGATCAATTGCACTGAATCCTGGTGTATCTGCAACTAGACCATCCGCAACTTCTAATAATTCGACATGACGTGTAGTATGCTTACCACGCCCAAGTGATTCAGAAATAGCTGCTGTTGGCAACTCAAGTGAAGGTAAAATCTGATTTAGTAATGTAGATTTTCCAGCTCCAGATTGTCCCATAAATACGGTTAATTTATGTTCAAATGTTTGTTGTAATTCTACAATTGAACGATCATCTGGTGTGGCAACAATCACACGATAGCCAATTTCTTCGTAAATTTTGATAATTTCTTCTACTAATTCAACTTCACTCAACAAATCGATTTTAGTTAAGTAAATGATTGGTTCTATCTCATTAAACTCTAGTGTTACTAAAAATCGATCCAATAGATTAAATGAAAAATTCGGTTCTACCATACTTGTCACGACTACTGCTTGATCAATATTAGCCACTGTTGGACGGACCAATTGGTTTTTTCTAGGAAGTACTTCGAGTACATATCCATCAGTTAAATTCGTACTTTCAAATACTACATTATCACCAACTAAAGGTGTAATATTTTGATTTCGAAAATTCCCGCGTCCTCTTGTCTGATAAATGATCCCATCTGATTCGACATAATAAAAGCCACTTACTGCTTTACGGATTTTTCCTTGCAAACATCCGCCTCCTCAATCGTTTTTTTCTTTTTTATTGTATCATACCTCGCTAAAAAAATCTGAATACAAAAAAAGACATATCACACGATATGCCTTAAATGATCGGGAAGACAGGATTCGAACCTGCGACCCCTTGGTCCCAAACCAAGTGCTCTACCAAGCTGAGCTACTTCCCGAAAAATAAAAAAAACTACGCGCCCAAGAGGAGTCGAACCCCTAACCTTTTGATCCGTAGTCAAACACTCTATCCAATTGAGCTATGGGCGCATAATGCCGAGGACCGGAATCGAACCGGTACGGTGATCACTCACCG
>NZ_CAJYIS010000036.1 GCF_913775425.1 uncultured Enterococcus sp.
GTTATGCACGTGAAAACGATATTCCATTCTTAGGAATTTGTTTAGGGATGCAAATGGCATGTGTCGAATTTGCACGTAACGTAGTCGGACTAGAAGATGCGAATTCTGCTGAAACCGTTCCTGGAACGAAAAACAACATTATCGATTTGATGGCAGATCAAGAAAATGTTGAAAATTTAGGCGGCACATTGCGTTTAGGTCTTTATCCATGTAAATTGAAAAAAGGAACGAAGACAGCAGCGGCTTATAATAATCAAGAAGTTGTTCAAGAACGTCATCGTCATCGTTATGAATTCAACAATAAATACCGTGAATTGTTCGAACAACACGGTTTAGTCTTCTCTGGTGTTTCTCCAGATAACCGTTTAGTAGAAATCGTAGAAATTCCAGAAAACAAATTCTTTGTTGGATGTCAATTCCATCCAGAATTGATTTCTCGTCCAAACCGTCCTCAAAGCTTAATCAAAGCCTTCGTAGGTGCGGCAATCGAAGAAGCATAATTTTACCGAAAAGGGGAATCTGAAAAAGATTCTCCTTTTATTTTGATAGTTTTACTTGGAAATAAAGGGAAAATTTGCTAAAATATCAATGTTGGTTAAGTTAAACTTAACAAATAATGCGTTTTTAAATTTAGGAGGAAAAATTATGCCATTAGTATCAGGAACTGAAGTTTTCAAAGCAGCTCGTCAAGGCGGCTATGCAGTAGGCGCGTACAACACAAACAACCTAGAGTGGACTCAAGCAATTCTAGAAGCTGCTGAAGCAAAACAAGCACCTGTATTAATCCAAACTTCAATGGGTGCTGCAAAATACATGGGTGGTTACAAATTAGTTGTAAACATGGTAAAAGATTTAATCGAATCAATGAACATCACTGTTCCAGTGGTATTACATTTAGACCATGGTTCTTACGAAGATGCATTAGAATGTATCGAAGTAGGCTACACTTCTGTAATGTTTGATGGTTCTCACTTACCATTTGAAGAAAACTTACGTCTTGCTAAAGATGTAGTGGAAAAAGCTCACGCTAAAGGAATCTCTGTTGAGTGTGAAGTTGGTTCAATCGGTGGAGAAGAAGACGGAATCATCGGTACTGGTGAATTAGCAGACATCGACGAGTGTGTACAAATGGTAGGCACTGGTATTGACTTCTTAGCTTGCGGAATCGGTAACATTCACGGTGTATACCCTGAAAACTGGACTGGTTTAGCATTTGATCACTTACAAGCGATCGCTGAAGCAGTTGGACAAGATGTACCATTAGTATTACACGGTGGATCTGGTATTCCTCAAGATCAAATCGAAAAAGCAATCAAAATGGGTGTTTCTAAAGTAAACGTAAACACTGAATTCCAATTGTCATTTGCTAAAGCAACTCGCGAATACATCGAAGCTGGTAAAGATTTAGAAGGTAAAGGATTTGACCCTCGTAAATTATTAGCTCCAGGTAAAGCTGCGATCGTTAAAGATTGTGAAGAGCACATTGACTGGTTTGGTTCAGCTGGTAAAGCTAAATAAGACTTGTTTTTGATGACTAGCGTAGGCTAGTCATCTTTTTTTTTCGCCTAAAATATGGTAAACTAATGAACGATGCGTCATAAGACATGAGGCAGATAAGAACGTAAAGCATAGGTGAATATAAAATGAAAAAAATAGTGATTCATGGCAATCGACCATTAACTGGCGAGATCACGATCAGTGGTGCGAAAAATAGTGCAGTAGCATTGATTCCTGCAGCTGTTTTAGCAGACTCGCCCGTGGTGTTAAAAGGTGTACCAGATATTCAAGATGTTCATTCACTAATTGAGATTTTAGAAATCATGGGGGTGAAAACCTCATTTGAAAATCATCAATTAACGATCGATCCAACAGAGATTATCTCGATCCCAATGCCAACTGGCAAGATCAATAGTTTTCGTGCGTCGTATTACTTTATGGGTGCACTGTTAGGTAAATTTGGTGAAGCAGTTGTAGGTTTACCTGGCGGGTGTTATTTAGGACCTCGACCGATTGATTTACATATCAAAGGATTTGAAGCATTAGGTGCGGATGTGAAAAATGAGCATGGCGCAATGTATTTAAAAACAACTGAAGATGGTTTAAATGGAACCCACATCTTTTTAGATATGGTATCCATTGGTGCGACCATTAATATCATGCTAGCGGCTGTTAAAGCAAAAGGGAAAACGATTTTAGAAAATGCCGCTCGTGAACCAGAAATCATCGATGTAGCAAACTTGTTAAATAAAATGGGTGCAAACATCAAAGGTGCTGGAACGGATATCATTCGTATCGAAGGTGTCGATACTTTACATGGCTGTACGCATGGGATCATTCCTGACCGTATCGAAGCCGGTACGTATATCTCAATGGCTGCTGCAGTTGGTAAAGGAATCAAAGTCCAAAACGTGATCCATGAGCATTTAGAAAGTTACTTATCGAAACTAACGGAAATGGGTGTCAAAATGGATATCGGAGAAGATTCGATTTATGTCCATGAAACGACAGATCTAAAACCTGTGAACGTGAAGACATTTCCATATCCAGGATTTGCAACAGATTTGCAACAACCGATCACACCATTATTACTGAAAGCAAAAGGCAATTCGCAAGTAACCGATACGATCTATGAAAAACGTGTCAATCATATTCCAGAACTTGCTCGTATGGGAGCAGACGTTTCGATCGAAGGCAATATTATGTTGTTAAACGGACCAGCACAGCTAAAAGGTGCTGAAGTTGCAGCGAGTGATTTAAGAGCAGGTGCTTGTTTAGTGATTGCTGGATTAATGGCAGAAGGTCAGACGACGATACGAAATGTAGAGCACATTTTACGTGGCTACGACCATATTGTTGAAAAGTTGACGGATTTAGGCGCACAGATAGAAATGATTGAGGACTAACGAGGATGGCAGATTATTTAACGATTGCAGAATTAGAACATAAAACGTTAAAAGAAATTTATACGTATGCAAAACAATTTAAAATTCCATATTACAGTCAGATGAATAAAAAAGAGTTGGCATTAGCTGTGATTCGAGCTCAAGCTGAAAAACAAGGCTTCTTTTTAGTTGAAGGGATTTTAGACATCATTGGTCAAGACGGCTATGGTTTTTTACGCCCAATCAATTATGGACCAAGCGCAGAAGATATTTATATCTCTTCTTCTCAAATCAATCGCTTTGGTCTTCGTAATGGGGATAAAGTCGCTGGGAAAGCTCGACCACCTAAAGAATCTGAGCGCTACTATGGCTTGATGCATGTCGATAGCGTCAATGGGAAAAACCCTGAAGAAGCAAAGCAACGTCCACATTTTCCAGCATTGACGCCACTTTATCCAAATCGTAAATTACATTTAGAAACGACAAAAGAACGGTTGGCTTCTCGAGTCATCGATTTGTTTTCACCAATTGGCTTTGGCCAACGTGGTCTTGTCGTAGCACCACCTAAAGCCGGGAAGACGAGTATTTTAAAAGAAATCGCAAATGGAATCACGAAAAACCATCCGGATGTGGAATTGATTGTGTTATTAGTCGATGAACGTCCAGAAGAAGTGACGGATTTAGAACGTAGCGTCAAAGGCGATGTTGTCTCCTCTACTTTTGACCTACAACCAAATAACCATACGCGCGTGTCTGAATTGGTTTTAGAACGTGCGATGCGTCTAGTAGAAGACAAACGTGACGTCGTGATTTTAATGGATAGTATTACACGTCTTGCGCGTGCGTATAACCTAGTTTCACCACCAAGCGGTCGAACGCTAAGTGGCGGGATCGATCCTGCCGCGTTGTATCGTCCGAAAAAATTCTTTGGTGCCGCACGTAATATCGAAGAAGGCGGTAGTTTGACGATTATTGCGACAGCCTTAGTCGATACCGGTAGCCGAATGGATGATGTCATTTATGAAGAATTTAAAGGAACAGGGAATATGGAGCTGCATCTATCCCGTCAATTAGCCGAACGACGTATTTTCCCAGCCATCGATTTGAAACGTTCAAGTACGCGTAAAGAAGAACTCTTAATGTCTGAAAGTCAGCTAGAAGAGACGTGGCGCATTCGTAATCAAATGCAAGGTGATGCATTGGAATATACGGAACAATTTGTACGGTTTATGAAAAAAACACCAACAAACGAAGCGTTATTACAGGCGTTTAAAGATGTGACGTTTACTGAAAAAAATGCCAAAAATAAAAAAAGATAATTGCCAAGTACGTTAAAAAATGATAAGATACTCTTGTTGTATCAAAACAAATAACTCTGCTTCAGCACATGAAACAGGGCAAAGGAGAAAAGCATAATGAAAAAAGATATTCATCCAGATTACCATCCAGTAGTCTTCTTAGACTCAACTACAGGTTTCACATTCTTGTCAGGTTCGACTAAACACTCACAAGAAACTATGGAATGGGAAGACGGAAACACTTACCCAGTAATCCGTGTCGAAGTAACTTCTGACTCTCATCCATTCTATACTGGACGTCAAAAATTCACTCAAGCAGACGGAC
>NZ_CAJYIS010000037.1 GCF_913775425.1 uncultured Enterococcus sp.
TTTTGGTAAAGTCGATTCCTTTACTTGTGTGACAAATGGATGTGTCAGACACATTTGGTAAGGTGTTTGGGCATCTGATACTGCCAATGAATAAAACATGTTTTTCCTCCTTGATTTGGAAGACGCAAGCAATTACTCCCTACGCCAGTCTTAACTGCCAGGTTCTAAGGGTCAGGTTTTAACCTTCTCAACTAAATAGTCCCCCCGTAATAAAAAAATTGCGAAAAAAAAGCTCTCCATCAATAAATGGAGAGCGCAAAGTTTACTCAAATAAGGTGAGTGATCCAAACTTCTGCTCCCTACGTCAGTGTTAACTGTCAGGTTCTAAGGGTCAGGTTTTAACCTTCTCAACTATAAAAGTCCCCCCGCAATGATTTTACTAATGTCTACCTTACTATAGTCACTCTAAAAATACAAGTCGCTATTTACCAACTGGGAATGCTTCACCTAAGACAGCATGAAAACATTCAATTACTAACCGTATTTTTCAAATAAAGAATCCGTTAGTATTTTAGAAAAGTTTGCTTTATCATTCTCAGCACGAACAGCTAACCATTCTGGAATTGTTACATTTTTTCGAATTGTTTTATTTTTTATATAAGGCGTTGGATCAGCTTGAATTAACGTAACAAATTGATTTTCGCTTAAATCTCTAGGATGGATATGATCTACTCGTTTTGGCAATGGAATGTTTTCTTCAATATAGTAAGCTAATATCCCGGCTAAAAATTCTCTAGCGTTCGTCATCGCTTCTTCTAAATCATCCCCTTGAGTTCCACCATTAAATTCATCAAAAGTAACTGAGTAACCACCGTCCTCTTCTTCTGTAAAAATAGAGTAGTAACTGCGCAACATAAGAACACATCCTTTCTATTTTTAGAAAACCTAGGGCTACTTCAGCCCTAAGTCTCTCAATAAGGTTTGCTCAATACCTTTTTTCAAATCTTTGTTTCCATGAACAGGAATCGAAACAGGTAGAAAGCCTTCCTTGGTCACAATATGGTGACTTCCAGCGACTCTCATTTCTTGCCAACCATTTTTCAGCGCAAGTTTGAGCATTTTTTTACCGGTAAGTGGCATTCGCGACTACCTCCTTACGCTATTTATTATACGCATTATACGCATATTTTTCAATATAAAAAGAACCTCGTACAAATTTAAAAATTTGTACGAGGCTTTCTTTATATCGCTGTGATCGCAATGTTATTATTTACCAACTGGGAATGCTTCACCTACAACAGCATCTTGTGGTAACTCTAAGATTCCACGTTTTTTCGGTGCGTCTTTTAGGTGTAATTCTTTAGCAGAACATACCATCCCGAAGCTTTCAACACCACGTAATTCACCAGGCCAGATCAATAGGCCGTCAGGCATCATCGCACCTGGTTTAGCGACAACGACTTTCAGTCCTTGACGAATGTTGGGTGCACCACACACGATTTGTAGTTCTTTGTTGTTATCGATCTCAATTTTAGTAATCGATAAATGATCACTATCTTCATGAGGCACGCATTCTTTTACAAATCCCACGACAAATTTCGGTTCGTGATCGGGTGTTAATTGTTCTGTGAATCCTTCTTCTTGTAACCAAGTATTTAAGACAGTCACTTGATCGTCTGTTAAATAGACTTGACCACGCTCGTCGATCGTTAATTTTTCTGAAACGTTAAAGAAATTCCACCCGATGATTCGTCCATCTTCGGTTGTTAATTTTGCGATATCACCTTTACGTTCTGTTTGTTGTTCCATGCCCTTATCGTCTTCTAAGATCGTTAATAATGTATCGCTGACATGTTCTTTATTGTATGCAAAAATCATTTTCGTTCCTCCTAAAATCTATTCTTCGTTTCATATCTTACCAAACTTTTACTTTGAGTTCTCGTTTGATGCCAATTTTTTAATAAAAAAAAACGAGGAGGTGACAGAAATCTGTTCCCTCCTCATGTTTTATTATTCATCACGACTGACAACTAAAACGTCACAAGGTGCAGTTCGTGTCACGTAACTTGCCACACTTCCCATCACGAAACGTTCTGTTGCATGTTTTCCTGATTGACCGACCATGATCAAGTCGATCTTGTATTCATTTGGTAAGTTTTTGGCTAATTCTTCCTTGGGTGAACCATAAGCGATAATTGCTTCTAAATCATGAAAATCGACGTGTTTGGCGTGTTCTTTGACTTCATTGATCATGACGCTACTAATCTCTTCTTCTTGATAAAGTTCTGATTCGCCAATACTTGAATAGCCCATGTAAGAGGCAACAGGTTGATCGACTACGTTTACGGCTATGACTTTTCCATGATTACGACGTGCGATCTCAATTGCTTTTTTGAACGCTTCTTCTGCATGTTTTGATCCATCGATTCCGACTAAAATCGTATGATACTCTTGTTCCATCTTTCTCACCTTTTCTTAGTTAATTGTATTGTTGATGAATGTTGTGATTTCCTCTTTTGTTTTGCGGTCTTTATTGACTAAACGACCTAGTTCTTTGCCGTCTTTGATGATCACAAAACTTGGGATTCCTAAAATCGACCATTTACTAGCGACATCGATAAATTCATCGCGATCGACTTCAATGATCGTCCACTCTGGAAATTCAGCATCGATTTCGGGCATCGCTGGTTTGATAAAACGACAATCGCCACACCAGTCAGCGGTAAAGAAAAAGATATTTTGGCCTTTTTCTACATATCCTGCTAATTCTTCTAAACTTTTTGGTTTAATCATCTGTTTTCCTTCTTTCTATTGTCCAGCAACGATTGTATCAACAGTTGTACGATCTAAGTTTTTGATTACTTGGATCACCATCTCACGTGCTGCTTCATAATCTTTGATGCTAAATAATGTTTGGTGGGTATGGATATAACGCCCTGGAACACCGATCACACTACTTGGGATGCCTTCATTTGCTGTATGAGCTGCACCAGCATCCGTACCACCTTTTGATACAAAGTATTGGTAAGGGATATCGTAAGTTGAAGCCATATCCAGTAAAAATTCTTTCATTTTTGGCAACATAATTAAACCTGGATCAAAGATGCGAAGTAAAGTTCCTTCACCTAAATGACCAAAAGTACCATTTTTCGTCACGGTATCGTCAGCTGGTGAGCAGTCGACTGCAAAGAAAATTTCTGGTTTGAATTTTGTAACTGACGCTTTAGAACCACGTAAGCCGACTTCTTCTTGTACATTTGCTCCAGCAATCAATGTATTCGGTAATGTTTCCTCTTTTAACGCTTCGAGCGCTTCTAGTACCACAGTACAACCATAGCGATTATCCCAAGCTTTGGAAATAATGTTTTTACCATTTGCTGTTTTGATCGTTTCAGCAACAGGTACGATCGTATCACCTGGTCGAACGCCATATTCAAGTGCTTCATCGCGTGAATCAAATCCTGCATCAAATAGAATATCAGTTACTTCTATCGCTTTTTGACCCGCAGCACCTCGCAATAAATGTGGTGGGACTGATGATGAGATACATGGATAGTTGCCTTTAGCCGTTTTTAGTGTAAAGCGTTGTGCTGAAACGACATACGGATTCCAGCCACCTAATGGAGTCACTTTAAATAAACCACGATCAGTGATTTGTGTAATTAAAAAACCGACCTCATCCATATGAGAAGCTACCATGATTCTTGGTGCATCTGCATCTTGATTGTGACGGATCCCAAAGATTCCGCCTAACCCATCTTGTGCGATCTCATCGACAAGTGGCGTCATTTCCTGTTTCATATAGGCACGGATATCGTGCTCAAATCCGCTCGTTCCTTGTAACTCGGTTAATGTCTTGATGCGTTGAAATGTTTTTTCTTCCATAATCTGATTGGTAGAACCAATCATCGCCTCCTTTTAAATTGGCTTTTGTCTTATTATAACGCAAATTACTTTTCTTGAAAGGACTCATGGTTTGAAACCTGTTACTTTTTTTGAGATATGGTAAAATACAAGAAACGTCACTACTTTATTCAAGGAGGACTTGTATGAATCAAGAACAAACACCTTTACTTAAAGGACTAGCTATCGGTGCTGGAATCGGTATGGCTACAGGAATCGTCGCAAGCATCTGGTATCAAAAAAAGAAACATTTAGCGGCTGATGATGTCTTAGCCAACATCAAAAAAGCCTTTTTAAAAGAAGGATCAATTGAAGGCTCTTTTATCGAATATGAAAGCAAGCCTTATCAAAAATTTGCCATCAAAGTCGATAGCTACGCCGGTGGAATCACTCGATTTGAAGATGATCAACTAGTAGCTTATCAATTTTTAGCTGATGCAAAAACCGGTACGGTCTTAGAGATCAATCGCGAAACTGCTGAAATCAGCGATGATATTTTACTTGGATTTTAAAAAAGCAGCTCTTTTTAAAGAGCTGCTTTTTCTTATAGTATTCATATTTTATTTCGCTAAACGGTAGATTGCATCTGCATAGATTGCTGCTGAACGGAATAGATCGTCTAATTCCATAAATTCATTGGCTTGATGCATCGTGTCTGTATAGCCTGGGAACATTGCTCCATAAGCAACACCACGTTCTAATA
>NZ_CAJYIS010000038.1 GCF_913775425.1 uncultured Enterococcus sp.
ATGTTTAAAAGTTGCTTCAATGAGTGTCTTTTTTTACTGTTGAAAACTACGACGTTCAATAAATTCTGAATTTAACAATACCGTTTTCGTTGTTTTTCGTGGATAAAGCAATTGATCAACCAGCAGAAATTAGACTTACAAAAACTGGTTATGATCTTTTGAGTAAAACACAAGTCGAAAAAGAATGCCTTTTGGCTCCCTATGAAACAAAAGTGTTGAAATACCCACGCACGTAGATGACTACGTGCGTTTTTTAGGCGTATTAGTTGTACTTTTACTGACTTCATTGTTAAATGAGCATGAGGAGTGAAGGCAATGAAGAGTGTAGTAAGAAGAAGAAAAATTGGAAATATCCCAGTATTAGAAGTAGTAAAAGAGCAAGACATTTATAATGCGTTACCGATGATCGTATATTATCATGGGTGGCAAACAGCAAAAGAATTAGTGTTGACGCAAGGACGTAAATTGGCTGCAGTTGGATTTCGAGTGATCTTACCAGATGCGATGAATCACGGTGAACGCAAAACTGAACGTTCAAAAATTCCTTCATTGACCTTTTGGCAGAGTATCCATACTAATTTATTTGAATTTGATACTATTATCGCTTATTTTGACAAATTGAATTTAACAACGGGTGTATATGGTGTTGGTGGGGTATCAATGGGTGGAATGACCACGACGGCACTGTTAACCCAACATCCGGAAATTCAAGCCGCCGCTTGTGTGATGGGAACACCCAATCTGAATCGCTATAAGGAACGGATCAAAAAAAATGCAGTCAAATATGGATTAGCATTGCCAAAAGACTATGATGCGTTATTAAGTTGGACAGATCATTATGATCTAGCACAAAAGCCAGAAACGCTAGCAAAACGTCCGATCGTATTTTGGCATGGGACAGAAGATGAAAAAATCCCGTTTGAAGACGTGGAAGATTTTATTGAACTCAATGCGCAATCAAATATTACGTTTTGGCAAGAACAAGAACGTCATTTGGTGAAAACGAAGACGATGGATGAGATCACTGATTTCTTTGTGAAGCATTTGTTAGAATTAAACTAAGAAACTACGATAAAAATAAAAAAACTGAACAAAAAACTAGTTTTTCGATGGACTCTTCTATATAATGGATAAGGTATAAATTTAAGGAGGAGACACAATATATGGACTATCGTGTTTTACTATACTACAATTATACAACGCTTGAAGACCCAGAGGCTTTTGCCGCAGAGCACTTAGCATTCTGTAAAGAATTAGGTCTAAAAGGACGTATTTTAGTAGCAAATGAAGGAATCAACGGCACACTATCAGGAACAGTAGCACAAACGGATGCTTACATGGAGCACATGTTAGCGGATCCACGCTTTGCCGATACGATGTTTAAAATCGATGAGGCAGAAGGACATGCATTTAGAAAAATGTTTGTACGTGCGCGCCCTGAATTAGTGTCATTAAACTTAGAGCAAGATATTGACCCACATGAACTAACTGGAAAATATCTAAAACCAACTGAATTTAAAGAAGCATTATTAGATGAAGATACGATCGTAATCGATGCTCGTAATGACTATGAGTACGATTTAGGTCACTTCCGTGGCGCGATCCGTCCGGATATTCGCAATTTCCGTGAATTGCCACAATGGATCCAAGACAATAAAGAACAATTTATGGATAAAAAAGTGGTTACGTATTGTACAGGAGGAATTCGTTGTGAGAAATTCTCTGGTTGGTTATTGCGTGAAGGAATCGAAGATGTCGCGCAACTTCATGGTGGAATTGCAACGTATGGAAAAGATCCAGAAGTACGCGGCGAATTATGGGATGGTCAAATGTATGTCTTTGATGATCGTATCGCGGTTGAAATCAACCAAGTGGACAAACAAATCGTTGGGAAAGATTGGTTCGATGGCACACCTTGTGAGCGTTATATCAACTGTGCCAATCCTGAGTGTAACCGCCAAATCTTAACTTCAAAAGAAAATGAAGACAAACACTTAGGTGGTTGTAGCTATGACTGTGCTGCCAGTGAGCACAATCGCTACATCGTAAAAAACAATATCTCAGCTGAAGAACGTCTAGCGCGTCTAGCTGCGATCCAACAAGAAGTAACAGCATAATCAAACATCCGCTCAAATGGGCGGATGTTTTTTTGTCAGTTAGAAAAAAATATGCGATACTAGAAAAAAAGGAGGAGAGCAACTTGAAAGAAAAACAAACATTTCATATCAATGGGTATTTAGGGTTATTTGTATTATTGATCGTATTATTAGGCGATGCCTTTTTAGTCTATACTGGTGTAACAAATGAGCAGCCAACTTTTGTGATTTTAAGTATTTTGATCGCCATTGTGATTTGCTTATTTGCAAGTTCTTTGACAATCGTTAGTCCCAATCAAGCCAAAGCGATTTTATTTTTTGGTCAATATTTAGGAACGATCAAAGACAACGGCCTATTCATCACAACACCTTTGACCCAAAAGATCAATGTATCGTTAAAAGTTCGTAATTTTAACAGTGCGACCTTGAAAGTGAATGATCTAGATGGAAATCCAATCGAGATTTCAGCTGTTGTAGTGTTTAAAGTGGTCGATACAGCCAAAGCGTTGTTTGATGTGGACCAATATCAAGAGTTTGTTGAGATTCAAAGCGAGACAGCGATCCGTCATATTGCTTCTCAATATCCTTATGACACGTTCAATGATGATGATCTTACCTTGCGCGGCAATACGAGCGAAATTTCAGAAGAACTAGCCAAAGAATTACAAGAACGGTTAGCTGTAGCTGGAGTAGAGGTGATCGAAACACGTCTAAATCATTTAGCTTATGCAACAGAGATTGCAAGTGCCATGTTGCAACGTCAGCAAGCACGCGCGATTTTAGCCGCGCGTCAAACAATCGTTGAAGGGGCAGTATCGATGACTCAAATGGCGCTAGAACAAATTCAAGATGGTCAAGATATCGTCTTTACCGATGATCGCAAAGTTCATTTGATCAATAATTTATTGGTATCGATCATTACCGATAAAGGGACGCAACCGGTGATCAATACAGGGGATGTGCAAGGTGAGCGAACGATCAGATGAAGCGCATCTACTTCAAATAAAAACGTTCTATCTTTTAAAAACGAATAAACAGTGTTCCAGATTAAATAAGCCAAATCATTCCCGAGATAGATGCCCCTATTTCGGAATGATTTGGCTTATTTTTTCGAACTTACAACTTTGACTGCAGTTTATTTTTTGGGGAGGATGATGGAAACGATGGTACCTTGATTAGGAAGACTAGTCATCGTGAAAGTTGCTTCGTCTTGAAATAGTAGCCATAGACGTTCTTTGATATTGGTCAAGCCGATACCAGAAAAACGTTTTTTAGTATCAGGTGGTGCAACGATCCCAATCCCATCATCGATGATTTCAATTTTTACTTGTGTTTGTGTATGAGAAACTAATACATTGATCTGACCGATTCGTTCATTTGGAAAGGCATGGATGAAAGCATTCTCAACGATAGGTTGCAAAAGTAGTTTTGGCACAAGACTCGTTGCTTCTTCACGATCTTGATACAAATGAACCGTGACATGAGTTCCAAAACGTATTTGTAAAATAGTAATATAATCTTTTAAAATACTTAGTTCTTCTTGAAGTGGAATCAATTCTGCTGTATTGCCAATCGTATATTGCAATAAACGTGTAAAGGCTTCAATCGACGATACGGCTTGTTCATTGTCTTGCTTCATAATTTGGAATTTGATCGCAGTCAGTGTATTGTAGATAAAATGTGGCTGAATCTGTAATTGAAGAGCACGAATCTCCATTGCCCGTTTGATATCTGCTTGTACCATGATCTCGGTTAACGAATCTTGAAGATCGTCTAGCATTTTATTGTAGGCACGTTGCAATGTTTGAATTTCTTGTGTACCTGAAACAAGAATCTTAGGTGGTAAATCGCCATAGTTCACTTGTTCTAGCTGATTGGCCAAGGTATATAAAGGTGCAATTCGTTTTTTGATCAGCCAAAAAGCTAAAGTAGCACTAAGCAAGATCATCAAGGCTAGCAAGCTATAAATCAAAGGCTGTAAAAATAAATCATTGGCTACCAGTTGGTTATTGGTAATGATCTTTAGAGTATAACCAAAAGTGGCGACTGGAAAATATTGAATATGCAAGCTATTATCTGTTTGATCATTCGTCATTTGAATCAAGTTTTTGGCAGTAGCAGGTGTTTGATTTGACGAAATCAGTGTGGATTGGGTATCGTAGATCACGATTTGATCAATATCCGCGTTAAAGATAGAGCGATAAAATTTAGCAAAATCGCTATCGGAAATAAAGATCAATGCAGCACCAACCACGGTTTTATCATCGTCTAAGATCGCTTTAGAGATGACTAGTCCACCTTCGGATTTCGTATTAGGAAAATAGCCGTTCTCAAGTGCTTGGTAATGGAGTTGATACGGTCGTTTGAGTGTTTCTTTAAAGAAAGTTGCATTTAATAGTTCAGTGGAACTCGTGCTTGGGTAGACACCATTTTGGGATAAAAATTTACCATCTAGATTAATCAAAAGTAAATGGCTGGCGATTTGATCGTAGAGATAGTTACTCTGCTTTAAACTTTTTAATAATTGATAGAGCAATTGATTTTTGGCTACAGGATCTAATTTAGGATCATTCAGAAAAGTCGTGATATACGGATTTTTTTGTAAATCTAAAAACTGGTTCGTCAGACTATCATTTAGTTTAGTATAATCTTCTTGGATTTTTTTCATGCTCGTATTGACCGTTTTGATATGGGTATTGATATACACTTTTTCAGCACTTTTTAACGTCAACAAGACGCTTATAAACGATACGGTCAGAATACTGATCAAAAAAAGTAAAAAGAATTGGACGAATAGTTCATTTTTTTTGTACCACTTATACATGTTCGATTCCTCGACGGTATTGACTTGGTGTTTGCCCAGTCCGCTTCTTAAACACTTTTGAAAAATAACTAATATCTGTAAATCCAATCGATTCAGCGACTTCTGAAATCGTTACGTCTACTTGTTTTAATAAATCTTTGGCCCGTTTGATTCGTAACTCATTCATATAGTCGGTAAAATTCATCTCTGTTACTTGGGGAAATAAAGAAGATAAATAACTATAATTATAGTGAAAATGATCGGCTAGTTCTTTTAAGGTCACTTGACGGTGTGTATTGCGATATAAATAATCGGAAATCTCGTGAAACGGTAAATGAGCTTCTTGTTGTCTTGACTGAAAAATTAGTTGTAGCTGTTGCAACTTTTCGATAAAACGTTGCAACATATCCTGTTGATTTGCAGCAGCATGCATTGTTTGTAAAATTTCTAATTTCATCAACGTCAATTCTTGTGCCGTTACGTTTAGTTGTTCCAATTCATTGATCAAGGCAAATAAAACGTAAGAGATATATTCTTTTGTAACGGCTTCAGTTAAAACAAGTGGTGTCAGTGAATGCGTGTGATCGATCAAAAAATTGAGCCCACCAATCGGATCAGCGACTAAAAAATAATGCTGAAACGTTTGTTTTGGAAACTGTGGAAGGGTATCTATCAGGATGTTTTCTTCAGCAAATACAATTTGTCTATTCAACGAAAACTGTAACTCAAGTTTTGGTTGGATAGTTGTTTTTAATGTTTCTGCAAGTACATCCTCAACCTTAAGCCATTTTGCGACAAAAAATAATTCTTTTTGACAGGTAAAATTAGTCGTGATCAATTTTTGGATTGCATAGTTCGTTGCAGAGGTATCAATAAAAAATAGATACATTTTTTGATAGACAAGAGACACGATGAATGTGTCGGGAAATAGTTTTACCAAGTAATCCGTTAATACCTGTTTATACTTCTCAGGACTTTTGTTCACACGTGCAACTAAAAGCAATGGAGCATCTGTTTGAAAACGAGCAAAAAAACGTGTTTGTTCTTCTATCGGTAATGTTGGGCTAGTTACAAGTAATTTTGCTTGCATCTGGGCAGAGTAAGACAAGGATTGCTTGGGTAATTGCTCGTTAAAACGCATCAGTAATGGAGCAAGAGCGGCTTCTGAGAATGAGGCTTTTAGTAAATAATCGGCTGCACCTAACTGCAATGCTTGTTTCACGTAATCAAATTCACTGTAGTTACTCAAAATTAAAATCGTTACATCTGGTTGCATGATTTTCGCTTGTTGCACGAGTTCTAAGCCATCCATTTGTGGCATGATCAAATCACAAATAATCAAATCAACGGGACCTTGTTGTAAAAGCGCAAGAGCTTCTTTACCATTTTCTACAGAGCCTACGACACTATAGCCGTATTTTTCCCAAGGAATAAGTTCTGCGATAGCATTTCGTAACTCATTTTCATCATCGACTAAAACCAAGCGTTTCACACGATCTCCTTCTTTCCTTCAAATTGGTAATTATTTTATATTTTGGTATTATTTTTGAAAGCGTTAACAAAAGTATTAAAAATGTGTGTTATTTAGTATATCATGAATTCACAAAGCAAAGGGGGAAGTAAGCATGAAAAATTTTATCAAATGGACACTTTTAGGAAGCTCGGCACTTTTATTGGCTGCATGTAGCAGCAATAATGAGAGTACAAGTGATAGTGGTAAAAAAGATAATTCCGAGTTAGTTGCGTGGGCGTGGGACCCTACATATAATATCAAAGCCTTGGAAGAAGCGGATAAAGTCTATGAACCAGATACGGAAAACTTAAAAATCGTATCCAGTTCACAAGAAGATGTCGTTCAAAAATTAAATACAGCATTAAGTGCAAACAATAAAGATGGTCTTCCAAGTATCGTTTTGATTGAAGATTATCGCGCGCAAAGTTTCTTGAAATCGTACCCAGATGCTTTTGAGGATTTGAGTGACATTGTGAAAAAAGATGATTTTGCCGAATATAAATTTCCATCGATTTCAAATGATGGTAAGGTCTACGGAATCCCATTTGATAGTGGGGTAACAGGAATGTATTATCGTACTGATTTATTGCAAGAAGCAGGTTATGACGAAAAAGCTTTGGAAAATATCACGTGGGATGATTACCTTAAAATCGCTAAAGATGTAAAAGAAAAAACAGGTAAAGCCATGTTGACTGTCGATCCAAGTGATCTAGGAATCGTAAGGGTCATGATGCAGTCAAGTGGTGCTTGGTATACTGACGAAGATGGAAAAATCGACATTGAAAATAATGATGCATTAAAAGCTGGCTTAAAAGTATTTGCTTCTTTAGTCAACGATGGGATTTCAGAACCAGTTGCTGGATGGGATGCTGGAGTTGAGGCGATGAATACCTCTAAAGTAGCGTCAAGCGTTACAGGATCTTGGTATTCTAGTTCAATCAAACAAGCTGAAGATCAATCTGGAAAATGGCGTATTGCACCAACACCACGATTAAGTACGATCAAAGATTCAAAAAATGCCTCTAACTTAGGTGGATCAAGTTGGTATGTGCTAAAAGGTGTGGGGGATACAGAAAAAGCGAAAGCCTTCATGAAAGATACGTTTGCAAGTAGTACAGACCTCATGGAAACTTTGACCAAAGAGATCGGCTTAGTCAGCACGTTAAAAGCAGCGAAAGAAACACCGATCTATCAAGAACCTGTTGAATTTTATAGTGGTCAAAAAGTATATGCCGACTTTTCGACTTGGATGAATGACGTGCCAGCGGTTAATTATGGTCAAGATACGTACGCGATCGAAACTGTAATGTCTGAATATGCACAACAAATCATCAATGGCGATGACATCGATAAAGTATTAAAAGATGCACAAAAACAAGTCGAAGCAAACGTCAAACAATAAGCACACTGAGAGTAGGCTTGCCTACTCTCTTCTACATATAGGGGAAAATAGGGGGAAATAGCATGGAGAAAAAAGCTGCACGAAAAAGTAATGGTCGTAGTTTTATTTTTTTACCGATTTTATTGATTTCATTAGTTGTGTTTATTCCAATGATTTTTGCATTGATTCGTTCTTTTCAAACAGGCTCGCCAACAGCCATGACGTTTAATGGACTTGATAACTATAAACGGATGTTCACCGATACAACATTTCGTAAAGCCTTTTTTAACACCTTTATTTATTTGATCATTCAAGTACCGATCATGTTGTTTTTAGGATTGATTTTTGCACAATTATTAAATGACCGTAAATTAAAATTCAAAGGTTTTTTTAGAACAGCGCTTTTTTTACCTGCGATCACTTCATTGGTTTCGTATTCTTTGATTATTAAAAGTTTGTTTGCGACCAATGGATTTGTCAATAATTTGTTACTTAGTTTAGGTTGGATCGATCAAGCAATTCCTTGGTTGACGGACTCTTTATGGGCAAAGATTTTGATCATTGTATCGATTACGTGGCGTTGGACGGGATATAATATGATTTTTTATATCTCAGGTATGCAAAATATCGACAATGAGATCTATGAAGCAGCAGACATCGACGGTGCTTCAAAATTCCAACAATTTTTTAAAATTACAATTCCTAATTTAAAACCAATCATTTTGTTTACGACAATTACGTCAACGATTGGAACTTTGCAATTATTCGATGAAGTACAAAATATTACTAAAGGTGGGCCGGCAAATGGAACGACGACGCTATCACAGTATATCTATAATCTAAGTTTCCGCTTTACACCGGATTTTGGTTATGCAGCAGCGGTTTCATTTGTTATCGTATTCTTTATTGTAGTATTGTCATTGATTCAACGCATGGTGTTAAAGGAGGAGAAGTAAGATGAAAAAATTCGGCTCGATTATTAAATATATTGTATTAAGTATTGCAGCAATCATTTCCTTGTTTCCTTTTTTATGGATGGTGTTAAGTACGACCAACAAAGCTGTGGACATCAATGCTGGAAAATTTATGCTTGGGGATCAGTTGATGATCAATATTCAAAATATGCTAAGTAATGACGTAGAATTTTTGAATTCGCTAAAAAATTCAGCGATCATTGCGATCGTTACCACGATTTTTGCATTGATCTTATCTTCGGCAGCAGGGTATGGTTTTGAGATCTTTAAAAGTAAACGCAAGGAATTTATCTTTAATATCTTATTGTTGTCGATGATGGTCCCATTTTCAGCCTTGATGATTCCGCTATACACGATGTTTAGTAAGTTAAATGGCACACCATTTAAGTTTTTAGGATTAGACTCATTAGCTTCAGTAATCATTCCTAGTATCTGTACGGCTTTCTTGATTTTCTTTTTTAGACAAAATATCAAAGCGTTTCCTAAAGATTTAGTTGAAGCAGCTAGAATCGATGGCTTGAACGAATGGCAGATTTTCTTTCGTATCTACATGCCAGCAGCTAAAAACACCTATGCTGCAGCAGCGATCATTACGTTTATGAACAGCTGGAATAACTACCTATGGCCGCTAGTCGCTTTGCAATCACCAACAAAACGAACAGTGCCGCTAGCATTATCCGTTATGGGGGCATCTTATACACCAGATTATGGAATGATGATGACCAGTATCGTTGTGGCGACGATTCCAACAGCCATTATCTTCTTTGTATTACAAAAACAATTCGTCCAAGGAATGTTGGGTGCAGTAAAATAAGTTTAGGAGTGTAGGTATGGTTAAAATTACAGTTGAAAATCAAGTGTTTCATCTAACAAATGGAAGTATTAGTTATGTAATGGAGGTAGAAGAATTTGGACAATTGGCCCAGCTTTATTATGGTCAAGCGATCAGACATTATTCAGGTCATATGCATTATCCAAGACTAGATCGCTCATTTTCACCAAATCCTAGTGGTACGACCGATCGCTTCTTCTCATTAGACACACTATTACAGGAATATCCGACAAACGGGAGCGGTGATTTTCGTGAACCAGCCTTAGCCTTAGAGTTTCAAGATGGTAGTCAAGTGACGCGACTAGAATATGATCGTTACGAAATTTGCGATCAAAAGCCTAAACTTTCAGGGATGCCTCATGCCTTTGCCAGTGAACAAGAGGCGAAAACACTAGTCATCTATCTGAAAGATCATCTAAAAAAAATCGAAGTCGCACTCTTTTATACGATGTTTGACCAAGTCGATGTGATCACCAGATCCACCACGATTACCAATTTTGGTGATGAAGTGATCAAAATCAAGCAAGCAGCCAGTGT
Source organism: uncultured Enterococcus sp. (assembly GCF_913775425.1). Lineage (GTDB taxonomy): Bacteria > Bacillota > Bacilli > Lactobacillales > Enterococcaceae > Enterococcus_G. The sequence goes on from NZ_CAJYIS010000038.1 coordinate 10,137, forward strand.
GGCACTAGATTTTGCGACATCACTAGGACAATTACAACACTTAAGCGGGACTTGGGCACGAGAACGGATGATCGTACGTGAGAACATCACAAGTGGTGTCAAAAAACTTTCAAGTACCCGTGGCGCTAGTAGTCATTTCCATCATCCATCATTCACACTGTTAACGCCACAAACAACAGAGTTTCAAGGAGAAGCATTTGGTTTTTGCTTGCTGTATAGTGGCAATCATCAATCAATGATCCAGCAAGATGCCTATGATCAAATCCGAATCACAATGGGGATCAATCCGGATAAGTTTTTATGGACGCTTGACGCACAACAGATGTTTCAAACACCAGAAGCGGCTATGGCGTATAGTCATACAGGATTAAACGAGCTATCGCAACAATTTCACCGCTTTTTTGAACAGCATGTAATCCGTTCACCATTTAAAGATACTGCACGTCCGGTATTGATCAATAATTGGGAAGCTACTTATTTTGATTTTGATCAAACACGTTTGGAAGTCTTGATTGATGAAGCAAGTCAATTAGGTGTTGAATTGTTTGTTTTAGACGACGGCTGGTTTGGAGAGCGTAATGACGACCAAAGTTCACTAGGTGATTGGCAAGTCAATCTTAAAAAACTCGAACATGGACTTGCTGGAGTGTCTAAGTATGCTCATCAAAAAGGGATGCAGTTTGGGTTATGGTTTGAGCCGGAAATGGTTTCTGAGAAGAGTACGTTATTTGCTTTGCATCCTGAATGGGCCATACAAACACCAGGACGTACGCTCTCGCTAAGTCGCAGTCAATATGTATTGGATTTAGCCAATGGAGCTGTCCAAGATTACTTATATGAAGCCATTGCGACGATTTTAGAAGAAACACAGATCGACTATATCAAATGGGATATGAATCGCAATATCACTGAAGCATATAGCATAAGTTTAGCAAGCGACCGACAAGGTGAGTTTTTCCATCGCTATATTTTGGGTGTGTATGCCTTACTAGAGCGATTGACTCAAGATTATCCAGATGTTTTGATCGAAGGCTGTTCTGGTGGGGGTGGACGTTTTGATGCTGGGATGTTGTATTATACACCACAAATTTGGACAAGTGATAATACAGATGCCTACGAGCGGTTGAAAATCCAATATGGAACAAGTCAACTTTTTCCGCCGTCAACGATGGGAGCGCATATTTCTGCGGTACCAAATCATCAGACCGGACGAATGACGTCATTGGCTTTTCGTCGAGATGTGGCGATGTGTGGTATTTTTGGCTTAGAATTAGATTTAACAGCACTCTCAGTCACTGAGAAACAAGAGATTGCAACTGCGATCGCTTTTTATAAAACCAATCGACAATTGTTACAATATGGTGCTTTTTATCGATTAGTGAGTCCCTTTGAGCAAAAAGATGCCGCTGTTATGGTTATCAATCAAGAGAAGAGTGAAGCAATCGCCTACTATTATCGAGGATTGATCATTCCTTCTGAACCGTTACACATTTTGAAATTCACAGCATTAGATCCTGATCGTCTCTATGAAGTGAATGGACAACAGCAACTTTACGGCGATGAACTGATGCAAGTCGGTCTATATGTGCCACTTCCTAATATAGGCGATTTTCAAAGCATTCGATTCCATCTGCGAGCAATGTAAAAAGAGAATGTGACAGAAGTGGGCAGCTCTAAGAAATAAGCCACATCATTGCCGAGAATAGATTGATCTATTTCGGTCATGATGTGGCTTATTTTTCAAAGGAGCTATTTCTGGAACACCGTTTATTCGATTGCTAGAAGATGTGATAGAAGTCTGTCGCATCTTTTTTAGTATTGTCGATGAATCAATTTCCCAGGTAAAACATATAATGGATCGAGTGGTTTTTCAGGCGTTAAAATCCGATAAAGCAATAATTCGATCAGTAAATCAGCCATTTCTTCTATTGGCTGTGCAATCGTCATTAGTGTTGGAAAATAGGTTTGGATCATTTTAGTTCCATCATATCCAATCAACTGCAATTCATCAGGAATCTTGATCTCAAGTTCCTGACATAAATTCGCCACTAAAATTGCGGTTAGATCATCTGTACAAAACAGAGCATCAAAATCACGTTCTTGTAAAATCGAACGCAATTTACGTTGTTTTAATGCTGGTGAGGATTCAAATTCTGCAAAACGATAAACATGTTCTGTTAAGTTATGTTCTTTGATCAACGCTTGATACCCTAATAAGCGTTCATTTGTTGGTGAGTTTGAAGATAAGCTACCCGTGACGATTGCGATATTTTTCGCACCTTGCTGATAGAGTGTTTGTGTGGCTAGATAACCGCCGTAGAAGTTGTCACTACCTACGATCGGGATCCCATCTGCCAAATACCGATCAAATGATACCACCGGCAAATCGAGTTCTTTATATTCTTCAATACCCAAATTATGCGCTCCGGCAATGATTCCATCGACTTTATTGGCATTTAACATATTCAAGTAGCTACGCTCTTTTTCACTATTGTGTGCACAGTCACACAAAATCGTTTTATAGCCACGCGTAAAGAGTTTTGTTTCTAAACACTCCACTAATTCTCCAAAAAATGGATTGGCTACTGTTGGAAAAACAAGTCCAATCAATTGCGTTTTTTTTCCTTGAAGGGAGCGCGCTAATGAATTTGGTTGATAATTTAATTCTTGCATCGCTTGTTGGACTTTTTGGATCGTTTTTTGGCTTAGTGAACCGTAATTGTTGATCACTCTAGAAACGGTAGTAGGTGAGACACCTGCACGTTTGGCAACATCGGTTAATTTGACTACCATGTAGCATTCCTCATTCTATTCATTCATTGATCGTAACGGCCAAAAGGCGACGTTTTCGGCACTACCTGTTAACGCGAGCGTTCGTTGTTGTTTTGTTGGAAACATCCGACCACTCAAGACAGCTTCCCCATGATTGATAAATAACTCAAACATCGAACTATCGACGAATAATTGTAAATGTAAGGTCTTTGTTCTAGCTTGATAACTTCTTGTCGTACCATATTCAGGACTAGGAACGTGCGTCATTTGTCCACGATCTACGCTTATCATACCACGAGTCGTATCAAATGCGATGACTAATCCTTTTGTATGATCTGAATTTGCGGCAATCACTAATTCTCCGCGCTCTCCTTCTGGTAACGTGAGTTGCAGTTCATAACTGTTGTTCTCAGCTGTCAGACCGTCTTGCAATTGTTTGACGGTAACGGGAAGGGCTTCTTGTCGTAGTAATGCCGTTTCGCTAGCAGGGCGTTGATACAAGTGTCCATCTTGGAAGTGTAGTTCACGGACAAGGGTTAAGCCGTGTGCCCAATTTTCTTGATCAGTAGGATAGTGTAATTCCGGTAATCCCATCCAACCGATCGTCAAAGCACGACCATCTGGTGCTTGGAATCCTTGTGTTGCATAGACGTCAAATCCTTCATCGATATGTGAAAGCGTAGAAGGTGTCGTGAGCGTAGCCGTTTTGGGATCAAATTTTTCTGCAGTGATATAGGTATTTGGATAAATGTTTTGGTAATCGAAGATCGTTTTGTCGATTCCTTGTGGGCAAAAGATCAACACTGCTTGACCGTCAACAAATAATAAATTTGGACATTCGATCATATAGCCCATTTCTTGATCCGTAAATGTTAACGCACCTAGTAAGTTCCAGTTGATTCGATCATCTGATTGGTAACACAATACTTGGCCTTTTTCATCATCTGTTTGTGCGCCGATGATCAAATAATATGTATCCTCGTAGAAAATTACCTGTGGATCACGAAAATGGTGGGTATAGCCCTGTGGCGGATCTGGAATCAATGGCGTGTCGATTTTTTTGACGGTAAAATCAGATTCCATGTAAGCTCCAAGCTGGTAGGCATGGCGATCCCATTGGGCATTTCTTACATTTCCTGTGAAAGCTAAAAACAATTGATCACCTACAGGCAATGCTGAACCAGAATAGACTCCGTGCGAATCATAGATGCTATCTGCTTCAAGACGAATCCCATCTCTTTTCCAATCAATGAGGTTATCAGAGTACAAATGATACCAAGATTTCAAACCATGAACAGGGCCAAAAGGATAGGCCTGGTAAAAAATATGCCATTGTCCATTGAAGTAAGAAAAACCATTTGGATCATTTAAAAGACCTGTGACTGGTTGGATATGATAGTGAAAACGCCAGATCGAAGCATCGACTTGCTTTGTTAGTTCATCTACGTAGGCTTTTGGCCATTTATCATAAGGACGATAGCGTAATTCAGTCGTCCATTCTTGAATCATTTCCATATTTTTTTCTCCTTTACGTAACCGTATTCTTATCTTCTTTAAAATAGCTGATTTTTATTTTTTTGTCAAACGTATATCAAATGTAAGGGTTAACTATTGTTGTTAAATTAATATTTTTGTTTTTATAAATATTTTTTTGATAAACGTTTGACATTTTTTAAATTTCGGGTATGATAAAGATGAAAAAACGGTTACACAAAAAGGGAGGAGTATTTATATGAACCACAAAGAAGTTGCACAACGAATCGTTCAGGCGGTTGGAAAAGATAATTTTGTCGCTGCTGCACATTGTGCTACACGTTTGCGTTTGGTCTTGAAAGATACAAAAGCAATCAATCAAACGGCATTAGATAATGATCCAGACGTTAAAGGAACATTTGAGACAAATGGTCAATATCAAATCATTATTGGCCCAGGGGATGTCAATAAAGTGTATGCTGAGTTAGTCAATATCGTACCGGTGAAAGAAGCATCAACTGAAGAATTAAAAGCTGTCGCTCAACATGGCAAACGTAAAAACCCAATCATGGACCTAATTAAGGTATTATCTGATATTTTTGTTTCGATTATTCCAGCTTTAGTTGCTGGTGGTCTATTGATGGCGTTAAACAATGTCTTGACTTCACCGAAATTGTTTGGACCAGAATCACTCGTTCAAATGTTTCCAGCGATTGCGGATCTAGCATCAATTATTAACTTATTGGCTTCAGCGCCGTTTGCGTTCTTACCGATTCTTGTTGGGTTCTCCGCAACGAAACGTTTTGGTGGGAATCCTTATCTAGGGGCTGCAATGGCGATGTCTATGGTCATGCCAATGCTTGTCAATGGCTATGATGTAGCCAAAACAATCGCAGATGGTTCGATGCCATTTTGGAATCTTTTTGGGTTACAAGTGGCTCAAGCAGGCTATCAAGGATCAGTGTTGCCGGTCTTAGCTGTATCGTATATCTTAGCGACGATCGAAAAGTATTTGCATAAAAAAATGCCATCGGTTTTAGATTTTACCTTTACACCGATGTTGTCGATTATCGCTACAGGATTCTTAACGTTTATTGCCGTAGGTCCAATCATGCGTGCCTTTTCAGATGGCCTAACTAATGGCTTGGTTTGGTTATATGATACAACAGGACCTTTTGGATTAGCGATCTTTGGGGCGTTTTACTCACCAATCGTGATTACAGGATTACACCAAAGTTTTCCAGCGATTGAAACGACGTTATTAGCTGATATTGCTAAAACAGGCGGCAGCTTCATTTTCCCAGTGGCGTCAATGGCCAATATCGCGCAAGGTGCAGCAACACTCGCGATCTTTGTGGTTACGAAAAACGAAAAACAAAAAGGCTTGGCTTCTAGTGCGAGTATCTCGGCACTTCTAGGAATTACAGAACCAGCGATTTTTGGGGTCAACTTAAAATTAAAATTCCCCTTCTTTTGTGCGATGATCGCATCTGGAATTGCCAGTGCGTTTATTGGGATCTTCCATGTGTTAGCAAGTGCACTAGGCTCAGCTGGTGTGATCGGTTTTATTTCCATTACTCCGCAAGGTTATGTTGGATTTGCGATTTCAGCATTAATTAGTTTTGTGATCGCCTTTACGTTGACATTTGTTTATGCGAAGAAAAAAATGGTTGAACCTTTAGTAGAAGCGACAGACAATGTAGCCGTTGAAATCAATGAAGATCCAATGCACGATGTAGCAGGGGTGAAAGATGAAACAATCACATCACCAGTTACCGGTCGCATCGTTGCTTTAAAAGAAGTCAATGATCCTGTATTTTCTACAGAAATGATGGGTAAAGGGTTTGCGGTTATTCCAGAAAGTAATACCGTAACGGCACCAGTTAGCGGGGTGTTAACTGTCGTTTATGATTCAAAACATGCATTTGGTATTCAATCCGATGATGGAGCAGAAGTGTTGGTGCATATCGGGGTCGATACGGTGAATTTAGCTGGAGAGCATTTTGAAACCAATTTGACTCAAGGAGCGATTGTAAAACAAGGACAAGTATTAGGGACGTTTGATAAGGCGGCGATCGTTGAAAAAGGATATGATCCAACAGTGATGACGATCATCACCAATACACCGGCTTACGCAAAAGTAGAATTGACTAAAGAAGGTCAAGTCAAAGAAAATACGCCAGTCTTATTGCTAACACAGCCAAGTTAACGTATATATGCATAAAAAATGAATGTTATTCAAATTTTGAAAGAGAATTTCCTAGGAAATTCTCTTTTTTTCATAATAGCTTTATCATCTGACATTCTTTTGTTATAATAATTTTCACATAAAGGAAAAAGGAGCGAACTACATGACAATCTATAATTTTTCAGCTGGACCTGCAATCTTACCACAAGAGGTATTACAAAAAGCCCAAGCATCCTTATTGAACTACGAGGATAGTGGGATGTCCATAATGGAACTGAGTCACCGGTCCTCCTTATTTCTAGACGTGATCAACCAAGCAGAACGATTGTTACGCGATCTAATGAAAATTCCAGAAAACTATCGCGTACTTTTCATGCAAGGTGGTGCGAGTTTGCAATTTTCAATGATCCCCTTGAATTTTGCACAAAATAAAAAAGCATTATATGTGAACACAGGTGCGTGGGCCAAAAAAGCAATCCAAGCAGCGAAAATGGTGCCAACAGTCGAAGTCGACGTGATTGCAACTGGTGAAGCGACAAACTTTACCGCAATTCCTGAAATTCCTGAAACAGCTTTTGATCAAGAGGCTGCTTACGTGCATCTTACTACCAATGAAACGATTGGTGGGATTGCCTTTCAAACGATTCCTGACACGAAAGGGATTCCGTTGATCGCAGATATGTCATCAAATATTTTAAGCAACGACTATCAAGTAGAAGACTTTGCCATGATCTATGCGGGGGCACAAAAAAATATTGGGCCAGCTGGATTGACAGTCGTGATTATTCGAGAAGATTTCTTGAATACGACGCCAGCATTTGCACCAATGTTAGATTATGCAGTTCAAGCAAAAAATGAATCGATGTACAATACACCACCAACATTTGCGATTTATATGGCTGGTTTAGTTTTTGAGTGGTTACAAGAAAATGGTGGCGTACCCGCTATCTTGAAAAAAAATCAAGAAAAAGCCAATTTATTATATGACGCTTTAGCGAAGTCAAACTTATTTTCAAGTCCGGTCGATCCGGCTTCACGTTCATTGACCAATATTCCATTTGTAACTGGTGATGAGGCAATTGACAAAGCATTTATTCAAGAAGCGACAGCTGCAGGTTTTGAAAACTTAAAAGGCCATCGTTCTGTTGGGGGCATGCGAGCGAGTTTATACAATGCTTTTCCGCTTGAAGGGGTTCAAGCATTAGTGGAATTTATGCACACATTCGAGCAAAAACAGGGGGAAAACTAGATGTTTCAGATTAAAACATTCAATGCAATTGCTTCAGAAGGTATGGAGCGTTTTGAAAAAGAGCTTTACGCGATCAATGAAAGTGAACAACCAGATGGAATCATCTTACGTAGCCAAAAATTACACGACTATGCTTTTCCTAAAAGCGTAGTCGCGGTAGCGCGTGCAGGAGCGGGAACCAATAATATTCCCGTTGACGAATGTACGAAAAATGGGATTGTGGTCTTCAATACACCTGGAGCCAACGCCAATGCCGTTAAAGAATTGGTCCTAACAAGTTTATTTATTGCCGTACGTCCTGTTGTACAAGGAATCGAATGGGTGCAACAACAAACTGAAGCAGATCTTGCTAGTCATGTAGAAGCCAATAAAAAACAATTTGCTGGTCATGAATTAGTTGGGAAAAAATTAGGGGTCATCGGTCTAGGGGCTATCGGTGCTATGGTCGCAAACGATGCATATCGTTTAGGAATGGAAGTAATGGGATATGATCCTTATGTATCAGTGGATACAGCTTGGAGTATTTCACGTCGTGTCAAACGAGCGCAGGATATGGATGAAATTTTGAAAAACTGTGACTTTATTACTGTTCACGTACCTTTAATCGACAGTACGCGGAATATGATTGGCACGAAAGAGATTGCGGCGATGAAGAAAACCGCCCGCTTATTAAACTTCTCTCGTGGTGAGATCGTAGATACCGATGCGGTATTAAGTGCGATCGAAGCTGGAGAGATCGGTGGCTTTACAACCGACTTTGCCGAAGAACGTTTATTGCATCATCCAAATATTACTGTATTGCCGCATTTGGGTGCGTCAACTGAAGAAGCTGAGATCAACTGTGCCAAAATGGCTGCTAGAACGTTGAAACGTTACTTAGAAACCGGGGTCATCAAAAATTCAGTCAATTTCCCAACGGTTGACATGTCTTTTCGTTCACCGGTACGGATCACGATCATTCATAAAAATATTCCCAACATGTTAGGACGCATTTCGTCTGCTATTGCGGAATTTTCAATCAATATCGACAACATGATCAATCGTGGTCGCGGCGATTTTGCGTATACGTTAGTCGATGTGACAGAAACGGATGAAACCGTGTTACAAGATGTATTGACACGTCTTGAAAGTAGTACAGATGTCGTGCGTGTTCGCATTATCAAAAATCAGGAGGTCATGTAATTATGGTTCAAGTTCGTCCGTTTCGTGCCATTCGACCAAAAGAAGAATTAGCTAAAGAAGTAGCCGTATTGCCGTATGATGTCGTGGATAGCCAAGAAGCAAAAGAATATGCAAAGGGCAATCCTTACAGTTATTTTCACATCGACCGTGCTGAGATCGACCTCGATGATTTAGAAAGTCCTTATGAAGCACGTGTATATGAAAAAGCGGCTGCCAATTTAGCCAAATTTTTAGAAAATGGTTGGTTAAAACAAGAAGAGGAAGCGGCCTATTATTTATACCGTTTGACGATGAATGGACGGAAACAAACTGGGATCGTCGCTACAACATCAATCCAAGAATATTTAGACGGCAAGATCAAAAAACACGAGTACACTCGACCAGAAAAAGAAGTCGATCGGATGAATCATATTCGTGCATGTGATGCAGACACTAGTCCCATCTTTTTAAGTTACCGTCAAACAAAACCGCTAGAAACGATCATGAAAGAATGGCCACAAACGCACGTGCCTTTATATCGTTTCACAAGTTTTTACGAGGTGACACATGAAGTGTGGGCAATCGATGATGCGAGCGTAATCGCACAAATTGAAGCGGCCTTCACAGAAGTTCCAGCGTTATATATCGCAGATGGGCACCATCGTACCGAATCAGCCGTTAAAATCGGACTTGAAAAACGGGAACAAGGAACGGCGACGCCAGAAAGTGAAGCCTTTTTAGCGATTTTATTCCCCGAAACGGAACTAGCGATTTACGAATACAACCGAATCGTTAATGTTCCTGTTGAAAAAGCACAGTTATTTGAGCAGTTAGCTAAAGTCTTTGAAATCAATGAAATTGGCTATCAAAAACCAAGTAAAAAAGGGGAAATCAATTTATTGATCGCCGATACTTGGTATCAATTAGTTGTTAAAGAAGCGTTGCGTTCAAGTGATCCGGCTGCTAGTCTGGATGTCGCTTACTTGCAAGAGCACGTATTAACGCCATTATTTGGGATCGAAGACGTGCGGACAGATAAACGCATCGACTTTGTAGGTGGCATTCGTGGTGAACAAGAATTAGAGAAAAAAGTCGCAAGCCCAGATTGGGTCTTAGCATTTGAAATGTATCCTACACAAATGAGTGATTTATTAGGTGTGGCAGATGCAGGTGAGATCATGCCACCAAAATCAACGTGGTTTGAACCAAAATTACTAAGTGGTTTATTTGTATATAGTTTAGCTTAAGTCAAAGAGGCTATGACAGAAGTGGCCGGCTCTAAGAAATCAGCCGTTTATTCTGTTTTTAATAGGGTGTGACAGAGGTCTGTCACACCCTATTTTTTTATTTATAATTGCACTCGCTTTCAGAATATAGTATGCTAAAAAAAGTGGTCTAGATCGAAAAAAAGAAATAGTTCACAAAAAGTATAAAGGAGTGTGTTCACTTGGAATGGATTAAATTAATTGGAATTTTGATTATTGTGGCAGGTTTTATTTTAAAACTTGATACGATCGCGGTCGTAATTGTAGCTGGCTTGGCCACAGCGCTAGTGTCAGGCTTAACACCGATTGAATTTTTAGAAACATTAGGACAAGCCTTTATTGATCAGCGTTTGGTAACGATCTTTTTTATTACTCTACCGTTGATTGGCTTATCGGAAGCACATGGATTAAAAGAACAAGCTGTGCGGCTAATCAAAGGGATCAAAGGGCTCACAACAGGTTCGTTTTTAACGATCTACTTGGCGATTCGTGAAGTTGCAGGCTTGTTTTCAATTCGTTTAGGCGGACAACCGCAATTTGTCCGTCCTTTGGTCCAACCAATGGCCGAAGCTGCAGCTGAAGCGAAATACGGAGAAATCACAGAAGAAGAAAAAGAAGTGATCAAAGGAAAATCAGCTGCTATGGACAATTATGGGAATTTCTATGGTCAAAATACTTTTTTAGCTGCTTCAGGAGTGCTACTGATTGTCAGTACACTAGACTCCTTAGGGTATAAAATTACAGGTTGGGATATCGCGAAAGCGTCGATGCCAGTTGCGATTATTGCCTTTATTTTTGTAGGAATCAGCAATTATCTATATGATCGTAAATTAGCGCGTACCTATAAAGAACAAAAGGAGGAGAACTAGTGGAAACAGTAACGTTTTGGGATCAGTTGTTAGAATGGTTTTATATCTTGATTGGGTTGCAGTTGATGTACACGGGTGTGAAAGTTCTCCAACAAAAAGACAATACCAAGCGAATCGGTAGTGCGTTGTTTTGGTTTGATTTAGGCATTTTATTCACATTTGGCAAAGTGGTTCCGCCAGTATTTGCTGGAGTATTGGTTGTTTTATTAGGTGTGATCACGATTTTTAAACAATTTAGTATCACGAAATTCCCGGATTTTTCAATGGAAAAATTGGAAGCTTCAGCTAAACGCTATGGCAATCGTCTCTTCATTCCGGTACTGTGTTTGGCGGTTATTTCGATGGTGTTGGCAAGATTTATTCCTGCTTCAGGGAAAGTCGCAATTGGAGTGGCTGCTGTGATCGGGACGATTTTTGCTTGGATCATTTTTAAAGGTTCAGCAAAACAAACGATGCGTGAAAGCGACCGGATGATTCAAGCGATGGGAACTTCAGGGATCTTGCCTCAATTATTAGCGGCTTTAGGTGTGATTTTTACCGTTTCAGGTGTAGGAACGGTCATCTCAACGTTAATTAGTGGTGTGGTACCAGAAGGTAGTAAATTCTTTGGTGTCTTGGCTTACGTATTGGGAATGGTCTTTTTCACCATGATTATGGGAAATGCTTTTGCGGCATTTACTGTGATTACTGCAGGGATCGGGATTCCATTTGTGATTGCACAAGGAGCAGATCCTGCGATTGCTGGGGCATTGGCGATGACAGCAGGCTATTGTGGCACGTTGTTGACCCCAATGGCAGCTAACTTTAATGCACTTCCTGCATCGTTGATGGATATGAAAAGTCCGTATGGCGTCATTAAGGAGCAGACCATTATTGCGTTATTGATGATTATTGTGCACATTGTTTTGATGTATTTTTGGGCATTTTAAATTTAGGAGGAAAACTATATGCGTATTTTAGTAACTGGATTTGATCCATTTGGCGAGGATAGTACAAATCCTGCCATTGAAGCGGTGAAGCGATTGCCAGATGAAATTGCTGGTGTGACGATTACAAAATTAGAAATTCCAACAGTGTTTCATAAGAGCGCAGCAGTTGTCAAAGAAGCCTTAATGAAAACGGACTACGATTACGTGTTATCTGTCGGGCAAGCAGGAGGTCGCTTTGACCTATCATTCGAACGAGTGGGAATCAATGTCGATGATGCACGAATCCCAGACAATGAAGGGCAACAGCCAATCGATGTCGCGATTCAAGCAGATGGACCAGCTGCTTATTTTACTAAATTGCCAGTAAAAGCGATTGTAGCGGCAATCAAAAAACAACAATTGCCAGCGTCTGTCTCCAATTCTGCCGGAACATTTGTCTGCAATCATATTTTATATCAAGTCCTACATTTGGCAGCCACTGAATTTCCGAACGTTAAAAGTGGATTTGTTCATGTGCCGTTTTTACCAGAACAAGTCGTGGATCGGCCAAATATGCCAGCGATGAGTTTAGACGATATCGTTAAAGGGTTGACGATTGCATTGGAAACGATCGTAGCCTACGATGGAAAAGCTGATGAAAAACAAATCGGCGGTACGACACATTAAAAAAAGAGGCTGTGCCAGAAGTTGGTAGCTCTAAAAAATAAGCCGCATCACACCGATAATAGATTCATCTATTTCGGTCATGATGCGGCTTATTTTCGAAGGAGTTACTTCTGGGACACCGTTTATTCAATTTTTAGAGAATGTGACAGTTTTCTGTCCCATTCCTTTATTATTCTGCTCGTAAGGCAATAGCAGCATCTTTTTTTGCAGCCATGCGGGCAGGTAAATGTCCACCAAGCATGGTTAGGATCGTGCTGATCACGATCAAGATTACCGCGTGCATTGGATTGAGTTGTGCGACATTTTGTAAATCAGTCAAATTCTCTAAGATTTGATTGATCGGAAACGTTGCAGCGTAGGCAATAGCAACGCCCAATACTCCAGAAGCTACACCTAAAATCGCTGTTTCAGCATCAAATACTCGAGTGATATCTTTTTTACGTGCACCTAATGCTTTTAAAACACCAATTTCTTTTGTTCGTTCCAGTACAGAAGTATAGGTTAAGATTCCAATCATGATCATACTAGTGACTAAAGAAATTCCAGCAAATGCCACCAATACATATGTGATCGCATCCATTAATCCACCAGTTAGCTTGGTCATCGTACCGGCTAAATCGGTATATAAGACCTGATCTGCTTTGTCTTTTCCTTTGTTGTAATCATCTAGATACGTTAAGATTTTTTCTTTTGTTTTAAAATTATTTGGATAAATATAGATGCTACTTGGTGTGGCATTTGCACCCAAGTAAGTCAACACTGCTGCTTTTTTGGTATCGTCTAACGTTTCGTTCGTTAAAACATTCGTATTGCTTTTATCTTGTGCTTTAACGATTTCAGATTCTTTATTTTGTTTGATGACTTCTTGTGTTAGGGAATCACTATAGGCAATCCCTGGAGCTAACAGATCCATTGTTGCAGAGCTTTTGGCTTTTAAAATCCCTACGATTTTGAGTGTTTGATTTGCACTGTTGTCGTAAACTTTTTTCAAATCTTGATTTGGAATGAAGTTCCCAGTAGGTAGTTCAGTATAGTAAGCATTATTAAATGCTAGTTTAACAGTTGTCCCTACAATATTTTGATAGGATAACGACTCGCCATTTTTGATATCAAAGCCCAGATTATTCAAAGCATTGACATTGGTTGTGCCGTTTTCGTCTATGATTAAGACTAAATCATTTGGATTACTTGGATACTGGCCATCGACAACTTGATAATTTTGTTTCAAAAAGTTATCTTTTGATGGGTCCAATTGATCAGGAAAGACTGAAATCCCGACACCAGTAGAAGCCGCAAAACCTCCAGCATTTTGACCATCTGTTTTTGCGTTAGAAAATTGAACTTGTTTGATCGTACCATCTACATCACGTAATAGATTCAAATTCGTTGACCGGCTAAAACTAACGTTATTGCTCCAATCTGGATTGATTTTCTTGATATAATCGACATATTCAGTAGATAAATCATTGGTATGCTGTGCTAGGTCTTGTTCACTTGTTTTGGCTAGAACTTGATCTTTGCCAGCTTTTTCTTGTTCTTTGGTAGAAGAATTACTAAATAATTCGGTATTGTCTTGTGTGATTTGTGAAATCGTGACTGGAAATTGAGCAAGTGTTTCAGATTGTGTTTTATCAATTTGTTTTTGGAAACCATTGGATAAAGACAATACGATTGCAATACCGATGATCCCAATACTAGACGCGAATGAAGTTAAAAAGGTTCGCCCTTTTTTTGTCCGAATATTATTAAACGATAAGCGCAATGCCGTGAAAAAAGACATCCGAGTACGTTTTAATTCAAAATCGTTTATTGATTTTTCTTCATGATAGGGATTAGAGTCTGTCATGATTTTACCATCTGAAAATTCAATGATTCGATCGGCATATTCTTTTGCTAAATCAGGATTGTGCGTTACCATGATGACTAATTTTTCATGAGACAATTCTTGAATCAAGTTCATGATCTGCACACTTGTTTCAGAATCAAGTGCGCCCGTCGGTTCATCACATAATAGGATTTCAGGGTCATTTGCTAGCGCTCGTGCGATGGCGACACGCTGCATTTGACCACCAGAGAGTTGACTAGGTTTTTTATTGAGATGATCTTTTAACCCTACGCGCTCGAGTGCTTCTTGAGCACGTTTGCGACGTTCTTCTTTAGAGACACCACTGAGCGTCATACCCAATTCAACATTGTCTAAAATCCCTTGATGCCCAATCAAATTGTAGCTTTGAAAGACAAATCCGATCGAGTTGTTTCGATAAGCATCCCAATCGGTTAGTTTAAAGTTTTTGGTCGATTGCCCATTGATGATTAAATCCCCGCTGTCGTATTGATCTAGGCCACCGATGACGTTTAACATCGTAGTTTTCCCTGAACCACTTGGACCTAATATCGCCACAAATTCTTTTTTACGAAAGGCTACCGTTACACCATCTAAGGCGCGAGTTTCGGTTCCACCGACGTTGTAGTATTTTTTAATATCTTTTAAATTCAACATGCGCATACCCTTTTCTGTAGTTAGATTTTCATCCTTTATTAACATGATTGTAACGAATTTGAAAAAGTTATGCAAAAAAAAGCATCCTTTTCTTTGAAAAGAAAGGGATGCTTAACAAATTATCCTTTGACTGAACCAGAGGTGATGCCTTCGACATAAAAACGTTGTAGATAAATGAACAGTAAGGTGATTGGAATGGCAATCAAGACACAACCAGCTGTAAACGCCATGAAAAGCGAATTAGCAGTCGATTTAGTCATCATCGTAAATAATCCAATCGCGATCGTGTAACTTTCAACCTTATCGCCCATGATGATTTTAGCAAAGATGAAATCCATCCAAGGAGCAGTGAAAGCCCCTAGTGCGGTAAATACGATAATGGGTTTAGATAAAGGTAAGGTGATTTTTGTGAAAATCTGCCATTTATTGGCACCGTCGATCATTGCTGATTCATCTAGAGCCATTGGGACAGTATCGAAAAATCCTTTCGCGATATAAAAGCCTAAGGCAGCTCCAGATGAGTAGACTAAAATCAAAGCAAATAAGCTACCTGTTAAATTCATCGCTTTTAAAATGTAATAGATCGCGATCATACTCATGAAACCTGGAAACATATTCAACACTAATGCGACTTTCAAAAATGGTTTACGGAGTTTAAAGCGTAAACGAGACAAGGCATAGGCCATTGCGATCGTAATCAAAGTCGAAAAGATACAGCTAAAGATCGAAACAAATAGCGTGTTAAAGAACCAGCGAACAAAAGGGAAGTTACCGCTTGCGTTCGTTAACAAGACTTTATAATTATCTAAAGTGAACTCTTTTGGAATAATGTAAGGAACAAATGCGCCGCCTTCAGCACGAAAACTAGTCAAGACGATCCAAACAATCGGAAATAGCCAAAATATGGCTAAAACTGTTAATAAGACGTAAACGAAGGTCAGTGTACCACGTTCTTGTTTTTGATAACTATTTTTCTTCATCTTTTTACGCCTCCTTAAATGAATTGGTTCGTGTGTATGCGACTAGACTGAATACAGCAGATAAAATAAAGATCAAGATTCCGATAACGGAAGCTAAATTGTAATCGAGTGTTTTAACGGTCAAATTGTATAACCAAGTGACCAATAAGTCTGTCGATCCTGCACCATAGTAGTTTGAATTTGATGGTCCACCACCAGTTAGTAAGTAAATCACGTTAAAGTTATTGACGTTTCCGATAAATTGTTGGATCAACGCCGGTGTCATAATAAAGAGAATTTGTGGAAACGTGATATTTCGAAAAATTTGAAATTTATTCGCACCGTCGATTCGTGCTGCTTCAATTTGATCTTGTGGCAAGTTTTGAATCACGCTTGTCGCAACAAGCATCGTTGCTGGAATCCCGATCCACATGTTGACTAAGATAATCGAAATTTTTGCCATCGTTGGATCTGTTAAAAAGGGGATAGCAGAATCAATAATCCCCATTTTTAATAACAGCGCATTGATTGGGCCAGCACCATTTAATAAGTTACGAACGATCAATAATGAAATAAATTGCGGCACAGCCATCGTTAAGACGAAAATCGTCCGCCAAGCTTTTTTGAATTTTAAGCCTTTAGTATTGATCAATAAAGCCAAAATGATTCCAAAAAAGAAGCATGTCACTGTCGCTGACACAGCCCAGATCAAGGTCCAACCTAAAACGGGGAAGAAGGTCGAAGCCATATCTCCAGTGATGACGTTACCAAAGTTTTTTAAACCGACCCAATGGAAAAGATTTTTAGGTGGTAAATGATTATGATCGTAGTTGGTAAACGCAATCGAGATCATGTAAAGCAAAGGTAAGATCGTGAAGAATAAGACACCTAATAATGGAAGTGCCATTAAAGTAATATGAAAACGTTCGTTTAATAAGCTTGCTAGATCCTGTTTTGTCGTAGGAATCGCTTCGCCTGCTTGTTTTAACTCGTATAAATGACGTGTGCTTTTTAAATTAACGATATACAAAATGATGATGATCGCGCAGACTAAAACAGCCGCGATCCCAAATAAGAGCAGTAACATCGAATTGTCGCCTTCTTGGAGGACTCGAATTCCTAATGCTTCATCATAAACTAGACCTTGTTTTTTTGTCCCTAGTGTTACGAGCATGGCTAGGGCATGGATACCGTTACGAATTAACCAATAAATAAATCCGATTTCTGCAACTAAAAATAAACAGCCTTTTAACCATTGTTTATTGGCTAAGTTTGCCGCACCCATGATCAAGAAAGATAATTTTGTTGGCCAATCGCCTTTTGCAAATACCTCTTTAAAGGTTGCATGTTGTTCATATCTTTTCTTTTTGAACATCGCCTTTTCACTCACTTTCTTTTGGTATCGATCACTGGGTTACGTTAGCCAGTAATCCAAATTTGAAAAAAAGATTGACGCAAGGGGAATACTTGCGTCAAATTCTAGAATTATTCAGTCGTTTTTGAGATATCAGACACAAGTTTGTCCAATTTATCCATGTATTGATCTTCTTTGATTGAACCTTTGTACGTATCGTTGATCAACGCATCCATTGCTGGCCAGAATGTATTCATTTCTGGAAGTTTTGGCATTACGACAGAATGTTCACTATCTGACATTTCGATTACGGCAGCTGTTACTGCATCAGAAGCAACTTTTGAGTCAGATTGTAACGTTTTATTAGAAGGGACGATTCCAAATCCTTCAAATTCCTTCATTTGAGACGTTTCGTTTGAAAGATAGTCTGCTAAAGTTAACGCGGCAACTGGTGATTTTGTTTGTTGGTTTACAGCGAATAGTTTTACCCCTAAGAAGGCTTTCATTTGTTTTTCGCCACTACCAAAATCAACTTTTGGATAAGCTGCAACGGCCATGTTGTCTCCTAATGCTTTCTCTACGTCATTTTTAGACCAAGGACCAGATAAAAAGGCATCGGTTACGCCAGATTCAAGGTTTGATAGAGCTTCTGCTGAAGACTGTACGACACCTGGGTTATTTTTTTGCGCTGCGATCCATTTTAGAACTTCGACACCGTTTTCATTATTAAAATCAGTTCCTTTAACATCTTCACCGGTTTTACCGTATAACATATCACCATTACTCATAAATAACGGAGCGAAGATATAGTTGGCACCGGCATCACCAAAGTTTGTACCAATTTTTCCTTTAGCGGTCATCTCAGCCCATGTTTTGACATCAGCTTCTGAAAGTTTTGCTTTATTGTAATACAAGACTTGTGATTCAACACCGTAAGGGAAGCCGTATAATTCATCTTTCCATGTTGCCCCTTCAACTGCAGAATCTACATTGTCTTTTTTCACGTTTTCAGCAAATTTTGTTTCTGTGAAAGGATAGAGTAGACCCGCATCTGCCATTTGTCCGATTTGATCATGAGGCATCATAAAGACATCCGCTGCAGCTCCTGGATCTTTAGATACATCTTGTTTGGCATCTGCAGAAGAACCTGCTGCGATTTCAACTTTTACGTCTGGATATTCTTTTTCAAAATCTGCTACGATCCCTTTGAACATATCGACTTGTTCTGTGTCGACCCATAATTTGATATCGCCTTCAGGTTTTGCAGTACTCCCTTTGTCTGAAGAAGCGGTATCTTTTGTATCAGAAGATGAATTCCCGCATGCAGCAAGCAATAATGCGGAAGCGCTTAATATTACACCCGTAGTTAAGTACTTTTTCCAATTTGTCTTCATTTTCTCTGCCTCCAAAACTTGTTTTTTGTTTACACACACATTATGCAACCGTTTGCGAAAATAGTCAAGATGAAATCGATAAAAAAACAGATATATTTTTCGGTTATAAGAATAGTTATTTATTTTCATTCTATTTACTAGGCTTTTTTTCTGTATTTAAAATTTAAAATATACGCAACCGATTGCTGTTATTTGTTGAAAAAAAACGAAAGCTGTGGCATAATTTAGCCAAAACTTACTGAAATAGAATGGAGACTCGTCTATGAATACAGCTGCAATTTACCACCGACCAGAAAGCGAATATGCTTATCTTTATACTAAAGATCATATGCATATCAGATTACGAACAGCTAAAGGAGATATGAAGCGCGTGTACTTGATCAGTGGTGATCCTTATCTTTTAGATAAAGAAGCCTGGTATAACGAACGTGAAGAGATGCAAAAAATCGGATCAACTTCGTTATATGATTACTGGTTTATTGAGAAAACAGCGTTGTTTCATCGCTTAAGTTACGGTTTTGAAGTAGAAGGCGTTGAGGGCATCAAGGCGTTTTATGGCGATCATGGCGTATATGCGGCTGTTGAACCATTTATTAGTATGCCGAATAATTATTTCCGCTTGCCATATTTTCATGAAGTAGACCGAGTGAAACCAATCGAATGGGTAAAAGAAACGGTTTGGTATCAAATTTTTCCAGAGCGATTTGCAAACGGGGATGTGACAAACGATCCAGATGGTACGTTGCCTTGGGGGAGTAAAAATCCCGATCGCGACGATTTCTTTGGTGGCGATTTGCAAGGGATCATTGATCATTTGGATTATTTAGAAGATCTTGGGATCAATGGGTTATACTTGTGTCCGATTTTTGAAGCACACTCCAATCATAAATACGATACAATCGATTATTTAAAAGTCGATCCCGCTTTTGGCGATGAAGCCACGTTAAAAGAATTGATTACAAAGTGTCATGAGCGCGGAATTAAAATCATGTTGGATGCGGTATTTAATCATATCGGAGATACCTCACCACAATGGCAAGACGTTTTAAAAAATGGAGCAAATTCACGATATGCGAAATGGTTCCATATCCATGAATTCCCAGCAAGTTATACACCAGGTGACCACGATGAAGACGCTCGTGATTTAACGTACGATGTGTTTGCTTTTACGCCGCATATGCCGAAATTGAATACGGCAAATCCAGAGGTTCAAGAATATCTGTTAAATATTGCGACTTATTGGATCAAAGAATTTGATATCGATGCTTGGCGTTTGGATGTAGCCAATGAAGTCGATCATGCCTTTTGGAAGAAGTTTCGTGAAGCGTGTATGGCCGTCAAAGACGATTTTTATATTTTGGGTGAGATTTGGCATTCATCACAAAGTTGGTTACAAGGTGACGAATTTAGTGCTGTTATGAATTATGCGTATACAGATTCGATCAAAAACTATATGATCGAACATGCGATCGATAGTACAAAACTCGTTTCAGAATTAACGGATCAATTGATGTTGTATCGCGATCAAATCAATCAAATGCAATTTAACGTACTGGATTCTCATGACACGCCACGAATTCTAACGGAAACTAGAGGAGATAAAGATTTGATGCGTCAAGTAATGGCATTTACCTATCTTCAACCAGGTGTTCCTTGTATTTATTACGGCGATGAAATCGGGATGACAGGAGAGATGGATCCAGATTGCCGCAAGTGCATGGTGTGGGATGAGCAAGAACAAGATTTGGCGTTGAAAGAATTTGTAAAAGAGTTGATCGCGCTACGTAAAGCGCATATTCCAACTTTATCAAACGGAAATTTAGTTTGGCAGATCGATGAACAATGTGAAGATCATCTATGTCTCACACGCCGTACTCAAGAAGTGACGATCAAAGGGTATTTCAACTGCGGAACTACCGCGAAGACGATCGCACAAACGGAAATTTTGATGCAAAATTTGGCGTATGAAAAAGAGACTCAAATCATTATCGAACCAAAAGGCTTTGTCATTACAATCGAAAAAGAGGTGGCAGATGCATAATACATGGTTTAAAGAAGCAGTAGGGTATCAAATTTATCCTCGAAGTTTTCAAGATAGTAATCAAGATGGGATCGGAGATTTGCCTGGGATCATTCGTAGAATCCCGGAATTAAAGGCGTTAGGAATTGACTTTATCTGGTTAAACCCAGTCTATGCTTCACCAAATGTGGACAATGGCTATGATATTTCAGATTTTAGAGCAATTCATCCTGATTTTGGAACGATGGCAGATATGGAAGAATTGATTGCTACCGCTCATCGATACAATATCAAGTTGATTATGGATCTAGTCGTAAATCATACGAGTGATCAGCATCCTTGGTTTCAAGAAGCTCAAAAAAGTAAAGATAATCCTTACCGTGAGTTTTATCATTGGGTCGACGCGACAAAAGATACACCTCCAAATGATTGGCAAAGTTTTTTTGGTGGCTCGACTTGGACCTATCAAGAAAAGACCCAGCAAGCTTATTTTCATATCTTTGCTAAAGAACAACCAGATCTTAACTGGAAAAATGAAACGATGCGTCACGAAATCTATGACATGATTCGTTGGTGGCTCGACAAAGGAATTGATGGGTTTCGTTTAGATGCGATCAGCCATATCCAAAAAGAAGATTGGTCATTTACCATTACAGATAATCCTTGGGCTCCGTTTATGAACGTTAAAGGAATCGATGTTTATATGACAGAGTTAAAAGAAGTGTTCGATGACTATCAATGTATGACGGTAGGGGAAGCGAGTGGGGTCAGTAGTAAAAAAGCAAAAGAATGGACCGATGACACCGGATATTTGGATATGATCTTTGAATTAGAACACATGGTTAGAAAAGGTAAAAAAGGTGAAGAACGCGTGGATCCATTTGGCTTTAAACAAGTCATGATGCGTTGGCAAGAAGATTTGCAACCAATCGGATGGAATGCGTTGTATTTGGAAAATCATGATTTACCAAGAAGTATTTCGATTTTTGGTGATGGATCGATTCATTCTGCGAAGGCTTTAGCAATGGGCTATTTCTTTTTGCGTGGTACACCCTTTATTTATCAAGGTCAAGAATTAGGAATTGAAAATTATCCCTTTACATCAATTGATCAAGTCAATGGACAAGATACGATTGCATTTTATCAACGATTGCGACAAACTGAATCTAAAGATGAGGCATTAAAACAAGCCTTAAACTTTTCACGTGATCATTCTCGCACACCGATGCAATGGGATGAGACAAAATATAGTGGTTTTTCAACGGTCACGCCTTGGCTAGCAGTGAATCCTGATTACAAAGAGCGCAATCAACAAAACGAAGCAAACGATCCGAGCAGTTTATGGAATTTTTACCGTCAGATGATTGCTTTACGTAAACAAGAACCTGCATTATTAGGCGGTGAGATTCGCTTTTTATTGCCAGAACATCCAGCATTGTTTGTTTATCTGCGTCAAGCGAATACGCAACAGGTGATCGTGTGTGTGAATTTGACCGATCAATTCATCGATGCAAAATTACCTGCATCGATTTGTAAAAAAGGGAAGTGTTTGTTAACGAACCAAACGCGCTATGATCAGTTACAACAAAAAATGACGTTTGCGCCATTTGATGGATATGTGATCCAAATAAGCGATTAAAAAGCAGAAAGGAAACTTTCTGCTTTTTTTCGTATTTTTGACTTATCAGAAAAGAAAATGTGATAGAATGATTAAAAAGTTTTCATCTTAAGGAGTGTCCATATGAGTAAAAGTTATACTGTAGCCGTTGTGGGAGCGACTGGTGCTGTCGGAACACAAATGATCCAAATGTTAGAATTATCAACTTTACCGATCAAAGAAGTTGTTTTATTAGCATCAAAACGTTCAGCAGGTCAAACAAGAACCTTTCGCGGTGAAGAATTGACGATTCAAGAATTAGTAGCTGAATCATTTACCGGTGTCGATCTTGCATTGTTTAGTGCTGGTGGGGGGATTTCAAAACAATTTGCTCCTGAAGCAGTCAAACGCGGAGCAGTCGTCGTTGACAATACCAGTTTCTTTAGAATGGATCCAAATGTCCCGTTAGTTGTTCCAGAAGTCAATGCGCACGCACTTTCTACACATAATGGAATCATTGCCAATCCAAATTGTTCAACGATCCAGATGATGGTTGCGCTAGAGCCGATCCGTCAACAAGTTGGATTAAAACGGATTATCGTATCGACTTATCAAGCAGTCTCTGGTGCTGGTGCAAGAGCGATAGAAGAATTAAAAACACAGGCGCAATCTTATTTAAATGAAGAACCTGTCGAACAGTGGCAAACAACTATCTTACCAAGTGGTGGGGATAAAAAACATTACCCAATCGCCTTCAATGCGTTACCACAAATCGATGTCTTTACAGATAACGATTATACGTATGAAGAGATGAAAATGGTCAATGAAACGAAAAAAATCATGGAAGATGACACGATCCAAGTGGTTGCGACTTGTGTCCGCATTCCAGTAGTGAAAGGACATTCAGAATCCGTTTATATTGAAACAGATGTTGTAGCGGATGTTTCAGATGTTCGTCAGTGGTTGACAGATGCACCTGGTGTTATCGTACAAGATGATCCAAGTCAACAATTGTATCCACAAGCCATTTTTTCAGCTGACCAAACAGAAACGTTTGTCGGACGGATCAGAAAAGATCTAGATGTTAAAAATGGCCTTCATCTTTGGGTCGTATCAGACAACTTATTAAAGGGTGCTGCAGCCAATAGTGTGCAAATCGCTGAAGCACTACACGAGATGGATTTAGTTCGTGTCCCTTAAATTTTTTAGAAAAGTGTCGGGAAAACCGCGCTTTTCTTTTTTTTGTTGTATAATGGATGTGATAGACTCATGGGACCAAGTTGAACATGAAGTAGATAAAATAGATAGAAGAGGTGAACTTTTTTGAGTGAAATCAAAATCATCCCGCTAAGTGGTGTCCGTGAGAACGGGAAAAATTTATACATTGCGGAAGTGGAAAACGATATTTTTGTACTGGATTGTGGATTACGTTATCCAGAAAATGAATTACTTGGAATCGATACGGTGATTCCTGACTTTACGTATCTTGAAGAAAATCGTGACCGTGTGGCTGGAGTCTTTTTAACTCATGGACATGCAGATGCGATCGGCGCATTGCCATATTTACTAGAACGCGTACCAGTACCGGTGTTTGGGACTGAATTAACGATCGAATTAGCAAAATTGATCGTCCATCGACAAGTCGCAACAAAAAAATTCAAAGACTTTCATGTGATCGATGCGCACACAGAAATCGATTTTGGCAGTACGGTGATCAGTTTCTTTAAAACAACCCATTCGATTCCAGATTCAGTTGGGATCAGTTTAAAGACTAAAGAAGGCTCGATCGTATATACGGGAGATTTCAAATTTGACCAAGCAGCGTTACCGATGTATCAAACGGATTTTGCACGTTTAGCAGAAATTGGTCGTGACCATGTCTTGGCTTTATTAAGCACATCAAGCAATGCTGAAAATCCAATGCAAGTCGCTTCAGAAGCGCAAATTGCAGAAGAAGTCTACGATACGATTAAGTATTGGGAAGGTCGAATCATTGTTGCTTGTGTCGCTAGTAATTTACAGCGGGTCCAACAAGTATTAGACGCAGCTGCAAAATCTAATCGCAAAGTTGTGCTGACTGGTCAAGATTTTGGAAAGATCATTCGAACAGCAATCAAACTGAATCGTCTGCACGTTCCTGAAGAAGACATCTTTGTAACGCAAAAAGAAATGAAACAATATGCACCGGAGCAGTTGTTGATCTTAGAAACTGGTCGGATGGGCGAACCGATCAAGGCTTTGCAAAAAATGGCCAATAGCACTCATCGTACGTTACGTATCACAGAAGGCGATTTAGTCTTTATTACAACAACACCAACGATCGCGATGGAAACTATCGTTGCGAAAACGGAAGATATGATCTATCGCTCAGGTGCTACGGTGAAAAATATTTCTGAGAATTTCCGTGTATCAGGTCACGCCAATCCAAGTGACCTACAATTGTTGTTGAATCTGTTAAAACCAGACTATTTAATTCCCGTACAAGGAGAATACCGTCAAATGATCGCCCATAAAGAGGTGGCCATGGCTGTCGGTATCAAAGAGTCGCATATTTTCTTACCGGCTAAAGGTGATATTTTAGAATACAATCATCATGAGATGCGTCTAGCAGGCTCGATTCCTTCTGAAAATATCATGATCGACGGTATCGGAGTGGGCGATATCGGAAACATCGTGTTACGCGATCGCAAAGTGTTGTCTGAAGATGGCATCTTTATTGCAGTAGTCACGATTAACCGTCGTGAAAAGAAAATCGTTTCTGAGCCACAAATCACATCTAGAGGATTTGTCTATGTCAAAGCAAGTCGCGATTTGATTCGTGAAAGTGCTGAAATGGTCGAAACGATTGTTGAAAAGCATCTACATGATGAAGAGTTTGAATGGAGTAAGTTGAAACAAGATATTCGTGATCAACTAAGCCGTTATTTATTTGAACAAACAAAACGTCGTCCAGTTATCTTACCTGTTATTATGGAAGCGAGCGGGCGAAATCGACGTAAATAGAACCAAAAGATCGTCTAATTAGGCGGTCTTTTTCGTTGCAATGGATCTTGTTGTTCGAAAAATTAAATATCTGTTATAATCTAGACAATTAACTGTAGCAAAAATGGAGGGAAAAACATCATGAACATTACTTATTTAGGACATTCAGCTTTAGCGGTTACTTTAAATGATGGGACCAACTTGATTGTTGATCCTTTTATCAGCGGCAATCCATTAGTCGACGTCGAATTAGATACTTTGCATCCTGACTATATTTTATTGACTCATGGCCATTATGACCATATCGGCGATGCAGTAGAATTGGCAAACGTTAATAACGCTACGATTGTTGGCATGATGGAATTGATGAAGTACATGAAACAAAAAGGCGTTCAACAGACGCACGGTTTGAACTTAGGTGGCGGTCATGATTTTGATTTTGGTCGCATCCAACTAACACCAGCCTTGCATAGTTCTGGACTTGAAGAAGAGGGACAACTGATTTATTTAGGCGAAGCAGCTGGGATTTTGATCAAAGCAGACGGCAAGACGATCTATCATGCTGGAGATACTGCGGATTTTAGTGATTTGGCTTTGATCGGGGAACAACATGAGATCGATTGCGCCTTTTTACCGATTGGGGACAATTTTACCATGGGACCAAAAGAAGCTGCCCGGGCTGCTAAAAGACTACAAGCAAAACGTGTAGTGCCGATTCATTACAATACGTTTCCTGCGATCAAACAAGATCCAGAAGCCTTCGTAGCACAATTAGAAGCACAAAATGGCTATGTAATGCAAATTGGTGAAACGATCGAGGTGTCCTGATGGCGACTAAACATGACTTGATTTTAACGCATATCGAAAGTCTGCCTGTAGGTGAACGCATTTCCGTTCGTCGGATTGCTAAAGATCTATCAGTCAGTGAGGGAACGGCTTATCGCGCAATTAAAGATGCTGAAAATATTGGGTTAGTCTCCACGATTCAACGTGTCGGTACGATTCGGATCGAACGTAAATTAAAGAAAAATATCGAACGCTTGACCTTTGAAGAAGTGGTTCAAATTACGGAAGCTGATATTATTGGTGGGGTAGCGGGTCTTGAAAAACATTTAAATAAATTTGTTATCGGAGCGATGCAAGTCGATGCGATGAAGCGTTACGTCACAAAAGGATCACTGATGATTGTGGGAAATCGAATCAACGCGCAAGAACTAGCGTTAAACCAAGGTGCAGCTGTACTGATTACGGGAGGATTTGATACCACACCTGAAATCGCACGTTTAGCAGATGAACAAGCATTACCAGTTTTACGTACGACATACGATACATTTACTGTAGCGACGATGATCAACCGAGCGTTGAGCGATCAAATGATCAAAAAAGAAATCTTATTGGTTAGTGATATTTATATGCCATTAGAAAAGACGCAGTATCTATCGGTTCAAGATACAGTGGAAGAGTATCACCAGTTGTCACAAGATGGCCATCACTCACGCTTTCCAGTCGTCAATAAAAATATGCGTGTCGTAGGGATTGTGACAGCCAAAGATATTTTAGGAAAAAATCCCCACCAATCCATTGAGCGCTTGATGACCAAAGAACCAAGAATCGTCAAAAAAGAAATGAGTGTAGCTTCTGTCAGTCACCAAATGATTTGGGATGGCTTAGAAGTGATGCCAGTTGTGGCTGACGACTTTACATTACTAGGGATCGTGACGCGGCAAGATATTATGAAAGCGATGCAGTTGATCCAAAGGCAACCGCAAGTTTCAGATACGATCTCAGATCAGATCAATGGTCAAATCCAAGTGGTTGAAATCGATAGTGACAATAAACGGTATGATCAGCCTGAATTTCGGTTTACCGTGACGCCTCAGATGGTTGATGAGATGGGGACGATCTCATTTGGTGTCTTAAGTGAGATCATTGCCAATGCAGCAAAACGTACGATGAAGGCGAATCAACGGAAAAATATTTGGATCGAACAAGTGAACTTGCATTATTTCCGTTTGATCCAACTAGAAAGTGAATTTGTATTGCGACCACAAATTTTAGATCTAGGCCGACGTTCAGCCAAGATCGATATGGAAATCGAAATTGAAAACTCGCTTGTCGCAAAAGCGATGGTCGTCTGCCAAGTGATGGAGCGACCATAAGAAAGGAAGTTGTATGAAACAAGAACAGATTTTAAACCAAATTCAAGCATACGATACCATTATTATCCATCGTCATATGCGACCAGATCCTGATGCGATCGGTTCACAAGTGGGCTTAGCAGAGATTTTGCGCGCCTCTTTTCCAAATAAAACGATTTATCAAGTCGGTGGTCCAGTAGGAGACCTTGATTTTTTGGCAACGATGGATGAAGTAAGCGAGGAACAGTATCAAGAAGCGCTGGTGATTGTAACGGATACCGCAAATGCGCCGCGCATTAGTGACGATCGTTATGATTTAGGAAAAAAACTAATCAAAATCGATCATCACCCAAATGACGAACCTTATGGTGATCTGATGTGGGTAGATCCCAAAGCAAGTAGCTGTAGTGAAATGATCGCATCGTTTTGTTTTGCGCATGACGAATTGCAGATGACAGATAACGCGGCTCGCTTATTGTATGCTGGGATCGTTGGAGATACTGGACGCTTTTTGTATCCAGCTACGACCAAAGCCACATTTGCGATTGCTGGAAAACTACGCTGTTATGACTTTGATGCATCAAAGATCAACCGTACTTTGCAACAAGTTCCACTAAAAGTTGCGCGTCTTTCTGGTTATGTCTATTCGAATTTAGAAGTCGATCAAACTGGTGCAGCAAAAGTTGTTTTAACAAAAGAATTGTTGGAAACCTATCATGTAAGCGATGCTGAGACATCTGGACTTGTGCCTTTACCAGGAGATGTCGAAGAAGTGTTGGCTTGGGCATTGTTTGTCGAACAGCCAGAAGGGTATTATCGCGTACGTATTCGGTCTAAAGGGCCTGTAATCAATGAGATTGCAAAACGTCATCATGGTGGTGGACATCCGCTTGCTAGTGGAGCGAATGCCAAAGATAAAGCTGAGGTCGCTGAAATCTATGGAGAAATTCTAGCAGCATGCACACAGTATCGTAAAGCAGATAAGTAAGGATGTGAACGACAGTGACGAGAAAAAGATGGTGGATTCGTTCGTGTATGGTCGTGTACCTGCTAGTTGTTTCCTATTACTATCTAGAGCGACTGCCGATTCGTTTTTTATTAATTGATAGCATGCTTGCCTATGTACCGCTTGAAATTTATTTTTGGATCAACTGGGCGCAACATAAAAAAAGCAAGGTAGTATTATTTTTACTGTATGTATTGTTTTTACCGAATAATGCTTATTTACTAACGGATTTGATTCATTTAAGTCGGATCGAATTTTATCAGACGTCTAATGTCGTCATGACAGATGCTATTGGGATTTGGGCGATGTACTTTTTAGTCGTGGCAGGGATATTTAGTTTAGTGGCACTGGGATTTCGCAGTATTCGCGGAATTTTTGCGCGCTTGAGCAGACGGTATCACTTGTCACGTCGTCATCAAAAAGGTTATTTACTCGTGATGTTTTTATTGACGAGTGTTGGCGTGTTTTTAGGTCGATTTATTCGCTTGAATAGTGTGACTTTTTTTTCACATCCAATCCAAGTATTACACACATTAAAAGAATTATTGACTATTCGCGCCTTGTTTTTTGTCGTGATGTTTACATGTCTACAAGTGATTCTTTATTATTGGACGGCCTATCAAAGAAAAACCAGCGAAGTCGATTGACTTTGCTGGTTTTTTTGATTTATTTACGTAAATCGTCTAAGAATTCTGTTTTAGCTGTAGTTTTTTCATCTTTCATCTTGATGATTTTTGCAGGTGATCCGGCCACGACCGCACCAGCTGGAACATCTTCGGTTACGATAGCGCCGGCGGCCACGACGGCCCCTTCACCGATCCGTACGCCTTCTAATACAACAGCATTTGCTCCGACTAATACATGATCTTCGACGATCACGGGGCTTGCTGAAGGTGGCTCTAGAACACCGGCCAAGACGGCTCCAGCTCCGATATGTGCGCGTTTTCCGACTGTAGCACGTGCGCCTAAGATAGCCCCCATGTCAATCATCGTTTCTTCACCGATCACCGCACCGATATTGATGACTGCTCCCATCATGATCACGGCATTTTTTCCAATGATTGCTTGGTCACGGATAAACGCACCAGGTTCGATTCGTGCATCGACTTTGGTAATATCTAGCATGGGAACAGCTGAATTACGACGGTCGTTTTCTAAGTAATAGTCCGTAATCTCAGCTTCATGTTCAGCTAAGAAGCTCTCGATATCTTCAGCATCGCCGATCGCTAAATGAAATGCATCTTCACCGAATAATTGAAGATTACTTGGTTTTTCAGTAAGGGTTAATACTCCGGAGATATAGGCTTTAACCGGTGTTTTTTTGGTAGATTGTTGGATAAATTTGGCTAATGCATACGCATCTGTAAATTGTAAATCTGACATAAAGTCACCTCTTTAATTAATTTTTGGTAATTAGTTCTGCCATCGAGTAGCGACCAGGAGCTTGCGTCGCTAAAAATTGTGCAGCTTTGATAGCACCGTTGGCAAAAATATCTCGTGATAATGCGGTATGTTTCAATTCGATCAATTCGTCAAGTCCAGCATATAATACAGTATGTTCACCAGGGATCGTTCCTCCACGGACTGCATGGATTCCTAATTCTGTACGAGGGTTCTCATTTTCGTTACCTGATCGGCCGTAAACATAGGTCTTTTTCTGGCGACACGTTTCATTGATCGAGTCAGCTAGTAGTAAAGCTGTTCCGCTAGGCGCATCTTTTTTTTGATTATGATGTTTTTCGATGATCTCAATATCAAAATCCGCTTCTAATGTAGGAGTGATCGTTTTTAATGCTTGGATCAAGACATTGATTCCTAAAGACATATTGGCTGAATAAAAAACCGGAATGTCAGTTGCTGCTTGATCAAGTAAGGCGAAATGATCTTCTGATAGACCGGTCGTTGCGACGACGATCGGCAATTTTTTTTGAACACTTGTCGCTAATAATGTCTCGACATTACTATAATGGGAAAAATCAATAATAACATCCGCTTGTTCATTGACTTCTTCTAATGAGTTGTAGAGTGGAAAGGGAGTGTCCGCTTGATGGCGATCGATCCCGGCCACGATCTGTAGCTGTTCATGTTGTGATACGATCTCTTGGATCACACGACCCATTCGACCATTGGCACCACTTAAAATAATCGATAACATGTGCGTCCTCCTATAAAATGTTGTAAGCAGTCATTTCTTTTTGTAAACGTTCGATTGTCGCTTTTTCTGGTTGACCAAGAGGCAAACGATACGTCATTTGGCATTTATCCATCAATGCGA
This sequence comes from uncultured Enterococcus sp., assembly GCF_913775425.1. Taxonomy (GTDB): domain Bacteria; phylum Bacillota; class Bacilli; order Lactobacillales; family Enterococcaceae; genus Enterococcus_G. Next base: position 40,934 of record NZ_CAJYIS010000038.1, read on the forward strand.
CAGCTGCTTTGACTGGTACGGGATTGACTTCAGCAAATAGCGCATCGATCAGTGGTTTTTGTGCCAGTTGCATATCTTTTGCTTTCGTCAGGTCGCCATCTAGATAAGCATGGACCATTTCTGACGTTTGGGCAGGTGCAACATTGCTGATTGTAGAAATTACACCTTTTCCGCCAACGGACAAGAAAGGTAAGACTTGATCATCATTTCCTGAATAAAGCGCAAAGTGTTCATCGACTTCACGTGCGATAGACACAACTTGGGAGATATCGCCACTGGCTTCTTTGATCCCAACAATATTTGGGATCTTTTTCAATTCTTTAACTGCATCGACATCCAAGTTCATCCCAGTGCGTGAATGAACAGAGTAAAGTAAAATCGGTAGCTCAACACTTTCCGCAATCGCTTTATAATGCGCTACTAAACTCGTTTTTGTTGCTTTATTGTAATAAGGAGTAACAACTAATAAACCGTCAGCACCTACGCGTTGCGCTTCTTTTGACAGATGGATTCCGTGTTGTGTGTTATTTGAGCCCGTCCCACCAATGACTGGTACTCGACCATTTGCTTGTTTTACTACTGCCTCGATGACTGCGATATGTTCTTCATCAATTAATGTCGACGCTTCACCTGTCGTTCCACAGGCGACGATTGCATCGATTCCTGATTGGATTTGCCATTCGACTAATTCAGTTAAACTCTTATAATCAACGCTTCCGTCTTCATACATGGGGGTGATCAGTGCGACAGCCGCACCTTCAAAAATTGTCATATGTACACATCCTATTCCACTCTTTATTGTTATTTTCCATTTTTGTATAAAAAATCAAAAATAATGATAGATTATTGGAATTATAACCTGTATTATGAGAAAATATCAATGATTAAACGAAAAAACAACGAGAATACTATGAGAAATTCGGATTTAAGGAGAAAATAGATGAAAATTAGCCCAGAAGTTCAAGCGTTGGCTCCGATGATTCAACATTGGCGTCGCGAATTACACCAAATTCCTGAATTAGGACTCAAAGAATATCAAACAAGTGCTTATTTGAAAAAACAGCTTATTGAAATGGGCGTAACAGAAATTCACACGCGACTAGATACAGCATTAGTTGCCGTATTCCGCTCAGAAAAACCTGGAAAAACGCTAGCCTTTCGGACGGATATCGATGCATTACCAGTAACAGAAGAAACTGGAGCTGAATTTGCATCAAAAACACCAGGGAAAATGCATGCATGTGGTCACGATGGGCACATGGCGACGATGTTAGGATTTGCCAAGTATTTGACCTTGCATCCTGAAGTGATCAAAGGGACGATCGTTTTGTTGTTCCAGCCCGCTGAAGAAGGACCTGGTGGCGCCCAATTGTTGATCGAAGACGGCGTATTGACAGAATTTGGCGTAGAACAAATCGTAGGACTACATGTCTTTCCTGAATTTGAAGAAGGAGTCATTGCGTGCAAACCTCATGCGATGATGGCTCGTAATGGTGAAATCCAATTGATTGTCAAAGGACAAAGCGCACACGGTGCACAACCGCAACAAGGTGCAGATGCAATCTTAGCAACTTCTGCAATCATTCAAGGGATCCATACGATTCTTGCACGCAATGTAAGTCCGATGGAAGCTGGTGTTATCACATTTGGTAAGATTACAGGTGGGGAAGCGATGAATATCATCCCTGGGAAAGTCGTCGTAGAAGGGACGATGCGTGCATTTAGCGATAGCGTCTATGACCAAATGACGACACGGATCACACAACTAGCGACCCAAATCGCCTTAGGATATGGGTGTGAATGTGAAGTGATCTTTAATCATATGTATCGAGTAGTCGATAACGATGAGGCAATGGTAGAAGCCTTAAAATCAGTGGCCAAAGAAGCGTATCGCGAAACACCACCGTATATGTTAGCTGAAGATTTTTCGATGTATCAAACCCAAATTCCAGGATTATTCTTTTTTGTCGGCATTCGCAATGAAGAATTAGGATATACGTGGCCATTACATAGTGGCAAAATGAATTTTAATGAAGAAAATCTATTAGGTGGCGTCGAGTGTTATGTCGGCTTGATTGCTGCATTAAATCAATGAGGAGTAAACTTATGAGCGAACATTTTATTTTTGATGGCTGTGATACAGTCGAATTAGCCAAAACTTATCAAACCCCATTATACGTTTTTTCTGAAACAAAAATCATTGAAGCGTGTCGTGAATTACGTGAAGATTTTGTGGAAAAATATGAGCGAGTCCGTGTAGCTTATGCATCAAAAGCCTTTAATACATTGGCGATGTTACGATTAGTCGAGCGCGAGGGCTTGTGTCTAGATGTCGTGAGCGGCGGGGAATTGTATACTGCGATCAAAGCAGACTTTGAAGCAGAAAAAATCGAATTCAATGGAAATAATAAATCGATTGAAGAGTTAGAAATGGCATTAGATTATGGCGTCGGTCGGATTATTGTAGATGGGTTACAAGAATTACAGTTGATCCAAGCCTTATGTAAAGAAAAACAAACAACCGCAAAGATCTTATTTCGAATCACACCAGAAATCAGTGTTCATACACATGAATATATCTCAACTGGCCAAAAAGATTCTAAATTTGGGATTCCACTAGATGAAACGATTTTACTGCCCTTGATCAAAGAAGCTATCGATGCGCCAGAGATCGATTTTTACGGTATCCATTTTCATATTGGTAGCCAGCTTGCTGAAAATCAAACGCATTTAGCTGCGGCACAAGTCGCGCTTGATTTAGTGAAAAAAATCCATGATACACTAGGCTATACGGTAAAAGAATTGAATTACGGTGGGGGATTTGGCGTACGCTATACAAAAGACGATATTCGGCAGCCGTTTTCTTACTTTTTAGATCCATTGATGGAAAAAACGATTGCCTTTTGTCAGCAACACAACTTATATCGTCCAACGATCGTAATCGAACCCGGTCGCAGCATCGTAGCTGAAGCAGGCATTAGTTTGCATACGATCGGTGCAATTAAGACTCTTCCAGGCATTCGGACTTATGCTTCGATTGATGGTGGGATGACAGATAACATTAGACCAGGTCTGTATCATGCACAATACGAAGGCTGTATTGCCAATAAATACCAACAACCAGCAAGTGAAGTGGTGACGATTTCAGGGAAAATCTGTGAAAGTACGGATATCTTGATGAAAGACGTCCAGTTACCACCTGTTGAGACAGGAGATATTTTTGCGACATTTACTACTGGTGCTTACGGGTATTCTATGGCAAGCAACTACAATAAAATTCAGATTCCAGCAGCAGTATTTGTCAAAGAAGGGCGAGCTGCACTTGTAGTCGAACGTCAAAGTTATGCACAAGTGATCCAAAATGAGCGCATCCCGAGCCATTTACAATAAGGAGGATAAGATGAACATCCCATTTGAGAAATATCAAGGTACCGGTAATGATTTCATTATTTTAAATAATATTGATTTAGGCTATACCTATGAACAACTAGTAGCAATCACAAAACAAGTCTGTCAACGTCGTGTGTCTGTAGGATCTGACGCAGTGATGGTTGTCGATCACGCACAACACGGTGGCGATTTTCGCATGATCTTTTTTAATGCAGATGGAACAGAAGCGGAGATGTGTGGGAATGGAGCTCGTTGTTTGGCGCGCTACGCTTATGAACATCGATTAGCGAAAGCTACTATGGTCATTGAAACGGTCGCCGGTGATGTGCCCGCTATTCGGATCGATGAGCGAACGTATCAAGTACAGTTGAATACAGCAACAAAAGAAGTCTACGATTGGGAGTTTCCTGAAGTATCAGAGCTTTCGTATGTCGAATTAGGAAATCCCGGACTTCCGCATGTAGTTGTCGAGTTTGATCGATTACAAGATACACCATTAGAAGAGTTACTTCCACTTGCACAAACATTACGTCACTGGTCACGACTAGAAAAAGGGGCCAATGTGAATTTTTATCAACAATTGGCAAATGGCAATGTTTTGATTCGTACCTTTGAACGCGGTGTAGAAGGCTTTACGCTAGCTTGTGGTACAGGATCAGGTGCTACGGCATTAACGTTGATCAAGCGTAAAAAAGTAAAAGGAATCGTGACTTTAGAAACACTAGGTGGATTGTTGCAAGTAGAAGTGTTAGGCGATGAGCTCTTTTTACGTGGTGAAACAACACGAGTCGTTTCAGGTGATATTTGTGATGAAGATCTAAATGTCTAAAAATTTCCTTAGGTAGTCTGAAAACGTACGCGAAATAGTCAAGTCATGCTAAAATAAAGAAAACAAATAAGGAGAGAGATGCCATGATTTATTGGTTAGACAATTGGTTTACACTATCTTTAGTCTTTATTGGGATGACGATTTCGTTGGCTTCGTCCGCCTATGTCAATAGTACGTTTCGTAAATATGATAAGATCAAAAGCCAGCATCAAGTTACTGGGACAGACGCTGCCGAGTATATCTTGCAAAATCAACAGATTCATAACGTCGGTGTCCAAAGTATTGCCGGCGATTTGACAGATAATTACAATTCGGGAAATAAAATACTCAGTTTATCTCAATCGACTGCACGATCGACCTCTGTCGCAGCAATCGGGGTTGCCGCACATGAATGCGGACATGCAGTTCAAGATGCAGTAGATTACAAACCGATGCGAATTCGAGCAGCAATCGTACCAGCCGCTAACTTAGGATCGACGATATCGATTCCGATGATCATGTTCGGCCTGATTTTTAGTTTTCCTTTATTGATCAATTTAGGGATCGTTGCTTTTTCGATGGCCTTTTTATTTCAAGTGGTGACGTTGCCTGTCGAGTTTGATGCTTCAAGACGTGCCTTGAAAATTTTAGGTGAAGGTGGCTTGTTGACTAAAGAAGAATTGCCGATGGCACGTAAAGTGTTGTTTGCTGCCGCATTGACGTACGTCGCAGCAGCGATCACAACCCTACTGCAATTGATTCGTTTGATTATGATCGCAAACAACCGTCGCAACTGATCGAAATAGTAGGGCTTTTTTGTTATTCGTGTTATGATTGAGATAGAAATAAGCGCAAAAACAGAGAGGATGAACAAGATGAAAGCAGCAACTAAAGTATCTTTAGGCTTAGGGCTTGTGGCAATCGCTGGGGTAGCTACTGCAGCAATTGCTTCAGAAAAACTACTAACGAAAGGTCGTTATATGACCAATCGGTGCAAAGTGAAAAAATTTGTTTCAGATAAATTTGGCGGTAATGAAACATTATTGAATGTTGTCGACAAATTAGACGATGAAGAATTAGATTATGTGATGCAATTAAGTAAAAAAGTAAAATCTGGTAAAAAAGAAGCAGCTGCACATGCAGAAGATGCGAAAGAGAAATTACAAGATTTTTTTAATCAAATCTTTTAAGATAACTGAGGTGCAGACATGCACCTCAGTTTTTTAGGTATAGGAGTGTATCAATGGAAAAAAGCAGTACATTAACCCAAACACAAAAAGAGCACTTTATGCAAGAAGCTTTGTTAGAAGCTAAAAAAGCACAACAACTACATGAGGTGCCAATCGGAGCCGTCGTCGTTTTAGATCAAGAAGTCATTGGTCGGGGACACAACTTGCGAGAAACGACACAAAATGCCACGATGCATGCAGAAATGATCGCGATCGCACAAGCTTGTGAAGCGGTCGGGAGCTGGCGTTTAGAAAAAGCGCAGTTATTTGTGACACTAGAACCTTGTCCAATGTGTGCTGGTGCAACGATGCTGGCTCGAGTAGAAGAGATCTATTTTGGCGCATTTGATCCTAAAGGCGGTGCTAGTGGTAGTTTATTAAATTTATCGATAGACGAACGGTTCAATCACTGGAGCTATGTGGAAGCAGGGATTTTAGGTGAAACGTGTAGTGCATTATTGACTGACTTTTTTCGAGAATTACGGCAACGTAAAAAAAAGCTAAAAAAGACTAGTAATTCGACAGAGCTTCCGTTATAATAAGTAGTGCCGAAAGGCTAGGACAATGGAGGCCTTGTGAATTGTGTCAGGTCTGGAAGGAAGCAGCACTAAGCAGGTGTCTTCATGTGTCTGATTACATAACGAAAAACTGGGAGCAATCATCCGATTGTTCTCAGTTTTTTTATTCTTTTGACTTTGCGAGGAACATGTGACAAAATTTAGGCAGTATGAATTAGAAAGTAGGCGAAGAACATGCCTGATAAATTAAGGATTATCCACACCAATGATCTTCATTCTCACTTTGAGAATTGGCCTAAAATAAAACGATTCATTCAAAAAAAACAAGAAACACAAGCAAACGAAGCCGTTTTGACAGTTGACTTAGGTGATTTTTTAGATCGGTGGCACCCTTTAACCGAAGCGACTGATGGAAAAGCCAATATTGAGTTGATGAATGAGATACACTATGATGCGATCACTTTGGGAAATAATGAGGGAATTGGCAATAGTCACGATGTGTTAGATCATTTATACGATCAAGCTAATTTTCCAGTCGTATTAGCAAATTTGATCGATCAGCAGACAAAAAAACGACCAAGTTGGGTCAAACCTTATTTGATGATCTCAACGAATATTGGGATCACTGTTGGTGTAATCGGGGTGACTGCGCCGTTTCCATTGACGTATCAGCCAAATGGTTGGGACGTACTTGATCCAATCGAAACATTGAGAAAATGTATTCCCGAAATTTCAGAACAAGCTGACTATGTTGTGTTATTGAGTCATTTAGGGATTGAAGCAGATGATCAGATTGCACACGAATTTGAGCAAATCGATCTGATTTTGGGTTCTCATACCCATCACTTATTTAAAGAAGGAAAAAAGATCAAACAGACACAACTAGCCGCGGCAGGAAAATTTGGCTATTATGTAGGTGAAGTTGAGGTCACATTTGCTGATAACAAGCAAAAATTATCTTCTAAGGCGACCACGTTTTTAACGGAATCACTTGTAGAACAATCAGAAGATCAAATCCAGATCAACTCTTGGTTTGACCAAGGCGTTCAATTGCTTGAACAAGAGGTGGTTGCTGATTTACCGTTTCCATTAACTCGTGAAAAAGGCGAGCATCTCATTTATCCATATGCACTACAAGCAATGGCACAGCGTGGTGATACGGCGATCAGTTTAGTCAATTCAGGGTTGTTTTTGGACGATTTACCTCAAGGATTGATTACAAAAGCTGACCTTCACCGCATTTTGCCTCATCCAATGCGTTTGATTCGTGTCACATTAAGCGGAAGTGATGTGGTCCGTCTTGTCCGTGAAATCGAGAAAAATCGTTTGTTTTTAAAACACTATCCAATCAAAGGTATGGGCTTTCGTGGCAAACTGTTTGGTGAGGTTCACTATTTAGGGCTCGATTATGATGCGAATACACAAGAAGTATCGATCGATCAACACCCAATCGATCCTAATAAACGTTATACACTGACTACGGTAGATCATTTTATGTTCATTCCGTTTTTTCCAACGATTGAATTGGCAGGTGAAGTGACCTTTTTATTCCCTGAATTTTTACGTACTGTAGTTGCCAATGGGTTATCGTGCTATTTTCCAATCGACAAAAGCTAAAGAGGTGAGAGAATGTCAGAAGAAAATCAATTAACAGAAGAATTAACAGCGATTTTAGAAGAAATTGTTGAAGAGCCAGTTGAAGAACAAAAAACAGCTAAAGGAACGACCTTTGAACGTGTCAATGAAACGGATATTTTACTATCCGGCAGATTATATCGCGTCGTAGTTGATTACCGTGAAGCATTTGATTTAGAAAAAGCAGCCAATCGTTATAGTGAAGTGCTATCGCGATATGATTTTATCGTCGGAGATTGGGGATATGACCAATTGCGCTTAAAAGGCTTTTTCGACACAAACAATAAGCGGGCACTTCCAGATCAACGAATCGATACACTAGAAGATTATTTGTATGAATATTGTAATTTTGGTTGCGCCTATTTTGTGTTAGAGCGAGTTGGCCATCGCAAACATAAAACCAATACGAAAAAAACAAAGAAAAAACAAACAAAAAATCAAGCGCATGTTGCTGAAAAAAAAGGTCCTGTCAAAAAAACAACAAAAACCAAAACGACGACTAAGGCGCAAGTGAGAACGAAAACAACGACATCTGAAAAAACGAATACGAAAAAATTTACGATTCGAAAAAGAGAGGAGTAGCATATGCGATATAAAGGATATTTAATCGATTTAGATGGGACGATTTATTTAGGGAAAGAGCCGATTTCAGCTGGCAAGCGATTTATTGAACGGTTGCAAGCAACGAATACGCCATTTTTATTTGTCACAAACAATACAACCAAAACTCCAGAAACTGTTGCAGCCCGATTAGCAAATGAATTTGATATCCACGTAGCGAGTGATTTGGTTTATACTGCAACTTTAGCGACGATTGATTTTATGAACGAACAAGACAAACCTAAAACAGCATACGTTATTGGAGAATCTGGTTTAAAAGAAGCGATTATAAAAGCCGGATATGCAATAGAAGAAAAGACCCCTTCTTTTGTTGTCGTCGGATTAGACGCGCAAGTGACGTATGCTCAACTAGCTACTGCTGTATTGGCGATCCAAAATGGGGCAGTCTTCATTGGAACCAATCCTGATAAAAATATTCCGACTGAACAAGGCTTAATGCCAGGAGCAGGCGCATTGATTTCATTTGTAGAAACGGCGACACAAACCAAACCGATCTTTATTGGAAAACCAGAAGCCATCATTATGGAAAAAGCTTTGGCTCGATTAGGCTGTCTCCCAAGTGAAGCTTTGATGGTAGGCGATAATTATGAAACCGATATTCGAGCAGGTTTAGACAATGGAGTGGACACGTTGCTTGTTTTATCTGGATTCACACCAAAAGCAGCTGTGCCAACCTTGCCTTTAGCACCTACCTATGTAATGGATTCATTAGACGAGTGGAACGTGTGATGAAACGTGTAGTACGGTTTTTTCAGTGGGTTTCCTTGTATTTGACGTTGGTATCGACTGCGATTTTAATTACGATCAATAGCACATGGTTGTATCGAATCACAATCGACCGTGAACACTTGACGACTGTCACGACACTCTCTAAAGCTGAATTGCTTCAAGAGTATCATCAGTTGTTGGCCTATCTCAATTTCCCATGGGTACGCACCCTGTCGCTTGCTTCTTTTCCAATGTCTGAAAGTGGCTTGCAACATTTTGTTGATGTGAAGCAACTCTTTTTTGTGAATCATCTTGTATTTATTATCACGCTTGTTCCGACGTTTTGGTTTGTTTATCAGTTGGTTCGAACGCGTTCCGAATGGCAGTTTATCCGCCCCATGCAAGTTGCGATGGTGATTCCTTTTGTCATTGCTTGTTTGATGATTGCGGGATTTGATCGCTTTTTTATTACGTTTCATGAACTATTGTTTCGTAATGCCGATTGGGTCTTTGATCCAAGAACCGATCCGATTATCAATGTATTACCAGAGACCTTCTTTTTTGCTTGTTTTGTCTTATTTTTCGTTTGTTTAGAAGGGTTCTTTTTACTCTTTTATCTTTTTGGACGCTGGTCAGTACAGCGAAAACGTTAAAATAGGGTGTAGCAAAAGTTGGCATCCCTTTAAAAATTAAAAATAAGCCGAGTTATTACTGAAAAATGTGAAAACATTCTCGATAATGATTCGGCTTGTTTTTTTGAACTGCTTGCTTTTTTACGGCTGCTGATGGGCTAATCGACTAGCAGCAGCTGCGGCAATCGCGCCTACGATATCGTCTAAAAAGGTGTGGACATGTGGTTGTGTATGATCGTTTAGTTTTGCTAGAATACCAGGTTTGACTTTATCGATGTAGCCATAGTTGGTAAAACCAATCGATCCATAGACATTCACGATGGCAAAAGCTAAAATTTCATCGATACCATATAGCCCTTCATCTTGCGCGATGATATCTTGTAAAGGAGCCATCAATTGTTTGTTTTCAGCGAAGATATCAAGTTGGATTCCTGTTAAGATGGCATTTTGGACTTCACGTTTACTCAAAACAGCATCTACGCTTAACATGCACATTTCTAAGGATAGATCATTAATATAAGCTTCTTGTAAAAAGAAAACGAGTTCAGCGATATCTTTGACGTGGACACCGCGTTCGATTAATAATGCTCTGGCTTTTTCTTCTAATTGACTTTGGGTGATGGTCATTTGTCTCATCCTCTCAAATTTTCGAATCTTTCTTTTCTTCATGGTATACTACTTTTGAAAAACCTTCAAAGAATTGTGGTGAAAAAATGTTACCTTTAGTAGAATTTTGTGAATCAAATATAAATCAGGGCAATCATTTAGCTGTGGAGGCATTAGAGTTAAGAGATGATGTTGAAGTAATGACGTATGGTTGTATGAGCGAATGCAGTATTTGTGCACAAGTCTTTTTTTGTATGTTCGAAGGCGAACGGATCAGTGCGGCAACACCTGCAGCGTTATTAGAAAAAATAGAGCAAGCAATTGTTGAATGGCATGCAGAATTTTTATAACACAATAGAGGGCGTGAGAGAAGTCTGTCACATCCTCTAAAAAAAGATAATTGTTGTTCCAGAAAAGACTCTTTAAAAAAATAAGCCGAATCATTACCGAAATAGGTGGACTATTATCGAAAATGATTCGGCTTATTTCTCGGAGCTATTTACTTTTACTGCAGCCTAATTATTTTATTTTTGAAATAAACTTGTACTGTGCATTGGCTGCGTTCGATTTTTAGGGTCGATATAATGTAACGCATTATTGACAGCAGTAGGTGCTTCACCAAAGCCAGTGGCAATTAATTTCACTTTTCCGTCATATATGGATACATCACCACAAGCATATACACCGGGAAGTGATGTTTGCATATCAGAAGAGACCGTGATTCCTTGGCGTGTACTATTCATGCCCCAGTTTTTGACATTTAACGAAGAACTAAAACCGTAGTTTACGATCAAATGATCGACTTCAAGTGCAATCGTTTCGTCACCTTTGACCTCTGAAAGTCCAATCGATTCCAACCGACGATTTCCCGATACGCTTTCTAAAATGTATGGTGTAAGCAGATGGACGTTAGACTTCATCAGTTGGGAAACACTATGTTCATGCGCACGAAATTCTTTTCGACGATGGATCAGATAGACGGAAGCTGCGATCGGTTCCAACATTAATGCCCAATCGATCGCTGAATCGCCACCACCGGCAATCGCCACTTTTTTTCCAGCATATTTCATGATATCTGGGACATAATAATCGATCCCTAGATTTTCAAAGTCTTCGGCATGAGGTAAACTTAGTTTTCGAGGTTGGAAAGAACCGTTACCTAAAGCCAAAATGACTGCTTTTGAATAGTGTGTCGTTTTATTCGTTGTAATTTCGATATAGTCTTCCTCTTTAGTAAGTTGAAGGACTTCTTCTTCTAGACAATACGTTTGATTGAACGTTTGGAGTTGTTTTTCTAAATTTTGCACTAATTCGCCAGCTTTGACTTTGGGAAATCCAGGAATATCATAAATATATTTTTCTGGATAAAGTGTCGCAAGCTGCCCTCCTAGTTGAGGTAATGTATCGATAATTTTTGTTTTTGCATTTCGCATTCCAGCATAAAATGCAGCAAACATGCCGACAGGTCCAGCACCAACGATTGTTAAATCGTAAATTTCCATAAAATGGATCAAACTCCTTTCAGTTACAATAATTGGATTATAACAAAGAATTTCATTAGTGGCATTTTTTTCGTTTTCTGATATGATAGAAGCATATTTGAAATTTCAAGGAGGCAACAATTTTGGCACAATTCCCACAGTTACATTTAGCAGAACAAACTGGACCAAAAGCTACAGTTCATACAAACAAAGGAGATATTACGATTCAACTATTTCCTGAACTTGCACCAAAAACGGTAAAAAACTTTATTGAGTTAGCAAAGAAAGGATTTTATGATGGCGTTATTTTCCATCGTGTTATTCCTGATTTTATGATTCAAGGTGGCGATCCAACTGGAACAGGTATGGGTGGCGAGAGTATTTATGGTGAAAAATTTGAAGATGAGTTTACACCAGAACTATTTAACTTGCGCGGGGCGTTATCAATGGCAAACGCAGGACCAAATACAAATGGTAGCCAATTCTTTGTTGTTAGCAACAAATCTGTTCCTTCAAATATGATGAGTCAAATGGAAAATGCTGGATATCCAGCTGAAGTAGTTGAAGCTTACCAAAATGGTGGTACACCTTGGTTAGATTTCCGTCATACTGTATTTGGCCATGTGATCGACGGTATGGATACTGTTGAAGCAATCGAAGGCGTTCAGCGTGGCCCTCAAGATCGTCCAGTCTACGATGTGGTGATCGAAGGCATAGAAATCAGCGAGTAATCTAAAGTATTTTCTTAATTGAGAAAGTAAACGTCAAATTTTCATCGACGTTTACTTTTTTTTTTCATATTATGCGGTATAATATAAAACGATAACGAGGTGAGACGATGACATATAAAATTGGTCAAGTTGTTAATGGGAAAATAACTGGAATTCAGCCTTATGGTGCATTTGTGGCATTAGATGATCAAACGCAAGGGTTGATTCATGTTTCAGAGATTCAATCAGGATTTACTAAAAACATTCACGAAGTATTACAAGTTGGAGACGAAGTAAGAGTACAAGTGATTGATATTGATTTTTATACAAAAAAAATCAGCTTATCAAGACGGACGTTAGAAGAGCAATTCGTACAAGTGCTGAATCGTCGCAAACGATACTTTACCAATAAAAATAAAAAAATTGGATTTTACTCAATCGAGATGACTTTGCCAATCTGGATTGACGAAGCATTAGAAATGTTAGAAGAATAGGAACTAAACCGTAGAGATGGAGTGGATTAGATGTCAGAAAAAATTATTGCCGGTACCATTATGTTAACAATGTCCGATGGAACGAAAAAATTTTTAGTCAATAAATGTCAAAATGAACAACATTTAGTTTCCGCAATTGCCCAGCCAGAAAAGACTGGACTTGCAAGTATCTTAGAACGGTTAAAACAAGAAGTTCAATTGGATGTTACGCATTTAGCCCTATTAGAATTAACTAATGGTGTAATCAAAGGACAAAGCGTACCCTTATTTGTATTTGAAGCAACACAAGAACACGTTGACATGCAATTACCGCTTGATTATGTTTGGGAAGATTTCAAACATTTTCAACGTATCGTACAAAAATTTAATATTGAAGGTATGCCTTCTTTTTGATAGATAACCTATCAAGAAAAAGAATAACAATTGGAAACTAACTGAGGAACCATTTTTTATTCTATGAAAACGAAAAAAACTATTGACGCATCATATAAAAGTTGATATGATAATCAAGTCGTTAAGATAGTGTAATTTAATTTTTCAAAAAAATTAAAAAAGACTTGACATAATATAACAGCTTATGTTAAATTATAAAAGTTGCTAAGGCGACAGATTAGACCTTTGAAAACTGAACAAAGCAAGCAAACGAACCAATAGTGTAAGGTGTTTCTATTTAATAGAAGCAAAACAAAACAGCAAGCAGTAATGCGAGCAAAGTCAATTAAGAGCTTA
>NZ_CAJYIS010000039.1 GCF_913775425.1 uncultured Enterococcus sp.
GAACAGTAATCGGTAAAGAACACCCTAGTACTCCACCTAAAATAATTGTACCAACTAATTTTTTATTCATATCTTTTCCTACTTTCATTTAAAATAATTATATAATCAAGGACCAGTCTGTAATAAAAATTCGACTGTTCCATTATATTGCGTTTGTGCTTTAACATTTGAAGAATACATTTTTAAGTAAATTGGCATTTCATCATCAAGCAAAGAAAATGTGCCTAAATGCAGTTCCTCATTTTGATAAATCGTTTCAAATTCATCATTGAGCATAAATGTTTGATCATTTACCGTATGAAGTAATATATCTGCTGGTAAAAGCTCGTATTGTGCCGTTTGTAGTGGACTGGACATCTTAGCAGATACTTTCCACCGATTAACGCTGTGGTAATTATCAAATATTTGCAATTGAACTACCGATCGTGCCGATATTATTTCATCCACATTGGGAATGGCATGCGTTCCAAAATCAATTGTTGTTGTATGAGAATCGATATATACTTCCTCTTTTTCAACTTGTACTGGAGTATCGATGGTCGTTTCAGTATATTGATTTTTAGCTTTTAACAAGAGAGTGTGTTTGCCTTCGGTTAACTCAGGTAAAGTCAGCATTACTTGGTTTTTGATCGCACTTTGATTTTCCAAAGGAACATCTGGAGTACCATCGATTGATACACTATACTTTATGTTTGCGTCATCAGCTTCGACTTGTCCAACTAAGTGGATCTGTTCACCGACTACAGCTTGACTTGGTAAATTATCGATAGCGAATGTCAACGAGGTCGTTTGGGTGATCATAAGTGGCACTGGACTCAATGTTTCACTATCAAATAAAATAGATGTCGTTCGATTTAATGTACTTCGATTTTTTTTCGCGCTCGTATTTTGACTGGTATTCTCTTGATCTATGAGTACTTCCTGTGTCGCTTCATCCGCGGTCGTACTAGTCTGATGGTAGATGTTCATATCAGTATTTACTTGCTTTGTGTAGAGATTGATCGTTCGATAAAATAACTTTGGATCCACCGTTGTTGTAATCGGCAATACGATTTTCCGATCAGCATAATTACTTCCGTTTAGTACACGATTGATTCCAATAACTTCTGTGCTTTGATCCATTTGTGTATCATCTAATTTTCCATTCAATGTAGAGGCTGCTTGTTCTTGGTTCCAAGGAGAAATATAAGTATTCCATGTTTTGATCTCAGCGGTATTCGTTAATATTTTTTTATTGTTTTTATTATAGAAATCAGCCGTAAATGATAATATCTGATTCTCACTTGGTGGTAATTTTCCTTTGGTAACGATTCGATCGATACTTTTATCAGGTGTAAAACCTTCATTTGAAAGGCTTGCTACATTTGATTCTAGAAGTGTTGTGATCGTTATGGAATTCTGATTTAGTCCCAATAACCATTTTATTAACGTAAGAATATCAACAGAATTATCTGAAAAAGTATAGCGAATCGTATGGTTTGCTTCAGATGATATCGTCACATTCTTATCCGTCAACGGGATAGTCGTTGTTCCCATCACTAACTTAGAATTACTTGTTAGACTGGCAACAAATAATTTAGGAGAAATATTATTTGGTAACGTCCATTCAATAAAAAAATTGATTTTATTCGTTAGTAGAGTACTTGTTAAGATATCATCTCTTTTAATATTGAACTTATGTTGGACTTGAAAAGTTTCTGGTTGTAAGGAGTTTACTGCACGTAAATCAGTATTCCCTGACTCATCAGCAAGAGTTCGTCCATGTATAGTAACGCTAAAAATCAGTGTGATTCCTAGTGCAACTAAACATATTTTTAAAATCTGCTTCACCATCAATCTCTCCTTTTACTTCATCGATAGCATTATCATAAAGGCATTTTCTAAAAATTGGCATGTCTATTTTTTTAAGCAAATCTAAAAAAATTGAACTAAATCAAGTATCTCAATGTTTTTTAGTGTTATTTTTAGACAAAAAAAGAAGCACAGTGTTTACTGTACTTCTTTCTTAATTCGCTAATAATCCTAAATCTTGTTTCCACTGTAAGACGCGTTTGACTGAAGCGTCCAATTGGCTTTCTGGGTAATCGCCATTTTCAACTGCTGCGATCACGACTGGGATCTGAACCGCATAGCTTGACGACATTACTAGGTCATTGCCTGCTTGTAATGCTTTTAAGCCTGCTTCATCTTGTGAGATAAAATCTGCTAGTCCAGCCATATCCATATCGTCTGTCATGATCACTCCGTTAAAATGCAACTCATCGCGTAAAAGCTTATGAACTGCAGGTGAGATCGAAGCTGGTTCAGTAGGATCGATACTAGACACGATATTATGACTGACTAAAATACTGTCTGCTCCGGCCTGGATTCCCGCAATGAATGGAACAAAATCGACTTGACGCAATTCATCTAATGAACGCGTATCAGTCACGATCTCGACATGCGAATCACGATTGTTTCCATAACCTGGGAAGTGTTTTAATGTCGAACCGACTTTTTCTTCTTTCAAAGCTTTAGTCACTGCCGTAACATAATCTGCTGTTAGTTTAGCATCTTGACCAAGTGTACGATCGTAGATAAAGGCTTCTGGATCCGTTGCAACGTCTGCGACCGGAAATAGACCCGTCGTGATTCCATAGCTGCGCAATAAGTCGGCTTTGGTTTTTGTATCTGCTACGATAGCATCGATCCCGCCTTGTGCATAGAGCGTTTGCGGTGACGCAAAGGGTTCTGAAACCAACTGTTCATTCGTACTTAAACGACTGACCCAGCCACCTTCTTCATCTGAACCGATCAACATCGGGATCTTACTTGCTTGCTGATAACTTAAGATCTTGTCTTTTAATTGACGTTCAGTCAAGCCTTGGACATCGCGGCCAAACAAAACATAGCCACCTAGATCATATTCTTTGATATCCTCGATTTGTTGGACGTCTGGTACTCGGGCAAAAAAGAGTTGCCCGACTTTTTCTTCGACTGTCATAGTCGCGATCCGTTCATCCAGTGTTTTGGGTTTGGCCGACTCGCTCGTTGTGGTGGTCGTTTCACTAGAAGTCGTCACTGTCGAGCTCTCTTTTGAAGTAGTTGGTTGTTCCTCTTCATGCATAAAGTACCACATCCCTCCGATCAAAAGGACGAACACGAGGACAAAACCCATAAATATTAGTGCTTTAGCGCCAGTTCCTTTCATGTTTCTCTCCTTTTATTCACTAGTTTCCCTACATTACGTTCGCACCTATTATACATGACAATACCGCTTGATGCCACAACACAAATAACGAAATAGCTAGGCTATCTCGTTATTTGTGTATGATTTCGTCGAAAAATCAATTTTTATTCAAAAAAACGTCGCATAATCTGTTCGTACGCATCGATAAATTGTAAATACGTATCGACATAGACAAATTCATCGACTTGGTGCGCACTTGCATTTCCTGGTCCACATACCACCACATGGATATCCGGATTGTATTCGACAAAACGTGACGCATCTGTTCCGCCAGCCACACCAATGATCGGAACACTTTCTCCTACTGCATCTTCGACGATCGTTTTTGCTAGTCCTACGATCTTCGCTTTTGGATCGCTTTTTACCGGAAATGAACTTTGCAAGATGTGTAAAGAAAGTTTCGCTGATGTTTCTTGGTTGCAATTTTCGACTAACTCCGTGAGCTCTTTGATCAATGTCGTATTGTGGACTTCTGGGATCGTTCTGATCTTGGTCGTCATACTCGCAAAAGCCGGTACAGAATTGGCTTGTTCACCACCATTGATCAGCGTTACGACTGGTGTCATCTCACCTAAGATGGTATCTTTTGTTGTGATCGTCGCAAAGTATTCTTGTTGTTTTTGGTAATAGTACATCAACGAATCGATAGCATTTTGGCCAAGTTCTGGCATCGAACTATGGGCTGCTCGACCATTGGCATGCACTTCATAGGTCAAAGATCCCTTATGCGCAATGAAAATAAAGCGTTGTTCGACATTGCCTTCTTCTTTGACCAACCCTTTTGGTAATGGCATTTTTAAGACGACTTCACGGCTTTCCCCACTCGGTTCACAGACAACCAAAGAATCGATATCATCCGCATAACCTAACTCTGCTAGTTGCTGTGCACCAAGTAACCCTAACTCTTCTCCGATCGTAGCCATTAACCGAATTTTACCTGGGATCTTGATCCCGCTCGTTTTTAAATTGATCATCGCAAGTACTGCGGCCATCAGACCGGCTTTCATATCCGTCACGCCGCGGCCAAACATACGACCATGTTCGATCGTTGCTGAAAAAGGAGGATACGTCCAAGCAGATTCATCACCTGTAGCGACTACATCCATATGCCCATCAAAAGCCAAAACTGGACCATCTCCGTCACCAATCTCAGCAATTAAATTGACGCGTTCTGGTGCGTATTCGACACGAGTCGTTTCGATCCCATGCTCTGCAAATAACGTTTCTAGATAATCGGCAACTCGTTTTTCTTGTCCATTGACCGTTTCTAAGCGGACGATCTCTTGTAGTTTTTGAATCGCTTGTTCTTCTCTCATCTTTTCAACATCCTTTCTATGCGTAGCTCTCACGCTTATTATAACGCAATTTGTGCAGTTACGCTCAAAGATAACAATCGTCTTTCAAAATTGTTCGAAAAAAAAGAACAGCACAATGGCTGCTCTTTTTTAATAATCGATTTGTTCCATAATCCGTTTAATACTAAATCCTTTACCATGGACTTCACTTGCATTCATCGACACGATAAAGGCCTCACTATCAATTGCCAAAAGATGCTCACGGATCATCGAATAATCTCGTTCTTTGATCGTCGTCATCAGCAAGGTTTTCGGTGTTTTATCAAATCCACCTTCGATCGGAATACGTGTCACCCCTTTATCTAGTTGTTCCAACAAGGCTTGTTGCAATAATGGTGCTTTTTCGCTGATGATCAGCATATTTTTGTAGCGTCCTAATCCCGTTTGGACTGCATCGACTACGCGACCGATCGAAAAGAGACAAATCAATGAATACAAAACGATCTCTGTATCAAATACGATCAGTGCTGTTAAGATCACGAGTCCATCGACGATTGACATCGCTGCACCAATCGGGATCTTCGCATATTTATGAACGATCTGTGAGATGATTGCTGTGCCACCTGTTGATGCTTCAGCACGAAAGACAAATCCCAATCCAACACCCGTTACGACACCTCCGTAGATCGTTGCTAAAAATAGATTATCCGTCAATGGTGCGACACCCGAGGTCAACCAGACAAAAAACGGATAACTCATACTTCCGTAGATGGTCTTTAATCCTGTTTGTTTCCCTAAGAAAATAAAGCAGAGCACAAGTAGCGGGATATTGATCATATACAAGACGATCGCGATATTCCAATTGAATAACGCATGTAGTACGACAGCTAATCCATTCGCTCCACCTGCTACTAACAGATTAGGTAGCAAGATACTATTGATCGATAGTGCTAAAATAAAGGCACCGATCGTCACCAAAAAGATCTCGCGAAAGCGCGTGTTTTCCATTAATTTTTTCATGAAACTCCTCCTATGATTCCGTTTTAGGCAAAGAAAAAAAGAAATCGACTTCTTAAACAGAAGGATTCCTTTTATTTATAGTGCTTAAGTTGTGTTGCCTAATGATTTCTTTCATATCTTAACTGCTTTTCACTACTTTGTAAATATCTATCGAGTGACTCTTTTAGAATTCTCACCAAATAAGCTATACTAGTATTTGGAGGTGTACGATGATTTTAAAAATGAACTCTGACCAACTAGAAGATGTTTTAACAATCTGGCTAGATACCACTCAAGATGCCCATGATTTTATCCCAAACAACTATTGGCAACAACAACTACCTGCAGTGCGTGAAGCGATGAAGACAGCTGAGATCTATGTCTACCAACACCATGGTGAAATCGTAGGTTTTATCGGTCTTGTTGACACCTACCTTGCCGGTTTGTTTGTTTCAAAATCAGCTCAACGACACAGCATCGGACACGCTTTGATCAACAAAGCTAAAACGATCGCTCCCTCACTAACACTAGCGGTTTACGCTAAAAATCAGCAAGCTTTTCGTTTTTATAGTAAAGAAGGCTTTGCCGTCATCGGGAAAAGTCAAGATTCAGCGACCGGTGAATACGAATACCAAATGGAGTGGACTTGTGACTAGTCCACTCCATTTATTCTGAAAGCTCAGCTAAAATCGTACATGGTCCACTATCGATTCCTTTAATGAGCAAAGGTAACGCGTAGACACGTTTTATATTCGTCAAGTCTTCGTCTAATTTCATATCTTCAATCAACAAAATCGCACGTCCATCTTCTCGTCCTAATCCTAAAACAGTTTGATGAAAGGCTACTCCATGTGGTTCCATCGTTTGCCCACCACCTGCTGAAGGAAGATCCATTCCGATCGCACGTAAGTTCTCAAATGTCATGAAATACTCACCTGCATCTTTAGTAAATCCTGGATTATGTTGGCCATAACGATGTGCATCGCTACGATAACGATAAAACCCTGTCCGTACAATCAAAAGATCCGCTTCTTTGATGATTTCTTCAAATGGTTCTAGATCTTGTTTAGTGATCAATTCATCGTCCTGTTTTTCTAAATCGATCACTCGGACTTGTTCGTAAACGAATGTGTCAATTGGGTATTCCCATAGTTGTTTTCCTTCCGGATTGAAATGATTCGCTCCATCCATATGCGTGCCACTGTGATTGACCGACATATGGAACGATTGATTGAATTTATCTCCTTTATCCGTTGAAGAATGCGGCCAAATCATGACCGGCGGATTGTCGGTAAATCGTGGCGTGTCGACACCAAGCGGATAAGATAATGCGATACGTTTCATAAGCATTCCCCTTTCTTTTTTTCAAAATAACACGAGGATTTATCATCCGTCAAACCACACATTTGTTATTTAAACAATAAAAAAACAAGCAGCAACCTGCTTGTTTGATAAGCCTTTTATAGTAGTTTAATGAAGATACTGGCAATTACGATCGACGTGATCGAAACAGTCGCAAAGCCTGCTACTAGCATTTTTGGCATGAGGTGTGCCGTTAAATATTCGGTTTCCTCTTCTGTTTCGGCTAGCTCTTTGATGACATCGTTTGTCAAAATGAAATCAGCGGGAAATCCAAACAAAGCCGTCAACGCTGTAGCCAGTGCCATTTCTTTACTGTAACCAAAGAATTTATGTATCAAGCGGGTCATGATCCACATGCCAATGATCGCTAAAATCATCAAAGTGAAGATCTGTGGAATAAAATGAAGTAACGTGCTTGGTGTCGTCGTGCTTAATTGTGAAAAGATGTAAGCCGTTAAGCCATAGATCAACCAATTGAAGACACCAGCTTTTTGTAACACATTGGTTTCAAGCAATCCAAACTGGCTAAAGACGATCCCTAATAATAAACACAAAATATTGGCATTGACTGCATGTTGCAAGACGATCGAAAGTGCATTCGCCAACACGATCACAAGACCAACACGTGCTAGTGCAAATGCAGGTGTCCGGTACTGTTTCGGTAGGGTATCGATCCATTTCGTTTTTTCGACCGGTAGTGTTTCAATCTCGATTGTTTGTTGCTGTGCTTGTTTGGTTTTCAATTCGGCTTTTAATCGCTTGCCTTCTTTTTTGAGTAGCATCGCCGTGATTGGATACCCCAATAACCCATGAAACATTAGCATATAGATTGGCAATGCCGCTAGCGTATCTAAATTCATTGCTTTTAAATTATCCGACATCAATAATGCGGCAACTAGTCCTCCGACTAACGGTGGCACGGAAGCAATCACCGTACGAAAATCAAAAATCATCGTGCCGATCGTCAAACATAACGCGATCGTACCACAGACGCCTAAGAGTGCGATCACGATCGCTTTCCATTGATCGACCAACTGCCGTAGATCCATTTTTGTACCTAAATGCACAAGTGTCAACGGCACACAGATTTTAGCAAATGTCATACCAAATCCAACTTGTTCGACCATATCTTTTGGAAAAAATGTCCAAAATCCCAAAACAAATAAAACAGCTGTCATAAACAGTGACGGCACGACTGCTTTCGTTTTCGTCGATGCCCATTCTCCAATAAAGAGCATACTCATGATCAAAGTAAAACTAACAAATAATCCCATAAAATTCTCCTCTCCAAAATTCGAGCATACTGTAGTTTTACCTATCCGTCAATAGTTTGTGAATAATCACATTTGTTTTGTTTTCGAAAAAAAAGCTGCATCGCCTCATGTGCGATACAGCTTTTGATACAACTATGTCGTTCCTCGTTTGATAAAGGTCGTATAGATCCACTCCGAATCAGTAGTCTCTTCTTGGAGTAGTTTGACGATTTTATTGGCAGCTAACATTCCCCAACGATGTTGAGAATAGGCGATCGTCGAAAGTGCTGGTTGTAGATATTTACCGATTTCGATATTATCAAAACCAATCAGGCGCACATCGGTCCCGATCGTTAAGCCTAATGTTTGCACATAATTGTAGACCCCTACTGCCATTTCATCGTTAAATGAAAAGATATCGACTGGTAATGTAGGATTAGTCTCAAAAATCGTTTTTGCGATCTCAAAACCCGACGCTTCAGTAAATTCCCCAGTAAAACATTCATAAGGGATTTGATACAGATCCAATTCAGCAGTACTTGCAGCCAGTCGTTTTTGACTATCGTATGCTTTTTCAGGTCCGGCAATCAAATAGACTTTTTGCGTATCTAGATGCGCAAACTGTTCGATCGCTAACGTGGCTCCACCTTTGTTATCTAATAAGATACTTCTGATTTCTGGGTGTTCGATCTCACGGTCTAATACAACTAATTTATGTCCACGATCTGCGTAATTTAAAATCGTTTTTGTTCGAAACGACCAATCAAGGACGATCGCACCATCGATCATCCGCTCAGGTAAGAATAATTGGGATTTATTCCCACTACAAACAATCATTTCATATCCTTGTGTTTCGAGTCCTTTTTTGATTCCATCTAGTAATTCACCATAGAAACTACCACCATAATCGGTTAGATACACACCAATGATATCTGTTTGTTGCCGTTTTAATGTGCGAGCAGCCATATTGGGAACATAGTTCATCTCAGCTGCAATTTTCATGATTTTCTCTCTTGTTTGTTCAGTGATTTTGGGATTTCCATTTAGCGCATAAGATACAGTAGAGATCGACACTCCAGCTGCTTGTGCGATATCTTTGATTCCTACCATGACTGCTCCTTTCTCTAAGCGTTTGCTTAACAGTAGATTTCGATGATACTTTGGTTTTTAATTGTCTCTTCGATTGTTTGAACAGGGATCGCGAATCCTCCTAAACGATAGGGATTGGCCTCACGAGATGTCGTGATTACGTGTTGATCGATCACGACTTTTGATTCTTTAGAGCCTAAATGATAAACGAACGTCACATCTTTATCTGCGATTCGATAATTTAGACGTAACCCATCTAATTCTTCTGGTAATACTGGATCAAAGACATAATGATCGAAGAAAACGCGAATACCTAAAACATTTGTGATCAATTGGTTCAAATAGATACCCGGTCCACTAGAATACACACGCCAGCCACCTTTGACTGCAACTTCACCCGTTTTGAGTTGATCAAAATGTTCTTGTGCATCATAACGTGTTGCAAATGCTCCATCTGAACTACTAAAATAAGCATTTGATTGTCTTAGTGCTGCATTTGGAACTCGTTTTTGCAAGTCGATCGGATTGATCGTGTTCAATCCTTTCCACGTTTCATTTGCTTCTCCGATTTTTGCCATCGCTTCGGTAAAACGGATATGTGCATGAACGTATTGCAATCCGATTTCACGACCAAAATTCGCCGCTTGTTCTGCACGTTTGAAATTGTGACTCACGCCACCTTGATAGTGAGCTGGACGGTTCATCAAGCGCACGCCATCAGGGAAATAAAGATGCTCTTTGATCGTACTTAGATGTGTTTTGACTTGTTCTGGTGTCAAGATCTCCGCGATCATACTACGTGTCATTGGAAGTAGTCGATAGTGGATGCCTGTTTTTTGATCCGTTGGATGGATCATATACTCGACTTCATCTTGATTTTCCATATAGACAAATCCTGGAATCGTCTCATCTTTTAACATATAGGTGTTAAAGTCAGCTAAAATCTGTTCACTAAGTGTCGTCAACTGGTGGCTAGCTTCAGGTCGATAGTCTTTTAATAAAGCACCTAGTTTTTTTGTTACTTGATACGTCAATGCAACGGTCCAACTACTTGCCATGTATTTTTTCAAACGGCTATCATACGGTTGTAAGGTATCGTCCCAATCACCGTCACCATAGCAAGATAAAGAAGTCCCTGGTAAAAAATTCTCTTCGATATACTGAATCTCTTTTTGGAGATGTTCAAACAATGATGCACTGTGTTGCGTTTTTTTGAACGTCTCTCTATCCGTGTATGAAATCTGCTTATCTAATATACTAAAATCTCCAGACTTTTCCAAGTAGTCTGCGACAACTTTCATCGGCCAAACAATGACATCGCCATGACTTTCATCCGCTTTTTGTTCTTCATAGCGGTCAAACATGAACCATTGTGGCCAGTTACCATCGTCTTCAAATTGATTTTCAAAGATATGCGTAATGATTGATGCCACGACTTTTAGACGATTGGTTGCTAGGAAAAATTCAGTCGGTCCTTGTGAGACATCTCGAGTTCCCCAAGCAGCTCCACCATATTGTTCTAGTCCATGTGGTGACAAGTAATGGATCAGCATATCCAATACGTACCAACGTGTCAATAGATTCATACTCGTCACGTCGACCGTATCATGGAACAACTCAAAACGATTGAGCAATTCATTGATTTTGGCCACGATTGCTTCTTCTTCTACTTTGAATTCAAGCTCTCTTGTTTTGGTTACTCCATCCAAACTACCCGTGATATCAATCGTTAGTTCATTTGTCTCTTGTACGACAAAGACCAGCTGTTCTGTTTGGGCGATTCCTTCTACTAGAATCGTCTCATCTGTAAGTGTAAATGATTGATCTAAAGTGATCTGATACGTTAAATCTGGATATTTCGTTGTGATTACAGATGTTTCACTTGGTTTGATTGTCAATTGTTGCTCGACTTGTTCTAATCTATAGGTCGGCGATTCTTCAGCTGCATCCATTAAAATATGATTGGTAATGGCAAACGTGTAGCTTTTTCCTGCTTCACTTTCGATCACCGTTTTGATTTGGTGGTTCTCACAGGCCGTAAATGTCGTGATTTTTAAACAATCGTCTGCTAGTTGATAATACCAAGTAGCGGAGTTCAAGCCCATTTCAAATGCAGAAGGCAGTGTTAACATCCGCCACATATCTGCTTCTTTTAGATAGATTCGTTGACCCGCATGTTTCAAGCGATTTAATGAATTACGGCTATTGCTCATTAGCTTATTCATCGATGTATTGCCTAAGACGATTTGAGAATTAAATAAGCCGTACATATAAGTCGTCGTACTCATAACGGGATGATCGACATCTAGATCGATCCCACTCAATAGGATATGACCCGTTGCTCGTTCCATCGCTAGTTCTTTGTTTTTCAATACGACATGGCGCTCATTTTTTGTAAAAAAGGCTCCGATCTCACCATCTTCTAGATACTCTTCTTTGACTTTTACTGGAAAACGATGATCGATCTCCTCTGTCGTCAAACGTCGACCCACGATCGGACGTCCAATATAAGAGACTGGGTGTGAAAAAGTAGTTGTAATCGGCGCATCTTCAAGATGAGCGTAGATTTCTTTGATTGCGTGTGGTTCATAAAGTGGTTTTGTGACTGCTTCAGGATGATCTGTTGCAAATGCACCATAAAACACACATGTTGTTGTCGTATCAGTCAATGTATATTCGATTGATTGCAAGGCAATATAGGCAAATTCATATTGATAGACTTTACTATCTAGTACTTCTTTTTGTAAGCTGATCGGCTCATTGGTTTCTTCATACGCCTTACCAAAAAATTGATAGCCATCTGTTTCAAAACCGACGATTGGAGTGATTCCCCCGATTTCAACGACTGGAAACTGATCATTTTGGGGTTGATTTTGTCTAGACGTAATACTGATCTGATCTTGATTTTTTGTTACAAAATGATCGACATACTGAGACATGTACGCTTCATTTGAACGAACCGCACCTTTAGCTGCATTGCCGATATCTTGCCCTAAGATCACATCGATGACTTGGCCTTCACCAGTTAGGTCGACTGTCCAAAACCAAGTATCTTTTTCGCCTAGAGCAAAGCGCACTTGATACGTTATTCCTTGTGCTTCACCAGTCCAGTAGAATGCTTGTTCACTTTTTGAAAACTGACTCGCAGCTGTCGTACCGATCAAGGGGATGATCGTATAAGGTTGTTGATCTTTGATTCTCAGATATACTTGCGTTACACTGCCGTCTAATGGTGTGCTGTATAATTGATTGATCATGATGTCTTCATGCATCAAGCTGACTAATTCACCTGAATCTAAAAATTCAGCTACTAATTTCTTTTCTAAATGTGGCATCGTCTCTTCCTTTCTTGATCCAAGTTATTTGAGCATGAAGCTGGCTCTTTGACCTTCTTGACTATTCGGTGCGATCCAAGCATGAAATTCTCCTGGCTCAGTCGACCATTCTTGATTGGCATGGACATAGAATAGATCATTTGTCGTAAGTTCAAAGCGAACAGTCTGAGTATCTTGTGGTGCAAGATCGATCTGTTTGAATCCTTTTAATTCACGAACCGGACGAACGACTTTACCTACGACGTCTTGGATATACAGTTGAACCGTTTCTCTGCGTGCATAATCACTATGGTTTGAGATCGTGGCTTCGATCACGATCGGCTCACCAAGTTCAACAGTTTCTTGATGGACGATCGTTTGACTATACGTAACGTCGCCATAACTCAAGCCATATCCAAATGGATAACGCGGTTGATTAGATGCATCTAGATATTTTGATACATATTTTTAATTTGGATCCCCTAAGTAAGGGCGTCCCGTGTTATCTGCATTGTAAAAGACGGGCACTTGTCCGACATTTTCAGGAAATGACATACTTAAGCGACCTGAAGGGTTATACGCTCCAAATAAAATATCTGCCAAAGCATTCCCTGCTTCTGTTCCTAAAAACCATGCTTCAACGATCGCATCTGCTTCTTGGATTGCAATCAGATCAAGTGGACGTCCATTATATAACGTCACGATCAGTGTTTTTGCTACAGCTCTTACTTTGTGGAACAATTCGATTTGTGCTTGTGGTAAGCAAATATCTGTTTTACTTGAAGCTTCTCCGCTCATCCAATCTTCTTCACCTAAAGCCAAGACTACGACTTCTGTTTCTTTAGCTAAAGCTACTGCTTCTTCGATCGCTTCTTTTGATGGTGTAAAATAATCGAACGCTTCATTGCCAGTCTTGATGTGATCACTATATTGTTGCATCCCTTGTGCAAGCGAGATTGCTTCTTCTTTTTTACCTTGCCAAGACCAAACACCCAGTACGTCATGAGATTTAGCAGCCGGACCTACTAGTGCGATCGTTTGTGGGGCTGCAAGTGGTAATGCTGCACGTTCATTTTTTAACAATACGATCGAACGACGGGCTACGTCGCGTGCGATCAAACGATGCTCATCAGATAGTACATGCTCTTTTTCCAATGCCTCATCTGCACCACGATAAGGATGTTCAAATAAACCTAAATCATTTTTCAATTCTAAAATACGTAAAACTGCTTCGTCTAGCATTGCTTCTGGTACGCTACCTTCTGCAATCAGCTCTTCTAGATAGCCAGTGTAGCAGTTCGTCATCATTTCGATATCTACCGATGCATGGATCGCTAGACGTGCAGCTTCTTTTTGATCTTTGGCAACACCATGAGGGATCAATTCCTGAACAGCACCCCAGTCTGAGATCACGACGCCATCAAAGCCAAACTCGCCACGCAATACATCACGAAACAGCCATTCATTTCCAGTCGCTGGAATACCATCTACTGTATTAAATGAAGTCATCACTAATTTTGCACCAGCATCAAGAGCCGCTTTATATCCTGGTAAATACTGATCGCGTAATTGGCGTTCAGACATATTTACTGTATTGTAATCACGTCCTGCTAAAGCTGCACCATATGCGGCAAAGTGTTTGACACAAGCGGCTACACGCATGAAGTCATGTTCCAGATCATCACCTTGATAGCCTTTAACAAAAGCTTCTGCAAAGCGAGCATTTAAAAATGGATCCTCTCCAGTCGATTCCATCACTCGTCCCCATCTTGGGTCACGCACTAGATCGACCATTGGTGAAAACGTAACATGCAATCCAGAAACTGCAGCTTCTTTAGCAGATACTTCTGCCATTTGTTTAGCTGCATGTAGATCCCAACTGCTTCCTAGCCCTAATGGAATCGGAAAAATCGTTCGGAAACCATGGATGATATCTGCCATTAATAGTGTCGGAATATGTAGGCGATTGTTTTCCATATAGGTTTTTTGGACTCGGATCGCTTCTTTAGCGCCTGATATCCCTAATGTCGTTCCTGCATGATTGACAGTTTCTTGTGTGATATTTAATTGCGCCATCGGTCCGGTTTTGGCTTCGGCATGTTCTGAATAAAAATCAGCTGCTAATTGCAGCAATTGATCGACTTTTTCTTTCATCGTCATTTGTGCGACTAATTCACGTAATTGTTCTTTTTTCATCTATTTTTCACCTATCTCTATTTTATTTTGTCTGCGTTACAGTAGCTACGAGCGGAAAATGATCCGATGGAAAACGTTGATCACATGAATCGGTCACACAACCCACTTTACTTACTGAAAAACCTTTCGCATAGATATAATCGATTTCCTCTAGATCAGACCATGCACGTGTATAGTCAAAATCTTGAAACGTGCCTTTTGGTCCATAATACTGTGACGTCAGCTCTTTGACATCCGTAAACCCTTTCAATAACGTGTGCACCCGCTCATCAGGTAGCGCATTAAAATCACCTAGTAAAATCGTTTGATAGCGCGCGATCTTATCTTGTAACTCCTGTAACAAGACACGCATCCCTTCATAACGCGCACTTTCTGAAATATGGTCTAAATGTGTGTTGATGACTAGAAAAGGAGGCTCTTGCCCTTTTTGATACACGACCCACATCGCGATTCGCTTGCATCCAGCTTCAGGATGGATACTAGAGACATTTGGCGTATCAGATAACCAAAAGAATCCTTGATCTTTGATTGTAAAACACGGATCACTAAGTAACACCAAGCCTTCATCACTGCCGTCGCCTTCGCGTTCGTAATACGTCAGCGTATAAGGCAGTTTCATTAGGTCTTCTTTTTGATTTGGGCGTACTTCTTGTAACCCGATGATATCCCATTGATGAAAAGCCAGTAGCTCGCACACATGAAAAGCTCGCGCTGCCCAACTCCAATCCTGATCTTGCGTCGTGTCTAAACGAATATTATAGGTTGCAATTTCCATTCTTGTTCACTCCTGCGTGATTTGGTTGATTTGGTTGATCTCTCGTACGGTTTGCGCCATTGCGCCACCTTCATGTCCTTTTTTCCAGTAGACTCGTAATGTTTTTGGTGCCGTGATCTTATGGTAAGCAGGTATAAAATCCTTCATTGGACAAACCGGATCATGACTAGCAACACTGATACTGACCGGACAAGTAATCAAATCAGCGAGATACTGTAAATCAAAATAACTTAATTCGTGTTCGATTTGCGTTTGTTGATGTGGATAGTAATCTAAAAAGCGCCCGATCACACCATACGATCCCGTTTTTTCGCTTACACGATGTTTGATATTTGAGTGGCTTGGCACATCTGCAAAAATCCACTTAGGAATATTTGGCAATAATGCTCCTAACAATAAAACAACTCCACCACCTTGAGAAGCTCCACGAAATATGATCTGTGTTTGATCAAGTTCCTCACGTGTCGTCGCAAAATGTACCAAACGCAACTGATCAGCTAACAAGCGTTTAAAATAAAAGTCCTCATGCTCTAAGATTCCTCTTCCAAAAGGTTCAGGGTGACTTGTCGTATGATACGGTGCTTGATCAAGCGTCTTCCCACCTTGAGCGCGATTGTCGATCACAAGACAGGCATATCCCATTTGGGGCCAGTGACTAAATTGAAACGGATCTTCGATTTTATTCCAGTAGCCTAAACTTTCAATAATCACCGGCACCACTTTGTCAGTTTTAGGGCGTAAATACAGTCCATGGATCACTTCTTGATAAAGACTGGTGAATTGTAAAGCAAATACTTCAATCTGTTCATCAAGTGCTGGTAATGAAGTGAGCGTATAGTTTGGTTGGATTTCAGCTAGCTCTTTTTGAACAGTTTTCCAAAATGCTAAAATCTCACTTTGTGTTGCCGTCAACGTCATCACGCTCCTCTTTGACTATTACGCGTCTAAAAAAGAATACTTGCAAATAGGCGATCGCTCCGGTTCCAATACAAATGAATAAGTAAAGATTGATCTTATTGAGTACAAGTAACCCGATTACGGGTAGCACCAATAAAATGATGGCATTTGCCGTACTACTTAAAACAAAATAGATACTTTCTTTAGCTGTTTGTTTTAAATCAAAAGAATAAAGACTGTCGATCAAGATAAACATCATCGAATACAAGGTAGCAAATGTAATCAAAATAATCGACAAGATACTTAGATACGTAGAGATCTCCATCAAGCTATAGACGATGCCCAATACGATCACTGTATAAGCGACAAGTAGACCGTCTAGCGCTAATCCACGTTTAAACTGGGTTTTAAATACAGTCCAATATGTTTTGATGGTTGGAATATCCCGTTCCTGATACAAACGATCACACGTTTGATAGAGTGCAATCAAAGCAGGACCGAGTAACACGATAGTCAATGCGGGAAATAAGAACAAGAAACTTAATAACACCAAATCGGCTAGAAAAGAAAATACACGATAGTACCATCCTTCGTATGCAAAAAATTTATTGATCATCCTAAACAAAGAGGAAAGGATCCGAATCGCTCCATCCCTTTCCTCTTCTTCCCGCCTTTCTATCTATTGATTATTTTAATTTCTCTCTATTTTCTTGCATTTTTTCTGATTTCACTTTCTTCACAGCATCCCATTTGTTATTGTCTAAGAACGTTTTGAATTCATCTAACGTACTATCGAAAGCTTTTTCATCTTTCGCACGGATCAAGGAGATGACCGTACTATTTAATTTTGTTTCGATCGCACTATTTGAACGCGCTTCTGCCGTACCTGCATCTGGATTGATATTTTCAACGATAAAGTGTGGTTTCAATTTACCAACACCCCAGTCTTGCATTTGTGTTAAAGCATTGTCTGTTTTGACTTTCATTGCATTGACACGGTCATTATTGAAGTAGTTGAAACGGCTGATTCCATATTTTTTGTTATACGCGTCATTATCTGATTTTTCTAAGTCTTTGACTTCTTGTAAGTAATCAATCTTGCCGTCTGCATTGTATTCATACGTGACGCCTTCAACTCCGAATTTAGTCAAGATTTGGCCTTGTTCATCGATTAGGTACGTAAACAATTGTGTTACTTTCGCTGGATCTTTTGCATCTTTAGTCACGTAGTTGATCAACCAACCTGAGATACCTGTTTGATTCAAGGTTGCTTCACGGCCACTTGTACTTGATGGTCCATCGATCGCAATATATTTCGTACCTGAATTTTTACTAAATTCAGTAAAGTTTCCACCTTGACCACTTGTTCCTGCAACTAGCATTGTAGCGTATTTCCCTTGTTTTACTTTTTCATCAAATGTTGGACCATCATCAGTGAAGCTATCATCACTGATTTCACCTTTACGGTAAACTTCATTTAACGTACGTAACCATTCGATATACTCTTTATCTACGTTACGATCGTAGTAGTTGCCATCTTCATCTTCTAACGGTACACCTAAGAAGTCTTGCAATTTATCTAAGAATGGGCCTGCTTTATCACCGACAGTCGTAAAGCCAAATGGTGTCATATCTGGGTATTTTTCACTGATCTCATTCATCACTTTTTTAAAGTCTTCTGGAGTAGATACACTTGGTTTGCCTAGTGCTTCATAGACATCTTCACGAATGACAAAGTTATCATTGACTGGGATATTGCCACTATCGTAATCTGCTTGAGTATTTGAGTAGTTTGGATAACCATACGTTTTTCCATCATCTAATGAATACCATTTGAAAGTATCTTGATTGGCTACTTCTAAAAGATAAGGATCATATTCTTTGGCTAGATCGTTTAATGAATAGGCCCAAGAATTTGCTTTTTGTGCTGCTTGACTTGATTTATCCATCAACGTTACGATATCTGGCATGTCCCCACTTGAGATCATCGCGTTTAATTTTGCGTCATCTCCAGATAAAAATTCGATATCGATATTCAAATCTTTTTTGATTTGAGCTGTCGTTACATCTTTCCCAAATGGTAAGCTTGTCCAATCTGAATTGATATACCAACGAATTTTCGTTGTTTCTTTTTTCGTGTCTAATTTCCATGCTGGTTGTGTTTTGTCTAATTCATAACGATCTTTAATCGAAAAATCTGGTGTCGCAGACTCTTTTTTATCCCCACTGCCACAAGCAGCCAAACCTAAAACAGCAACCCCCAACATCATCCCGCTTAAAACTTTTTTCATCACGATCCCTCTTTCTAAAATGTTTTTATTCTTTTACTGCACCAGCCATCATGCCGCCGATGAAGTGTTTTTGTAATAATGGGTAAATGACTAAAATCGGTACTGTAGTAATGACGATCGTTGCCAATTGGACTCCTCTAGTGGTCGCTTGTACGACATAGTCGGTACTTCCGCTATCGGTCAACGAACTTAAATTCGATTGGACGATAATCTCATAGATCTTCATTTGTAAAGGATAAAGCGATTGTTTCGTAACGTATAATTTGGTTGTCATAAAGTCGTTCCATTGGCCCACACCATTAAATAAGATGATCGTAGCTAATGCTGGTTTGGTCAATGGTAAGAAGATCTTATAAAAAATTTGGAACTCACTCGCACCATCGATCTTCGCTGACTCTTCTAATGACGGTGGGATCTCTCTAAAGAAGTTCATCAAGATCACGACATCATAGTAACTAAATAAGGCTGGAATAATGTACACCCAAAATGTATCAAGTAACCCCAATGATTTGATCAAGAGGTAAGTCGGGATCATCCCACCACTAAAGTACAAGGTGATGACACCCATCGTGGTATAGATACTTCTGCCGACCAAGCGTTTTTTACTTAGTCCATATGCGACTACCGCACAAAATAAAGTATGCGTCAACGCCCCGATGACTGTTTTTAACACTGAGATCATAAACGCTCTAGGAATACTAGAATCGGAAAACACACGACGATAATTTTCTAAAGTGAACCCCTTAGGCCATAAGACAAGTCCGTTACTGGCTAAACCTGAACTGGATGAAAATGAGGAAACCAGGATATTCCAGACTGGAACGATGATCACTAAGGAAAATAAAATCAAGATCAACGTATTAAAGAAGTAAAACCACTTGTTTTCTTGCTTTCGTTTTTTTAACACCAAAGTCCCCTCCTATAAGATAACTGATTTTCCGTCGTTCATTTTGCGTGTCACACGGTCAGTAATGACTAATAAAATTACAGAAATGATCGATACACCAAGTCCAACTGCGGTAGCATATGAGAAGTCTCCTTGAACTAGACCCATTTTATAAACGAACGAATTGATTACTTCTGAACGATTTTGGTTTTGTGAGTTCATCAATACTAACGTTTGATCTAGGTTTGACCCTAGGATTCCGCTTACATTTAAAATCAAATTTAATGAAATGATTGGAGTCAATAAGGGCAATGTGATCTTTCTGATTTGAGTGATTTTAGTTGCACCATCGATTCGTGCTGCTTCATAAAATGTCGGGTCTATTCGTGACATCCCTGCTAGATACAAGATCGTCCCCCAACCTACTTCTTTCCATAAATCAGATAGTACTGCGATCCACCAATATTCGTTAGGATTTAATAAGTGATTGACACCTTTATCCATCAATCCCATCGACATAAAGATTTGATTGAAAAATCCATCTGTTGATAACCAAGAAATCATCATCCCACCTAATACGATCCAAGAAAAGAAATGGGGAATATATGATACGGTTTGAATAAATTTCTTTAAACGACCATCGCTCATTTCAAAGATCATGATCGCTAAGATGATCGGAATGAAAAATCCTAAGCCTAACTTCAACAAACTGATGGCCATCGTATTTCTTACGGCCTCCCAAAAGAAACTATCTTGCATGATGATTTTAAAATTCTCTAATCCGACCCATTCCGCAGATGAAATCGTATCGACGACCGTATAATTTTTAAAGGCGATGATGATTCCATAAATCGGAATATAGTTGAAGACGATCATGAATGCGACCCCTGGCAACACCATCCAATGTAGTTGCCTTTGATTATAGAACTCTTTCAACTTATTCATATATTTTTTCCTTTCTATCTTGCGATCAGATTCGTAGTGAAATCCGGTGAAACGTTTCTACAATTTGTAGTATAAATGCTCTAAATACAAAAAGCAAGCGTTTTCTTTATTTAATAATTCAAATTATTAGTCGAAACGTTTCTATAAATAGTTTTTCTTTACTAAAAAAAACCACTCGTGGATGTGTCGAGTGGTTTTTCGATTTATGAATTTAATTTTACAGCCGCACGTCGAACGATGCGATCAAGTGTTGTCACGCTACCAAAGAAGTAGACTAAACCAGTTTGGATCGGGAAAAAGATGACCGTTTTAAGTAAACGGGGTCCCCAGATCACCCAACTAAACAATGGTTGTCCATACATGATCGATAACCAAATCGGTGTCAAGCATAGATTGATCAATAACGTGATAGTCAACACACACCCTAGTGCGCGTTTGAATGTGACTGGTTTTTGATAAAAGAACCAACCATAAATGACTCCAGCTAAAAATGCATTAAATGTGAAGCCAATAAAAAAGGATGATTTCGCAAATAGTGCCATCCCTAAAAAGTCAGCTAACACACATCCGATCCCAGTCCATAAAGGACCAAACAGCATCCCCATGATCATAGTTGGAACAAATGAAAAGCTGATCGTTAGAAATTGTGTTTCAATTCCCAACATTTTCCCGACGATCGCAATAAGCGCGATCAAGATTCCCATTAAGGCAATCATGCGGGCATTTAATTTCTTGATATTCATTTTGAGCATCTCCTTAGCGAGTTGCTACACACGATATGCAGCGAATGCGAAGACAAAACCGCGGATCTTCATCCTTCGTCCAATAGGCAACATCCCATCCTTTTGGCACTTAACGCTTTATCTCCTACTCTGATTTTTTGTGAAGTGACTTCACACGTTCACTATACCATGCTGTACTTTGAACAACAATCGTTTTTTCATGAGTTTTCTAATTTTTTTCGAGATTTATTTCAGAAAATGTTCGGCTTTGCGCTTTTGCTTTTGCAAATACAGGAACGCTAAACAAGCGACTAAGATTTTTAGCGATGATAAAAGCCAAAGTAAAATCGATCATACTATGTAAGATCCCACCTACACCCAGTAATCCAAAAAGAAAACCAAAAAAGTTTTGATCGATTGCAGCACCACTGATCGAACCGGTCGCATAAAAAGCCCATACTATCGTAACTTCTGCTAGTACATGGATCAAGGCCATCACAAAATTAAACAATTGAAAGCGAACAGGATGACTGACAGTTTGTGGATAACGCTTCAAATAGATTGCACCGATCATAGCAAATACAACATGGGTCAAGGCTCTAGCTGCAATGATCAACGGGGTCGTCATCAAAAAACCAAACGTCGTCCCTAAGGCAACGGCAAGTGCCATCATCGGTGAAAAAAACATCGCCAACATGACTGGAACATGACTAGCGAGCGTAAATGAAGCTGGACCGATCACGACTTTAGGCATCACCATCGGAATCAAGATTCCCATTGCGATCAATAAAGCAGCGATTGTCAGTGAACGAACAGAACGAGTTTTCATACATTGCTCCTTAATGTGTCAAGACACTTTTGATACTTCGTATTGTACGCACAATCTCCTTATGTGTCAAGACAGTTAAAGAATCAAAAAAAGAAGCTATGACAGATTTCTGTCATAGCTTTTGTTAACGCAAGGCTTCCATCGCATTACTTAAACGTGCAAATTCTTCTAAACTCAATGTTTCCCCTCGTCTTGACGGATCGATTTGCGCTTCATCTAAGCTTTTTTGTAGCCAAGCTTTGGTTGCTTCGTCTTTACCATAATAGCTTTGTAAGTTGTTCCATAAGGTTTTACGACGTTGTAAGAAACCTGCTTTGGTTAATTTGAAAAAGGCTTTTTCATCCGTGACCGAAACCGCGGGCGTTTCGCGTCTAGTTAACTTTAAAATCGCAGAATCAACGTTTGGTTGTGGTACGAAAACTGTTTTTGGAACGATAAAGGCAACTTCTGCATGCATATGGTATTGAACAGCAATCGAGAGCGAACCGTATGCTTTTGTCCCAGGTTTAGCAGAGATTCGATCTGCAACTTCTTTTTGCATCATCACGACCATTTCCGCGATTTGAGCTTTCGATTCTAAAAAGTGCATCATGATCGGCGTCGTAATGTAATAAGGCAAGTTGGCTACGACTTTTATCGGTAAATTTTCTTTGAATTGCTCATTAAAGACCGTAGCGACATCTGCTTTTAAAATATCTTGGTGGATCACAGTCACATTATCATAAGGAGATAACGTATCTGCTAAAACCGGGATCAAGCGATCATCGATTTCAAAAGCCAATACTTGATGTGCATGTTGTGCTAGATGCTCGGTCAAAGCCCCGATTCCTGGGCCTACTTCGACTGCATTTGTATGTTCATCGATCTGAGCTGCTTCGACGATCTTTCGTAAAATATTTGGATCGGTCAAAAAGTTTTGCCCTAAACTCTTTTTAAATGTAAAGCCATGTTTAGCTAAAATCTCTTTTGTTCGAGATGGTGTTGCGATTTCGCGATATTCGTTCACAAATTTTCCTCCACTTGTTTCATTGCGTCTTTAAACGTTGCTTCATCGATTCGAAACATCGCCAAGCGCTTTTCCAATTGTTTACCATTAGTATACCCGATGCGTAGTAGATCCCCTAGCGCTTCACGACGTTCTTTGGCTTTGTCACCTGCAATCAAGCCATATGCCATCAAAGTAGCACGATCGATCACTGCTTCTTCTGCCTTATCGACTGGAGTAACGACTTTTTGTAAAGCCTCCAAGATCGCTGCATCACTCGCATGTTCGACACCTAAGCTACCACCTTTTTTCTTTGGGACAGCTTGATCACGTGGCAAAAATGCATGTTTTGCATCAGGGATCTCAGCCATGATCGTTTTCCGAATTTTTTCACCCGAAAAGTCGGGATCGGTAAATACGATCACGCCTCGTGTTTCTTGTGCGTGGGCGATCCGTTCTAAAATCTGATCATTGATCGCTGAGCCAATCGTTTCGATCGTATCCACTTCTAGTACTTGTCGTAGACGTCTCGTATCATCTTTTCCTTCAACGACGATCACTTCTTCAACTTTTAATTTAGACATGCTACTCACCGATCCTAAACAAGCGACGTGCATTTTGAGTCGTTTGATTCGCTACTTCTTCCACGCTCATCTCACGCAAAGCCGCAATCTCGTCGACTACATATTTGGTATAGCCAGGTTCATTGCGTTTGCCTCGAAATGGGACTGGTGCAAGATAAGGCGCATCCGTTTCGACCAATAAACGATCTAACGGTACGACTTGTGCAGCTTCTTTGACTTCAAGTGCTTTTTTAAACGTCACGACACCACTAAACGAAATATGCATGCCAAGATCTAAAAATTTCTTCGCCCATTCTCCATCGCCGCTAAAGCTGTGCATGATCCCACCGATATCTTGGATATTAGCTTCTTTTAAAATCGCATAAGTATCTTCCATCGCATCGCGCGTGTGGATACTGATTGGCAAGTTAAATTCTTTGGCGATCTCAATTTGGCGTTTAAACACTTTGGCTTGGACTTCTTTAGGATCTTCCATCCAATAATAATCCAAGCCGATTTCGCCTAAAGCCACGACTTTAGGCAATGTCAATTGACGGTATAATGTCGTTTCGATTTCTTTTGTATAGCTTCCAGCTTCTGTCGGGTGCCAGCCGATAATACTATAGATCCCGTCATAACGCTGACTTAATGCTAACGACTTTTCAATAGTCGGCGTATCAAATCCAACAACGGCCATTTCAGTGACACCTAATGTATGCGCACGGTCGATCGTTTCATCGATCTCATCTTGGAACTGTTCGGCATTTAAATGGGTATGCGTATCAAAAATCATCTATGTTCCTCCTTAATTCTCTTCCATACAATAGCATATTTTGACAAATTTCTAAATGGAAAGCTCTGATTTTCAAGAAAATCTCAGTCCTAGGAACGATGGCAAAAGTCTAGGCATTCTTTATACTAAATAAAAAGGAGATGGTTTCTTGAATCGATTGCTAACGCGTATCAAAACACTTATTCAAGCACCCAAAACAAAACAAGAAGCAGTAGGTAGTTGGAGCCACTGGTCCTTGTTTATTTTATTCGGTTTGCTTTGTATCGTGCCATTTTGGGGCAAAGGTTTGATCCTATTGGCATTACTTGGGCTCGTTGCATTGATCAATGGTCCGATGCTATTTGTATTTGGAATGATCTATACGGCATTATTTAGCCTGTTCCCTCCACTTGCCTTACTGTTTAGTTTGATCTTATTGATCCGCGAAACTTTTTTCTTTGTGCGCAATTGGCGCTTTGGCTTACTAGCCACTTATTTTTATGGTATGCCAGTTTTGTTTACCTTGCTTTTGACCCACTCACCTTATCCGATCGTTGTGACCAAACTCATTTTATTGTGTCTTAGTCTTTTGATCTTATATGCTTTGAGTGCGCTCGTTTACACTCGATCGTTTAATAGTCATGGTTTGCTTTGGAATGTGATCAGCATTCCATATGATGTGCTGTTATTCTTGATCCCTAAACGATTTTCTAAACGTTTCTCTCGACAAACGCATCTTTCCCCGGCGCGAAAGCATTTTAAATAATATATGTAATTTTTTAGTAATCGATCAAATCTTTTTTGTTTTGTTCGATTGCTTTTTTTGTGATTTTCGCCTATTCTAAGGTTATCTATTAATTCTAGTTAAGGAGCGCTTTTTGCATGATCTTCTTTTATATTTGTCTCCTTCTGCTCGTTGGTTTTCTAGTATATATCTTTGTTATCGAACCTAGCCGCTTGCTTGAAACGCATTATTTTATCCGTAAAGATAAGAAAAAAGTCTTGGATATTACAAGCGCAGCTGATCTTTATCAAGGAAAAACTAGTATCGTACTAGCGCAGATCAGTGACCTCCATTTTTCACGATGGTATCCACCGCGAAAACTCAACCGTGTGATCAAACAGCTACTTGTGACGAAACCCGATATGATCATCTTTACTGGGGACTTGATTTCAAACTACGCTCGTTGGCCACAACGCAATACCAAGAAATTGATCGAAAAGTTAAAAAAACTCCATGCACCACTAGGAAAGTTTGCGATTTTAGGCAACCACGATTATGCCCATGATGGCCAATACTTTGTTCGTGAAGTTTTAAAAAAAGCCGATTTTCAGTTACTTGTAAACGAACAAGCTTATTTTACAAATGACGATGTGTCTTTAACAATCGTTGGGTTAGATGATTCTTTGAAAGGTCGTCCTAGCTATAAGTATCAACAAACATTTGCCGATTGGCATATCTTACTGACTCACGAACCAGACAGTGTCGAAGATATCCCACATATCGATCGGTTTGATCTCGTCTTAGCCGGACACAGCCATGGTGGCCAGATTCGTTTACCACGTTATCGACCGACGCACAAAGGATCCACAAAATTCACCCACGGATTGTATTTGTTAGCTGAAAAGACATTGCTATCTGTAAACACGGGTATTGGGATGACTGCTATCCCAGCACGGTTAGGTGTCCCACCAACCGTTACGTATTATCATCTAGAAAAAGAAGAAAAAGCTGCCGTTTTAGTCTCTAAAAAACAAGGATCTAAACCACGTAAAAAAAGTGAGCGAGTCTAAACTCGTTCACTTTTTTTGTATCAATCCTTGTGCGATCTTCGTAAGGTTCCATTCCATCATCGCATAATAGCTATCACCAGTTTCACCCGGTTTTGCGATCGAATCGGTAAACAATTCACTATAGATCGGTTTATCGGTTTGTCGTGCAATGCTTTCCATCGGTTTTCTCGAGACACTCGTTTCAACAAACACCACTGGCACTGGACTATCTATCAAGCGATCGACTAGATCTTTTACTTGTTGTGGAGTCCCTTCTTGTTCCGTATTGATTGGCCAGATATAAGCAAACGGGATCTCATACGCTTTAGAAAAGTATTGGAACGCCCCTTCACTCGTGACGATCAACCGATTTTCCTCAGGGATCTGCGCGATTTGTTGGCGTATCTCATCATCTAATGTTTGTAATTTTTGGTTATACTGTTTTGCATTTTGCTCATATTCATTTTGATGATCTGGATCTTTTTGGCTTAATATGCGGGCGATCTCGGTGATATACTTTTGTCCATTTTCAAGCGCTAACCAAGCATGTGGATCTAGTTGCGCTTCAGTCTGTTCAAGACTCCCTTCAATATACAAGGGTTCTACTGTACGACTTGCGGCAAAATAATCTTGATCCGCTTGTTTATGCGTCGTCTCCATTAATTTTTGAAACCAACCATCACTTCCAGCTTCTAGGTTCAATCCATTGTAAACAACCACATCTGCTTCACTTACTTTTACGATATCTTCTGGTAACGGTTCATGTTCATGAGGATTTTTCCCGACTGGAACTAATGAATGGACCTGTACATGATCTTGTCCAACTTGTTGAACCAAATCATACAAAATCGAATTTGTGACAACGACCGATAGCTTGTCATTTTTTGGCGTCGCGGTTTGGAAAAATAATAAACTACCTAAACCAATGACCGCACTTATCACACCCACACTACGCCATATCTTGACTTGTTTCAATTGATGTTTGGGTGAAAAGACAAAGGCGAACACAAACTGTGCAGCTGCAAATAGCACGATACTTGAACCGGCGGACAAATTGTAAATATACCCGATCCACAATCCAAAAAAAGATGCGCTCGCTCCAAAAAAGGCTGCGAGAGCCAACATATAATGCAGACGTTTACTAAATAAAAAAGCTGTTGCTGCTGGTGTGATCAATAGCGAGACGACTAGCATCGTGCCGACACTTTGCATCGCGGTGATCGATACGATCGTCAGCAGTAGCATCAAAAGATAATGAAACCATTGAACTTTGATCCCACTAGCTTTAGCCATCATCGGATCAAACGAGGTCAAAAATAAGGGACGATAGCAAACGACCAATACACCCACTACCAAGATCGCGATCCCGATCGTTTGCCACATTTCTTGTTTTGTTACCGCTAGAATGTTTCCAAACAACACATGGAACAAATCAGTTGAACTGTTGGATACACCGATCAAGATGACACCTAAAGCTAAGAAACTACTAAAGGTAATGCCGATTGCTGTATCTTGTTTGATCACGCTTTGACTTGAGATAGAAGAAATCAAAAAAGAAGCCACGATCCCAAAACAAAGTGCTCCCCAAAAATAAGAGATGCCAAAGATATACGATAAGGCAACCCCAGGTAAAACGGCATGTGAGATCGCATCACCCATCAAAGATAATCCTCTCAAGATAATAAAACATCCTAGCATACCTGATACGATGCCGATGGCTAATGCCGTCACGAGAGCATGTTGTAAAAACGTATATTGTCCTAAAGCCTCAAAAAAAATCATGAGCTCCCCTCCTGTAAGATCATCGTTTGTGTGCCATAGGTTTTTGTGATCCACTTTGGAATGAATACGTCTTTAGTTTTGCCATATGTGATCAATCGTTTATTCATCAATATGACTTCATCAAAATAGTCGTTTACTTTTCCTAGATCATGATGGACGATAAAAATGTACGTTCCTTGATCACGCAATTGTCTTAAGACATTCATGATCAGTTCTTCGCTATTGCGATCGATCCCAACGAATGGTTCATCTAAAAAAATCACTTTCGCTTGTTGGACTAACGCTCGTGCTACTAAAACGCGTTGGAATTGCCCTCCTGATAATTCACCGATTTGCCGCAACGAAAATGACTCCATCTCGACTTTCGCTAATGCTTGATCGACTTTTTGCCATTCCGCTTTCGAGATCTTTTTATAAAATGGGCGATTTGGATACAACCCTAATGAAACACATTCTCTTACTGTAATCGGAAACGTCCGGTCGATTTCAGCTTTTTGTTCGACATAAGCGATATATTGGCGCAGTGCAGTGATCTCTTGTTGATCGATCTTTGCTTGACCTGTAGCTGGAACCAGTTTTAGTATCCCTTTGATCAAGGTCGATTTTCCCGCGCCATTTGGTCCTAATATCCCGATCAACGCTGGTGTTGCTATTGATACAGACACACGATCTACAGCAAGCTCATCTTTACGATAGCGAACACTGATTTCGTTTAACTCGATCATCGTTTTCCTCCTTTTTAGTTTAGTTCATTTTTTAGGCTAACCTAAACTTTTGATTCAGTATACCTTTATTTTGCTGCTTTTTCAAGATTCGTAGTATTTTTTTATGCTTTTGAAATTTACTATAAAAAAGTAAGGACTTATTTATTGTAAGTTATAAAAAAATAGTGTATGCTAAGTTCAGTTAAAAAATTAAAGATTAAGAATAGGTGGAAAAAACTTCATGAAAAACGTATTAGTCGTAAAAGGAAACAACCGTCCAGATGGAACTTCAACTGCAATGTATAACACATTTGTAGAAAACTTAGATGCAACAAAAGTAAACATCGATACATTTGATGTATTTGCTCAAGATATGCCTTATATCGGTCAAACATTATTTGATGCTTTTGGTAAAATGGCGACAGACAAACCATTTACAGATGCTGAACAAAAACTAATGGATATCCGTGAAGTCGTTCAACAAAAATTTTCTAAAGCAGACGTTGTCGTTTTTGCTTTCCCAATGTGGAACTTAACAATCCCTGCAGCATTACACACGTTCATCGACTACATCTTCCAAGCTGGTTACACATTCTCATACAACCAAGATGGAACAATGAACCAATTACAAGCAGGTAAAGAAATCATTTTACTTAACGCTCGTGGTGGAATTTACTCTTCTGGTGATGCAGTTGCTATGGAAACTGCTGTAACTTACATGGAAAAAACTTTTGGTGGTATGTTCGGTATGAACATCACAGACACAGTGATTATCGAAGGACACAATGCTGATCCTTCTAAAACAGCTGAAATCGTTGAAGCTGGTTTATCTCGTGTAGCTGAAGTCGCTAAATCTTTATAATAATAAAAAATAAGCGCTAGGTTATCCTAGCGCTTATTTTTTTGTTTTCTAAACATTTTGACGTACACTAGATAAAAAACTACTACACGGAGCGTGAACCATGGATATCAAAACGAGTGTGCAAATCCAAAAAGAATATTATCTAAGTAATCAAACTCGACCGCTAGCTTTTCGATTAATGCAATTAAAAAAACTAGAACGAGCAATCAATGAAAAAACGGACGAATTGTATCAAGCATTTGAACAAGATCTGCATAAGTCAGCTTTTGAAACATATGCCACAGAAATCGGATTTGTCTTACAAAGCATTCGTCAAACACGTAAAAAATTAGCCCGTTGGATGCGTCCTAGAAAAGCGAAAAATCCAACTTATCTTTTAGGTGCATCAAGCTATTCGATTTTTGAACCACTAGGCACTGTTTTGATCATGGGTCCATTTAACTATCCTTTCCAACTTGTGATCGAACCTTTGATCGGTGCCATCGCAGCTGGAAACACAGCAGTCATCAAGCCATCAGAGTATACGCCAAATGTCACCAAAGTCATTAAAAATATGCTCGCAACTATTTTTGATCCTGAGTTCGTTACAGTGATCGAAGGTGAAGTAAAAGAGACGACAGAACTATTGGCTCAACCGTTCGACCATATCTTTTTTACT
Organism: uncultured Enterococcus sp.; assembly: GCF_913775425.1. Taxonomy (GTDB): domain Bacteria; phylum Bacillota; class Bacilli; order Lactobacillales; family Enterococcaceae; genus Enterococcus_G. Next base: position 30,182 of record NZ_CAJYIS010000039.1, read on the forward strand.
GGTAGTCCTGCTGTTGGGAAAATCGTGATGAAAGCTGCAAGTCAGCATTTGGTTCCTGTAACGCTTGAACTAGGTGGAAAAAGTCCAGCGATCGTCACAGAGAGCAGTGAACTCAATACAGCTGCTGAAAAGATCGCTTGGGGAAAATTCGTCAATGCTGGTCAAACTTGTGTCGCACCTGACTATGTGCTTGTAGAAGAAAGCATCGCACATGATTTTACGCGTGAGTTGACGCTCCATTTACAAAAATTTTATGGTCTTGAACCTAAAAAAAGTCCAGATTTTGGGCGTTTAGCAACGGAAAAACACACCTCGCGCTTTGTTGAACTATTGCAACAAACCAATGGAAAAATCGTTTTAGGTGGTGAGATCGATGTCCCATCTCGCTTTGTCGCACCCACGATCGTCACAGAATTAACATTTGAGGATGCGTTGATGCAAGAAGAACTTTTTGGTCCAGTTCTGCCGATCTTGACCTATTCAAAACACGCGTTTGAAGAAGAAGTGATTCGACCGATCCAAAAACTCGAAAAACCACTCGCCCTATATCTTTTCACTAAAGAAAAAAAAGCCGAAGATCTCGTCTTGGCTAATCTAAGTTTTGGTGGTGGTGTGATCAACGATACCTTACTCCATCTAACGAATGAGTATCTTCCTTTTGGTGGTGTTGGCCAATCTGGTATGGGACATTATCATGGTCACTATAGCTTTTTGACATTCTCACATCAAAAAGCGATTGTAAAAAAACGCGAGTTACCAAAATTAGCGATGCTTTATCCACCTTATACCAATAAAAAGTTTGCCTTGATCAAAAAATTTATGAAATAAGTTAAGTTTTGCTTTTTTTTCAAATTTTTCTAGACCTTACTCGTGAACTTCTTTACTATAGAGATAAGAATGTATTTAAAGGAGCGAATTTCTTTTGGCACTGATCGATTTTATTATCCATATCGATGCTCATCTTTTGGCATTGGTCAATCAATATGGCTGGGGCGTTTATCCCCTGTTATTTTTAATTATCTTTGTAGAAACCGGCGTAGTTATCTTTCCTTTTTTACCAGGTGATTCTCTACTCTTTGCAGCTGGAGCATTAGCTGCTGTCGGCAGTAGTGTACTCCATCTTCCCACTTTGTTTTTGACTTGCGTCGTAGCAGCGATTTTAGGTGATTTATTGAATTATTGGCTTGGTCGAACATTTGGATTGAAGGTCTTATATGATGGAAAACTATCTCGTTTTATTCGACAAGAAGAAGTCGAAAAAGCGGAGCATTTCTTTAATGAAAAAGGAAAACATACGATTTTTATCGGACGTTTTTTACCTTTCGTTCGTACCTTTATCCCATTCATCGCTGGAGCTAGTCAGATGAGTTGGCGCTTGTTTAGCTTTTACAATATCGTCAGTGCGATCTGTTGGTCAGCGATCGGGTTGTTCGCAGGCTATTTCTTAGGATCGATTCCATTTATCAATGAACACTTCTCGATCATTATGATCGGAATCATCCTCGTGTCACTTGTTCCAATTCTTGTAACGATCATTAAAAATCGTAAAGTACGCACATCTAAATAAAAAAGTGGGCAGCGCGAATAAATAAGCCACCACATTGCCGATAATAGAGTCATCTATTTCGGTAATGTGGTGGCTTATTTTTGAAGGAGTTGCTTTTAGAAGACCGTTTATCCGATGTTTAGGCAGTGTGACAGCGTGCTGTCATGCCTCCTTTATTTTTTGGCAAAATGTTGGACTACAATGGTTTGTGTAGAGGTTTCAAAAACACCTACCCCCACTTGGTCAAAAAATTCCGTTTCCATCGTTTCACGATGACCTTGTTGACTATTACTTAAATTAGTAATGGAAAGTTTAGCACTTGTTTCAATCGACTCTTGATGTGGAATCAAGGCGATATTTTCTGCATAATCTGAAAAATCTGTGATGGCCAAATTTTGATAAAGTGACGCAAAACTTTGTCCATTCGGTCGTAGATGTTGGGCTAACTTTTGTTGATCAGCATAGCTAGTATCAAATGTACTGATTTCTTTTGCTCGTAGATACGCACCTGTATCCAGACGCGTTTCATGCTGTAACAGCGGTTTGCCTTTTTCCAGACGATAGGTCGCTAATTGCGTGTATACCGCTTGACTGATCGCTATTTCACGCGTAGTCGGTTGCGCGTTTAGTAATTCACTTGAAACGGCATACCAAGCGACTCCTTCATCTTGCCAGCCCGCTTTAACTAACAGATCGATTTCGTTTTGACTGATCGTATAATGGTGACTACCTGAAGTCGCATATTTATTATACGCCCGGTAGACTGGTGTACCGCTAGCTAATGCGTACCAACCAACTCCTTCATCTTGCCAACCTAATTGAACCAAATGATTTTTTTCACTTTCCGAACTCGTGTAATGATGATCCCCTGCTTTTCGATTGTATACCCGAAAAACCGGGATGCCTGCTACTGGAGCTTCAAATGCTTCTCCTTCGTCTTGCCAACCTAGATCGATCAACGTCTGACGTTCCACAGCAGAAGCCGTATAAAAATGTTCTCCACTATTTTGATTATACAAACGAGACATCATCTGTGTTTCTTTTGCTAAAACGGGTTTGGTTGACATAAAACTTGTCGCCATCACGAACACTAATACTAGTCCATAACGCTTCATAGCGTACTCCAATATTTTTTATAGTAATACATATGGACGACACCGGCACCTAATAATACTACTAGAACCAATCCTATTGGAACTAAACTATTGGGAACTAAATAGCTGACAAAGGCAACTGCACTTACCAAGATCCCTCCGATGATCAAGCCACTAAACTGCAATAAAACGAAGCCAAATGTTCCAGCTCCTCTTGAAAATAACTGTGTTAGATCGGTCCAATGACTAGAAAACAAGCGGAAGTCGCGCCAAAAATAGACTTGTGAAAAAATCGTACTGCCGATCAAGCCACCAATCATAAAGACGATCAACAAGATCAAAGGCATATGAAAAACAAAATACGCTACGATCATCAGTAAAAAGGTGATCCCAAACTGCACGCTAAGGCCAAATAAAAATTTTTGTCGTAGATAGTAACCAATCGAGATCGGTGTAGCATAAATATAAGGATAATTTTCTTTATCTAGTGATAAGATGATCGCAACAAGTGAAACAGGTGTAGTCACTAAATAACTCACTAACATCCCCGCATAAACCAAAGCTGCACTATATTGAAAAGACAGACCACTTAGATCGATCGTACCACTAGCCCCAAAACTAATAAAGAAAATGATTGGAAAGACAACCGATCCTGAGAACACTTGTAACAATAGATTTGGATCTTTGATCAACTGTAAATTGTACGACCATAATAATTTCGTCACACTTTGTGCTGGTTTAATTTTACGTGTCGGATTCCCTTCTATTGTCGAGATTTCAATCAATTCTTCGTAAAAATGAGGTAGGATAAAAAAACGTAAAATCAACGAAAGAACAAGTATTAAGACCACCATGATGCTAATAGACATCAGACTGGCTGTAGAAGTAAATTGCGTCGTAATATAAAACAACGGCATGAATAACGCAATCTTAGGGGTTTGACTGACTTCATCTAGACTACTAGAGCGATTAAAAAATAAGATCCCTACGACCACTAGACCTGTCGTAATCAGTAATAACGCTGATGTCACGATTTTTTTGTGTTTTTTATAAAAAGAGGTCTTGGCTAATCCAAAGACGAGAATACTCGAAAGAAAATACAAGATCAATAAACAACAAATAAACAAACAAATCCCGATACATACAGCAAAGACCACAGGCATGCCTGCACTGAGGCTACTAAGTAAAAACAAAATAAAAATCGGCAATAAAAAGGGAACGACCGCTAGACTGACTACGATCAACTTCGCGGTAAAAATCGTCCATTGTTTAAATGGCAATGGCAAATAGGCAGGAATATCTCGGCTTTCTAAAAACACATTTAAAATCGCACTGATCGTTTGTGATAAACCTAAAAGTCCAAAAAGACCCACAAAATAAGTAAACAACTCAGGACGCTTTGAAAAATCTGTAGAAAACATGATCGCGCCATAAATTACCGAAAAAATAATCGTGGACAATAAATACTGACTTAGGATCGAACGAACCAACGCATGACCTTGTTTGCCTTTAGCACGTCCTTTCTCAGTGACCTGAGGATTGGCAAACAATAAATTGACCCGAATGAGTTCTTTTAATTGTTCCATCTCACTACACCTCGCTTGGCTCGTCTTGATGAACGAGTCCTAAATAGATCGTTTCTAGTGATTCATTAGGATAACGCTCAAGTAAAGCATCTACTGTACCATCGTATAACAAGTTTCCTTGTTTCAAAATCGCTAAACGATCACATAACTGCTGGGCACTTTCCAATACGTGAGTAGAAAAAATAACGGTTTTACCTTTTTGTACATGCAACTTCATCATTTCTTTTAAATCAAAGGCTGCTTGTGGATCTAAGCCTTGTAGTGGTTCATCTAATATCCAAATATCAGGATCAGAGAGCAATGCTCCAATGATCATGGTTTTTTGACGCATCCCGTGTGAAAAACTCGCAATCGTTTCAGTTTGATGGTCTTGCATCGAAAAACGTGCCACAAGTTCTGGTAGGCGAGTCGCTACTTGATCTTTTGGAATCATATAGGCTGCGGCCATTAAAGACCAATATTCATGTGCAGTTAATTGTAAAAAAAGATCTGGTGAATCAGGTACATAACCAATTTGTTTTTTGATCGTTTCGCGATTGGTCGCTAAAGGTAAACCATCGATGACGATCGTACCTGACGTTGGCTGTAAGATACTGACCAACATTTTGATCAACGTCGACTTGCCGGCACCATTGTGACCTAGTAAACCATAGATCTCACCATTATTGATGGTCAAATCAAGGTTGCTGAGTGCTTTTTTGGGACCATATTTTTTTGATAAAGCCTGGATTTCAATCATGTGAACCCCTCCTTTTTCTCTATCCTCTCATATTCATCTTGATTTTGCAAAATACGTCAAAACACCACCACTACTCTGCAATCAGAGCTAGTGATGGTGTTTCAAATAAACTACGTGTTGCTTCACGAATCCGTTTGGCAACGTAAGGATTATTCATAGTATAAAGATGGATTCCATCGACGCCTTGTGCCACTAAATCAACGATTTGATCAACAGCATAGGCGATTCCAGCATCGCGAATCGCTTCTGGATTATGTTCATAACGCGCCATCATTTTTAAAAATTTTTCAGGCAAGGTCACATGTGACATTTTGGTGATCCGCTCGATTTGTTTTTTATTGACGACCGGCATGATCCCAGCTTGGATCGGCACTTCGATCTGAGCCAAAGCACAACGTTCTAAAAAGCGGTAAAAATATTGATTGTCAAAGAAAAGCTGCGAGACCAACTGACTGGTCCCGGCTTCAACTTTTTCTTTTAAGAAACGGATATCTTCAATTGCATTTTTTGCTTCTAGATGAGTTTCTGGATAACAGGCTCCGATAATATTAAACGCGCCATGTTCTTTGATGAACGAGACTAGATCTGCCGCATGAATAAAATCGTCACTCGTAGGCTTACCTGGTATGATGTCTCCTCTTAGCGCTAAGATATTGTCGATTTTTTTTGCTTTAAGTTGCGCTAAAATCGTCAAAATCTCCGCTTTTGTAAAATGGATCGCTGGTAAATGCGCCACACTAGGTAAAAACTGCTCCGTTTGGATCTTGTGTGCGATCTCAACTGTCTGCAAGTTTTTGACCGATCCACCAGCACCTAATGTCACACTAATAAAATCTGGCTGCTGGCCTTTCATTCGCTCCAATGTCGTATAGATCGTATCAAGAGACGTTGTGGCTTTTGGTGGAAAGACCTCATATGAAAATACGGTCTTTTGTTGAAATAGTTGATCGGTTCGCATCGTATTCCTCCCTTTTTTGCACAGCAGCAGTCACTAAATGACGCAGACTAGCATACGTTTCGGCTTCATGCCGTGTTTTTAGACCACAATCAGGATTGATCCATACTTGAGAGATCGGCAATTTTGCTAAAATCTGATCGATCGTTGTTTCCATTTCTGCTACTGTGGGAATGCGTGGTGAATGAATATCATAGATACCTGGCCCCACTTGTGTTTTAAAATCCTGATCACGTAAGGCATCTAAAATCGCCAAATTCGAGCGTGATGCTTCAAATGAAATCACATCTGCATCCATTTGATCGATTTCACGAATGATATCTGTGAATTCGCTATAACACATATGCGTATGGATCTGTGTTTCAGGCTGTACTTGACTATGCACTAGACGAAAAGCCGGAATCGCCCACTCGAGGTATTGACTATGCCAATCGCTTTTTCGTAGTGGTAATTTTTCACGTAACGCTGCTTCATCGATTTGAATGATCTTTATCCCTTTTTCTTCTAGCTCTAAGACTTCTTCTTGGATCGCTAAAGCAAGTTGTAGCGTTGCTTCTTTTAATGAAATGTCTTCACGTGGAAAAGACCAATTTAAAATCGTGACCGGTCCCGTCAACATTCCTTTGACCGGTTTATCTGTCAGCGACTGTGCGTACACCGTCTCTGCTACTGTCAAAGACCGTTTGCGATAAATATCCCCCCAAATAATAGGTGGCTTGACACATCTCGTGCCATAAGATTGAACCCAAGCTTTTTTGGTAAAGACATATCCTGCAAGTTGTTCTCCAAAATATTCAACCATATCATTGCGTTCAAATTCACCATGGACTAATACATCTAAACCAATCTCTTCTTGAAATGCGATACACTCCGCAATTTTTTTAGCGATCCGTTGTTGATAGTCTTCTAGTGTTAACTCGCCTTTTTTATACGTTGCCCGCCATTGCTTGACCTCTTTGGTTTGTGGAAATGAACCGATCGTAGTCGTAGGCAATAAAGGCAGTGCTAAACGAGATTTTTGAAGTGTTGCTCGCACTGCTAATTCAGGTAAACGCTTGAAATCAGCTGACGTGAGATTTGCGATCCACTGAGATACTTCTGGATTTTTTACAAAGCGCTGTGTCGCAAACAATGCTTGATTACGAGTCACATAGGTCTCTTTTCCTGTTGTAAAATAAGCTTTTAATTCTGCTAATTCTGTTAGTTTTTCAAGAGCAAATGCAAAGTGTCGGCTGATCGTTTCGGGTAATTGAGGTTCATTCGTTAACGTATAGGGTACATGTAGCAATGAACAAGATGTCGACAAAATTACTTTCGCTTTATTTTGCAAGCGCTCGATGGTTGGAATTGTTTTTTGATATTCATTGCGCCAAATATTTTTGCCATTGACCACTCCTGCAACTAACCATTTATCCTCAGGAAAACCAAATCGTTCGATCAATTCAAGATTTTTACGTCCCTCGACAAAATCCAGACCGATTCCTGCGACTGGTAAAGCCGTCAAGGTTTCATAAAGATCACGAACGTCACCAAAATACGTTTGAATCAAAATCTTCGGTCCCACGTGTCCAGCCAAAAGCGCTTCGTATAACGCTTGGATCGCCTGCTGCTCTGCCAAAGATAAATCAAAGACAAATGCCGGTTCGTCGATTTGGATCCACTCACAACCAAGCGCCTCTATTTTTTGGAAAAGCTCACGATATGCTTGGATCAGTTCAGGATAGATCGCTTGTTTATCCTTATTGCCAGTGTAATTTGCTAAATTTGCTAAAGTATAAGGACCCACGATCGTCGGCCGTGTGTTGATCCCAAGTTCATTTGCTTCTTTGATTTGATCAAATAAGCGGGTTCCACTGACTTTGATATTTGTAGCATCTTCGATTTCTGGAACCATATAATGGTAATTTGTGTTAAACCATTTTTTCATCGCAAGTGCGGTCACATCCCCTTTTTCTCCTTGATACCCTCTTGCCATCGCAAAATATGTCTCCAGTTCTGTCAGTCCTAATTGTCGATATTTTTGCGGAATGATGTTAAATAATGTTGCTGTATCTAATACCGTATCAAAAAATGAAAAATCACCACTTGGTATAAAATCTAGACCTTCTGCTTTTAATCGCTGCCAATGTGTCTTCCGCAGCGCTCTAGCCGTTTCTTCCAATTCTTGCTCAGTTAGTTCTTGACGAAAGTAACGTTCAGTACTAAATTTTAACTCCCGGTGCTCTCCAATTCTTGGAAATCCAACGATCGATGTTTTCATAAATGCTCCCCCTTAAAGATAGTGACCCTACTGTATCACGGCAAAACTATATAGGATAACTCTTAAATTTTATGAGTTGTTATAGTTTAAATTTATATTTCGGGTTATTTATGCTTCTTTTAAGTTATTTTTGGTATAGTAGAGTAGATAGGAATTTATGTAAAAAATAGAAAAAGGAGCGTGTATCATGCCTGTCTTAGATCAAACCAATAAACAAGCAGTACAAGCGTATCAAACCTTCGTAAATACTTCGCCATTTGGTCAAATCACTCAAAATATCGCTTGGCAAGCAGTCAAAGAAAACTGGGAAGGGCTTTATGTCTATGTCGAAGAAGCGGGGCGTATCATCGCAGCGGCTTCGATTTTGATCGGCCAAGGTCCAGAAGGAAGTCGTTTTGCGTATTGTACAAAAGGACCGGTAATGGATATGCAAGATATCTCGTTATTTAATCAACTTGTTACAGAGTGCAAAAAAGCCTTACCTGAAGATGTCTATCTTCTTAAATTTGATCCAGAGATTAAATATGATGAAGAATTGATCCAATCCCTCACAGATGCTGGCTATGTAATCTTGAGTCGAAATATTGAAGCACTTGGGATGCACGGAACGATCCAACCGCGATTGAATATGGTGATCCATTTTGATAAATGTGAAACAAGACCGACTTCATTACATGATCTTGTTCCTTCTAAGATCAAAAATAAGTTGAAAAAAGCGGTCAAAGATGGTGTCGAAGTCACTTATGGTAATGGTGTAGAAGAACTAGAGGCATTTTATACTTCTTATGAAACAATGAGTAAGCGTCATGGAATCAGTTATCGTCCAAAAGTCTACTTTGAACAGATGCAAAAAGCCTTTCCAGGAACAGAACAGATGCGGATTTACTTAGCAAAAAAAGATGGCGAATTGCTCTCCACTGGTGTGGCGTTTAAAGCTGGTGACAAAATTTGGTACATGTACGCAGGTTCCATGGATACGTTGTTATATAATGCACCATATGCCGTGCAAGAAGCAATGGTACAATGGGCGATAGACGCGAACTGCGCGCGTTATGACATGGGGGGAATCGAAGCTGAATCAACTGAAGATGGCTTGTATACCTTCAAGCGTAACTTTGTGCGCGAAGGAGCAGTCGAATATTTAGGTGAAATCGATGTCGTATTAGATCAAAAACTATACGATAAAGTCTATCAAGAAAAATATAACCAATAAAAAAGAGGCTGTGACAGAAGTGGATCACTTCAAGAAATAAGCCAAATAATTCCGACAATAGGTTCACCTATTTCGGTAATTATTTGGCTTATTTCCGAAGGAGTTACTTCTGGAACACCATTTATTCTATTTCTAAAAGGGTGTGAAAGACTTTTGTCACACCCCCTTTTCATATAAAAGACGTGTAACTGTCCGCGACTCATTTTACGTTGTTTTCAATTTTGCGATTCGTTCGCGTACTTTATGGATCGATTGTTTCGAAGCATTTTGCCGTTCGAACATGAATATCACATAAAGTGAATCTAAGATACTCAGCTGAGCGATGCGTGAAGATAACGCTTCTGAACGAAATTCAGTCTCTTCAGCGATTGAAACAAATACTGCATCCCCTAATAAAGCCAGTGGCGACTGCTTTGAACTAGTCAATACGATCAACTTAGCTCCGACTTCCTTAGCTGCTTGTGCAATTTCGATGGTCTCTTTTGAACGACCAGTATGTGAGATCAACACTGCACACTCATTTGGCTTCATCAAAGAAGCTTCCATTAACTGGATGTGATAATCCGTGCTATGATGGACGCGAATTGGTGCTCGTAAAAATTTATGGTATGCATCTGTTGCTACAATCTCAGAACCTCCTACGCCAAAAAAATAGACGGCTTCGGCTGCTTTCAAATAACTCAACGCTTGTGCTAATGATTCTTGATCTAAAAATTTTCGCGTATCTAAAAGCGTTGCGATATTCGTGTCAAAGACTTTTTGCGCTTTGACGAGTAGGCTATCACTATCGTAAATATTCTCATGGATCACAACTTCTGCTTCACTGCGTCCTTGCGTCAAGAGCGCTAATTTAAAATCTTTAAAGCCTTGATAACCTAATTTACGTGTAAATTGAAAAATCGTGGATGGAGCAATCGCCAACGTTTCCGATAGTTCACTAATAGAATTGCTTCCGACATCGACAGGATGCTCTAAAATAAAATCCGCGATTTTCTTTTCTTTTTCGCTAAGATTTGTATAGATCGATTTGATACTCAAGCGAATGGAATCACTCATACGTCCCCTCCTGTTCCTATAGCGCTTATTGTTTACTATTGCTAGCATTGTAACCAAGTTTGGCTTAAAGGTCCAAGATAACGATAGTTTTTTTATTAAAAAAAGATCCAAAAGCTCTACAAGAATGTAAACCTTTTGCACCTTTTTTTAAACAAACTGTTGTTGCATAAAAGCCGTTGCCTGTGCTAAATCAGCAAATTCAAATGTTGGTTGGGCTTTTTTTTGTTCAAATTTCGTCGTATCTACAGCCACTTTCCCCTGATAAGTAGGTAGATCCGTAAGATCATCCGGAATCAAAATCGAGCGTAACTGAGCACGATTGGCAGCAGTAATTCCCACGATCGAATCTTCAAATACGATCGCTTCTTCTTTTGAAACCCCACTTTTAGCCAATGCGCGTAGAAAAATCTCAGGATCGGGTTTTCCATGAGTCACTTCTTCACCACTTACGATATCATCGATATATGTCGTAATATTCTCGAGTGCTAAATAGCGTTCTATTTGACTATTTAAATTAGAAGAAGCGACAATGACCTTGATATCCTGTGCTTTTGCATAATCCAGTAAAGTGCGTAACCCTTTTTTGGTATATACTCGTTGTTGCTTTTGAAGTAAATTTTCTTTTTCCTCGATCATCGTCTTACGCCACTTTTCGATAGGTTGATCTTCGCCATACAATTGTTTCATTTTTTCCAAAATCGCTGGATGCGTACGTCCGGTGAGATCGTAGTATACATCTGGAGTCATTTGGTAATCATAACGTTTGGCAGATAACAGATAGGCCTCGTACGCTAAACGCCCTGTATCAAACATTAATCCATCCATATCTAAAATAACTGCTGCTAATTTACGCATATGCTCTCCTTTACGGTTTGTGGATCTGTTTCAATAAAGTCGATAGATAATATTCGCCATGATCTGGTGTAGCAAGAACTTTATCTGAGATAATAAACGAGCCCCCGACAGCGACCACGCCATCTGTTTGTAAATAATCAAGGTAATTGGTCTGGTCGATTCCACCTGTCGGGATAAACGATACATCATAAAATGGTCCTCTTAAACTTTGAATGGCTTCTAGTCCGCCATAGAGATGTGCTGGGAAAAATTTGACTGTCGATATCCCATGATCGACAGCTATCTGAATCTCAGAAGGTGTTGCAACACCAGGATAGATCGAGATTTGTTGTTGTTTTGCATAGTCGACTACTTCTGGTATGATTGCTGGCGAGACTAAAAACGTTGCCCCTGCTGCAACAGCTGCTTGCGCTTGTGCTAGCGTTCTTACTGTCCCAGCACCGACGATCAGCTGCTGACGTTTGGCTAAATAAGTAATGGCAGCCAAAGCCGAAGATGAACGCAACGTGATTTCAATAATAGGCAATCCGCATGCGAGTAAAACGGCTTCTAAATCAGGCAATCTATCAAGATCATGAGGTGTATATAAAGGCAATAAGCGCGTGTGGTTTAAGACTTCTGTTACAGCATCTGCTTTGGATTTTACTAACATCAAAGTCCTCCTTTTAAAATCGCTTCATGTAATCCTTGTAAATAACTGATTCCTAATGCGCGATCATACAGACCATAGCCTGGCATTGCGACTTCATCCCAAATCGTACGTCCATGATCTGGACGAATAACACCATCAAAACCTTGTTCCATCAAAGCTTTCATAATCGCATACATATCTAGAGATCCTTGTGTCGATAGATGAGCGGATTCTTTAAAATGCTGCTCACCCAAATAAGCGACATTGCGAAAATGGACGAAATGAATTCGTTCACCTACTTGTTTGATCATGTCGACTAAATCATTATTCGGATCAGCACCCAAAGATCCCGTACAAAAAGTCAACCCATGATAAGGAGAGTCGACCAAGTTTAAAATCGTCTGCAAATCCGTTAAATTTTTCGTGATCCGGGGTAGACCAAATAATTCCCAAGGCGGATCATCCGGATGGATCGCCATTTTCACACGAACTTCTTCACACACAGGTATGATTCTCGTTAAAAAGTAGCGCAGATTTTCTAAAAGATCTGCTTCCGTCACGTCTTGATACAATGCAAATAATTCATCAAATTTTTTTAAACGTTCTGCTTCCCAACCAGGCAATTTAAATCCTCGTGATTGACTATGGATCAATTGATACATTTGGCTAGGTTCCATTTGATTAACGACAGCTTGATCATAGACTAGTGAAAAACTCCCATCTTGATTTTCATAGAATAGATCGGTTTTTGCCCATCCAAAAATCGGTTTGAAACTATAACAGATCAAATGAATCCCACAGGCAGCCAAATTTCGGATCGTTTGGATATAGTTGTCGATATAGTCATCCCGTTTAGCAGTGCCTGCTTTGATCGCATCATGGACTGCTACGCTTTCAATTCCTAAAACGGTCAGATTTTTCTTAGCTGCTTGCGCTTGTAAGGCTTGGATCTCTGAAATTTCCCAAACCGTTCCCGGCAATTTTCCTAATAATGTTCCGATAACACCATTGATCCCAGGTATTTGGGCGACATGTTCGATTGGGATCGAATCTTGTTTGCCATACCATCTAAATCCCCACTGCATACTCCATCCTCCTTTTAAAATCCATCTTCTTCGTTATCTTCTTCAACCAGCTCAAAGCGTGTAATCCCTTCGATTCCCTGAGATATAAGTAATGGATGAATCGCTGTACTTGTTGCATTTAGATATTGCTGATTGATCGCTTCGATCACCATGGGTAAATTGACCCCACTGATCAACTCAACACGTTCTTTAGTTTCTTCGGCTAATTCCCGGCTGATCAACACAGTTTGATTGTATGGACTTGCACTCGCCAGATCTGTCAAAACGACGACACCTTCTTGACTGTCGACAATTTCAATGGCTCGCTTGATTTTTTGACCGAGTGCCGTGATATCATCTCCTTGTTCTAAACTAACGGTTTCTAATTGTTGTGTCGGGCCAACGACCACTTCAGCAGCGTCTTTCAATCCTCGGCTTAAATTCCCATGAGTCGCAATAACGATTCCAATCATCCTTTATTCTCCTTTTATTAAAGACACCATTTAAAAACTTGCGTTAGATTTTCCATATTCAAATAGCGTTCTTTTAATTGTTTTTTTGATAAATAATAGTGTTGATTTTTTTGTTGAGCAGCAAAGATATACGTCGTTTTGCCCGTCTTTTCCTGTTTGTCCACACGGTGCAACGGCGCATGTGCTCCGATACTATCTAAATAGATCCATTGAGCGTTTGGGTTGATGCGCTTATGTTCATTTAAATTTTCCAATCCATAACAACCACGATCGATTAACATGTAAGCCGTGTCTACTTCTTGTTGTCGGCTCATCTCTAAGATCGCTAAAATCGATGAAGTATTCCGGATCAGATTTTTGCGCACTGGACTACCTTTTGTGACATGACGTAAGCCTAAAAAGTACAGACCAAATCCAAGTACACTCAACCACGTGATTGGGGAAGAAAAATCAAACGCATGGGGTGCAAATCGAATATAAGTGAGTGTTAAACAGACACCAAGTACAAACAATAACAGACTAGTCCCATAGAGGTAAGCTAATGTTTTTTTTGCTTGTTTTTTCGTATCAAAAAATGTATACGCGCCGAAAGCTTCCATCGGTGTATCATAATACGTACAAATGATCCGCTTGGCTTTTTTAACATCTCCAATATAGAGATCACGTGTTATAGGTGCTTGTGTGGATTCCACTACAGTTACATCTGTTCGAAACGCAACGATGTCTTTTAACAATGCGTGAATGAACCGTTCTTTTTTGTGGTCACTTTTACGCGAATTGTAGATATATTGATAGCGAAATACCCAGTCTTTAAATTGTTCACTTGTTTTCATACACTCACCTATTTTCTATAATCCAAATTGTTTTAATACATCTTGTAAGCTTGATTTTGATGAAGACGGCGTCGCTTGAAAATAAATATCTTTTACGCCATAATCTTCATTTAGTTCTTTTAATCGTAAAGCATCTTCCTGATTCAAATAAACTGATTTCGTTATTAATACATCTTTTTCAGAATCTTTTTGTGCGATTCCACCGATATTTAACTCTTCCATCGGTAAACCGTGCTTCACTAGCTCATAAATCGTTTTGACCGTTTTAGCAATCAGGATGCAGTTATAGTCTTTAAATGCAAATTCATCCCAATAAAATTCCGCTTTTTCCGGTGTCACGACGATTGTTTTTTGTCCGGTACGGCTTCCTGCATTTTTGTATAATTCACGCATAAATTTATCTTTAGCTACAACTTCATCTACGACAAAGATTGAATTTACACCATTTTTTTGTGATAAGGTCACCATTACTTGACCATGAATCAATCGTTCATCTACACGTGCTAATATAATTTTTCCCATTTTTATCGTCTCCCTTTTATAAAATACCGATTCCTGCTAATACGATTAAGATCCCTGTCAACCAGAGGAGTGCTTTGGTGACATTCAAGCCTTTTTTCGTGTAATACCAATAAACACCCATCACAACAGCTAATGGCAAGATCCCCGGCATGATCTGATTTAAAATATCTTGAACAACAAATTCGCGTCCAGAGATATCAAATTTCAAACTTGAAGTGACTTTGACATAATTTCCTGCTAACACGCCCATCATGAATAATCCTAAAACAGACAACATCTCAATGGCGGTTTGCACACCTGTACTTTGCATCAAACCAGAAGCATTTTGTCCCATACTAAATGCCTGACGAGCAAAGAAAGCACCTAAGACCATTTGATAGATTGAAAAACAAAGAAATGGGAACAACGCTCCTAGAGGACTTCCTTGTTGTGCCCAAGGGACAGCGATAGCGATAAAGATATATTGGACCGTACCTGAATCGATCGCATCCCCAATTCCTGCTAAAGCACCCATCAAACCAGCTTTAGTATTGTACATCAAATCATCTTGCATCAAAATTTCCGTTTGCTCATGTTCTTCTTTGGCACGTTGCTCTTCCATAGAAGACATCAATCCAGTAATGACCCCACCCCCCCAACTCAATTGGGTATTGAAGAAAAGCAGTTGGCGTTTATATGCTGCTCGTAAATCATCATCGTCTTTATAGATTTTTTTTAAAATCGGCATCATCGCATAAAGAAGTGATGGGGCAAGGTAACGTTCGAATGAATGGGGAATCTCCTTAGCAAAATACCAACGTAGGTAGGCCTTCGTCACATCTTTTTTTGTGATCTCTTCTGGTGCGTGTACATCTGTTGTGATCGTTTTCATTTTCTAAATCCCCCTTTATTAAAATCCATCGTCATAATCATCATCATCGCCATCTACTTGACTAGTAGCATGTGCGACAGGTGGCAATTGATTGTGTTTACGTGCTTGGATAAAGATCAAAGCGATCAATGTTCCAAAAATAGCATAGGTCACCATAGTAATTTTCAATGAAGCAAATACGACACTGCCAAAATAAGCTAAAAAGAAAAAGACTAGAAAATCTTTACGCCCGATCACATAAACTGTCGTCGCAATCCCGATTGCTGCTAAACCACCACCAACTACTTCTAAGATATGGATCACAACAGTCCCTTTCAATGCATTGATCACATCGGCAATCACTGGGGCGCCAAAAAATAGTGCGATAAAAATCAATGGTACAAAAAGAGCAAAAGAAGCCAGTGTTGGATATAAAATGATTGAACGCTTGATTGCTTTGACATTAAGATCATTTACTGCTTTATCGGTATATTTGCCTAAAAACGTGTTGATAAAAAAGCGGACTTGATAGAGATAGCTACCTAAAAGACCTACAGGAACGGCTACTGCGATCGCAGCTTCTGGTTGTAAATTCCCTAATAATGCGACAGGTACAGCAATCGCTGCTGCTACAGAAGGCTCAGCTGGCATCGAACCACCTGGTGAGAACACACCCATATAAATCATCTGCAAGGCTGCTGTGACGATCATGGCTTGTGCCACATCTCCCATCACGATTCCGACAAATAATCCCGTCATCATTGGTGAGAAGCGTAAGTTCAATGAAGCTCCTCCACCTAACCAACGCGACATGATTCCAGCTACCCATAAAGCAATTAGTAAACTTTGTACCACCGTCAATGTTTCCATGTGTTTCTTCCCCCTTAACTAATATGTGACACGTGACTTTCATGACCTCCAAAACCATTGCGTAAAGCAGAAACGACTTTTGCTGAGAATGGATCATTTTCTTGTGAAAGATTACGAGCAAATAGACTTGAGGCAATCACTGGAACGGCTAGATTCATCTCTAAAGCTGTTTCAACTGTCCACTTCGCTTCACCAGAAGCAGCTACGGTACTACTAAATGTCGCTAGTTTTGGATCCGCGATCAGTTGTGTTTCCATCAATTCCATCAACCAACTCCGAATCACCGAACCATGGTTCCAAACTTTTGTGACCTTAGTTAGATCAAAGTCATAGGCACTTTTTTCGACCAATTGTAACCCTTCACCGATCGCTTGCATCATGCCATATTCAATTCCATTGTGGATCATTTTCAAAAAGTGGCCACTACCGCTTGCACCAGCGTAAAGATAGCCATCTTGACAAGCAAGATCAGAAAAAAGTGGTTCGATACTTTGGAATACGTGATGCTCACCACCGATCATCAAGCAAGCATTTTTTCTAGCCCCGCTAATGCCACCAGAAGTCCCACAATCTAGATACCCCAATTTTTTTTCTGCAAACAACGTTGCTCTACGAATCGAATCTTGATAAAACGAATTCCCACCTTCGATTACGATATCGCTTTCATTTAAAGATTCGCTTAATGCAATCACCATGTTTTCTGTAATCTCTCCTGCTGGTAACATCAACCAGATGACTCGGCGACCTGAAAATGCAGCTAAGAAAGGTGCTAGTTCTAAAAAAGTTGGAATCCCTTGGCTTTGTATTGCTTCACACGTTGTAGGCGAAGTATCTAGCCCTCGTACTTGATACCCTTGTTCCACTAAATTCGATGCGATATTTGCTCCCATTTTCCCCAAACCGATAATTCCGATCTCCACATGATCCCCTCCTCGTTCATAATTCTTATTATACAAAAAAAACTTTTTTTGTAAACGTTAACAAAAAAAGTTTTTTCGATAAAGATCAATCATATAACAAAACAAATGCTATTAAAAAACAACTATCTTTTTAGTTTCTCTTTTCAAAATTTCACAAAATACTCTATAGATAAGAATAGCTGTTTCTTCTTTTAAATGGATACATTACATTTATCAAATAAATAAAAAATAGAAAAAACGTTTTAATTTTTTAAAATTTTATTTTTTCTACATTTTTTAGATAAATTTATTTTGTTCATTTTTTCACCAAAAAAAAGAGCAGACAAAGATAAAAAAAATGATCCTTTTTATAACTAAAGTTTGTGAATTTTAATTGAATTTCCATAAAAAAAGTGCTATATATTAGGTGAAAAAAATAATATATCTATATCTAAAAAACAATTTTAGTTTATGGTTTGGCAAAAATTTCTTGATGTTTCCTATTTTATTTGAGTATTTCTGAACAATTTTACGTTATTTGTCTTGTCTGAAAGGAGGCGTCTAAAATGACTACGTTTTCTGCTCTAAAATGGATCAGCTGCTTAGGATTAATTGGATTTTTCGTTACTACTTCTTTTGTATACGGTGAAGAACAAATGATGATCACGACAAATCAAAATGAAACCTACTATTTACCTGAAGGCGCTCCTTCAACTATGCCTTCCCAAATCGGGACCGGTGTAACAGATGAAGCACAAATGATTACACTACCTGCTGCACAATCAGGAGATACTCTCTATCCTCAAAGCAATATGACAAATTCAATCGCTGAAAGTATCCTAGCAAGTGATGATCGTATCGCTGTAAAAGATACGACGAAATTTCCTTACAGTGCTACTGTTTTTATCTTAACAAAGTTTCCTAATGGTACGTTTTATACTGGTAGCGGTTCAATGGTTTCTAGCGATGGTGTCTTGACCGCCGGACATATGATCTATAGCCAAAAAAATGGTGGTTGGGCACAAACTGTCACCGTCTATCCAGGACTAAATGGGCATTTGGCTCCGTTTGGATCAGCAAATGCAGCTAAATTGTTTTCAGTTGAGGCATGGACAAAGAATCAAGATTCCACCCACGATATTGGATTGATCCGATTAGACACACCCATCGGCTACAAAACAGGTTGGTTTGGTTCAACAACAACTGTGATGCCTAATGAAACGATTCAGACAAATGGATTTCCAGGAGAAAAAGCAGAAACGATGTGGCAAACAACTGGTATCATCGATGCAATCGAAGATACCATAGTGCACTATACACTAGATACGACAAGTGGGCAAAGTGGTAGTCCGGTCTACAATACTCAAAAACAATTAGTTGCAACACATACTTATGGTGGCCAACAAGACAATTTTGGTACTCGCCTCAATGCAACGATCCTTTCTTGGATCGATTCAGAAACACATAGTTTCGTAGCGAATTTCCGATTATATAATCCTAATTCTGGTGAACATTTTTATACAAAAAATGCAGCAGAATACGCTCATTTGACAACTCTGGGTTGGCGGGCAGAAGGAATTGCTTGGTTTTCCCCATCTCAAGGGACAGCTGTTTATCGTGTATACAATCCAAATTCAGGGATGCACTTTTATACAACATCAGTTGCTGAAAAAACGGGTTTAATTCGACTTGGTTGGCGGGATGAAGGGATCGCTTATCAAGTTTCTGCAAGTGGTAGTCCGGTTTATCGTGTATACAACAAACACGATGGCCGTCACTTTTATACAAGTAGCGCAAGCGAACGAAACGGGCTTGTCGCTCTGGGTTGGCGGAATGAAGGGATCGCATGGTATGGACTTTAAAAAAAAGGGATGTGACAAAAGTCTGTCACATCCCTTAAAATTTTTTCAATAGAACGCGATTTTTTGTTAAGACAACACCCTTACTTCTAAATCGCTGGTATCATACAGTACTTTTGCATGATTTTTTTTGATCAGATTTTTTTTGATCACATTCCCAGTTTTTTTGTCGACAACTCGTTGATAGATCTCACTGTTGCGATACACGACACCATCTTCTTGACTAAAGAATTCATCTTCTACTTTTATATGATATTTTGCATCGAGTGGTGTTTCACTGCGAATTTCGCCATATAGATAAGTTTCATCTACGTAGGTGATCAATTGAAATGTTTGATCCGTCACATTTTTAAAACGATAATCAAAATAATTATAGACGATCGATGTCCCAGTTCCAAAAGGTACTTTACGTCCAAAATCAGGAAACATATCCACACCATCATGATGATGGTGTTCAACGATCTCTAAAGGCGTATGCAAGACCATCCAATGAATCAAATTTGTAAACTGACACATGCCCCCGCCGATACCAGAACTTGTTTCTTCTTCTCGACCAACTGTCAATCCTTCTTTATATCCTAATTTTGCGCTACATTCTCCCACTAATTGCCAAAACGAGAACGTTTCGTTTGGCTGGATCAAGATTCCATTAACTTTTGGCGTCGATAATGCAAGATTGATGGCTTTATTGTCTTGTAAATCAGTTCGAATCGTTCCTAATTTCCGACGAATCAATGAATTGTGTTTATAGACTAAGTTTGGTAAACGCTCTGCACTAAATCGACGTGCAAATACGTGATTCGATTTACGATCTTGTAATTTTTTGACTAAAATATTTTTTCTGACCGAAATTTTATAGGTCAATGGCGATATCTCACAAAAAAGTTTTCTTGGCATACTCCCACTCTTTCCATTCTTATTTTCCCTAATAACAGTCTATCATAATCATCGTTTTTTTATAAGTTAAAAAATGAGGTTGTGACAAAAGGTGAGCAGTTCTAAAAATAAGCCGAATCCTTCTGATAACAGGTTCGCCTATTTCGAACATGATTTGGCCTATTTTTGAACGAACTACTTCCAAAACACCGTTCATACGATTTTTAAAGGGGGAAGACTTCTGTCATCCCCCTTCTCTCACTTATAATTTTCCAGTCAAGAACTGTGCTTCACCAAAACCAAATGACCAGTCCGCATCGCTATTTTCAAACAATGAGATCAATACATCTTTACCTTGGATTCCTAACTCTTTTTCAAGTGCAGTCACGACCGCTTGATAAAATTTCACTTTATCTTCCTTAGCTCGCGGACGGCTAAACACTTGGATCGAGATTCGATTTGCTGTGCGTTCAAATCCCAGACCCGTGTCTTCTAAAATCAGCTCATCTTGACTATGACGTGACAAAATTTGATAGCGATCACCTTTAGGGACCTTAAAGACTTCAACGACTTGACGATGGATCACATCTAAGATCTGTCTCGTCGTTTCTTTGGTAAATGCTTCAGTTACATCGACACGAATTAATGGCATACTATCCGCTCCTTGTATTTTAGTGCTTTTAGTGTAGCATATTTCAAAAAAAAGAACAGAAAAAAACCTCGCTAATTATACTGGAAATAACCATAAAAATCCTAATGCTGCAACAGTCTGTACGCTACCGACTGACAACCCATAAAATAAAAAGCGTGGTCCTTCTTTAATAAAACGTCGCAGATCTAAACGTAACCCAATAGCAGCTAGTGCTGTCGTTTCAAACCATGTACTTAAAAAATGGGCAATCGTTTCAAAACTAGTTGGTAAACTCACAAAACTATTGAGAATACATACGATCAAAAAACCAGTAACATACCAAGGGATCGGAAATTTTTTACGATTGGGTTTCGTGGAAACAGTTGCCGGTCCTTGATTCATTTTTTCAAATACCGCTACTACAACGACTAACAAAATAATTCTCAAGATTTTAAATAGCATCGCATATTGAACGACTTGTGGATCGATCAAGCTAGCCCCTGCAACAACTTGACCGACTGATTGAAGCGTTCCTCCGATCAAAGCGCCTTGCGCTAATTGATCTCCTTGAAATAGACTCGTACCTAAAAATGGTAACGTCAGCATCATCACGGTCCCTAAGAGGTTTACTAATGTAATAATTTGACCCTTTTCTTGATCATCTGCTTGAATTGCTGGGGCAATCGCTCCGATCGCTGAAGAACCACACACTGCGTTCCCACCAGCCATCATCATACTCATTTTTTTATTGAATTTAAATGCTCCACCTAAATACAACGTACCGATGATCACAATCGTCATCATCACGAAAATGAAAATAAACCCTCTGACACCTAATTGGGCAATCGTTTGAAATGTCACGGTAAATCCCAATAATACAACGGAATACTCTAACAAACGACTTTCAGAAAATTTTGTTCCTTTAGCCAGGATAGGTTGCTTAAAGATAGTATTTCCTAATACGATCCCTAATAAGATCGCAATCGTAGCACCACCTAATGTTGGAAAAACCAAAGCTAAGGCTTTTGCGACCATTGCGACGACAACTGATAATCCTAGTCCGGGTGCCAACTCTCGAAATCGGTGCACTTTATCCATCTAGACCCACTCCACCGTTTCTAAAATTTTGGTAGCAATCACGTGATGACCAGCTGGTGTTGGATGGACACCATCTTCTCCTGTATAATATTTTGCTTTGCTTGTTAATGCTAGTTGTGTAAAGTAGCCATCTAAAGCGATGAATTCGCATGAAAATTCTTTAGCTAGTTGGCGGACGATTTGGATCTTAGGATCTAAAGATGCTCGCCAATTCGCTCGATCGCTTGGTTCATGTAGTACAAACGGTTCTAAAATCAAAATCGTTTTTGTTACTTGTTGCAATTTTGTCAACAATGTTCGGTATTCCGCTTCAAATCGTTTGGTTTGCTTGGGATCCAGAAAATCTGCATCCTCGACGTGATGCCAAACATCATTGATCCCAATCAACAATACGATCGCATCTGGAGCTAGTTGTGCACAATCAACGTCGAATCGTTCGATTAAATCTTGGATCTGATCGCCACTGATTCCGCGATTTAGACTTTCCAATTCATACTCAGGTTTTGCGGCTTGCAAAGCAGCATTGACCAATAGAGGAAATCCCTTGCCAAGGTCAAAAAAATCGGTGCGATCACGCCCTACGTCTGTAATGCTATCCCCAAAAAATAAAATACGATCTTGTTTCGCTAATTTCATATCTATTCCTCCTTTAGTAATCAATCTGCTACCATTCTAGCACTCTTATGCTTTTTTGCGTATAAAAAAAGAAGATCTTTAAAAGATCTTCTAATCAAAATTATTGTTCTAAATGACCGGTATAAGCTGAAGTACCACCCATAACGTTGATCACATCAAATCCCTGATCGGCTAAGTATGCACAAGCTTGTGCAGAACGTCCACCGGATTGGCAGATAATATAATATTCTGCTTCATCATCCATATCTGTAATCTGTGTCGCCAATTCACTTAGCGGTTTATTGATCGCTTTTGGTACATGACCGTTTGCAAACTCGTCTCGTTCACGCACATCGATCACTTGGATGTCTTTCTTTAATTCTTGGTCAAATTCTGGCATTGAGATAGATCTATACATAATCGATTTCCTCCGGTTTCACTGTTTGATATAAGGCGTAGGCGCCATCTAAATTTTTCACATCGAAGTTTGCTTGTTTCAGCATCCGCTCTGCAATATAACTTCTAAGTCCACTATGACAGCTTACAATGTATGTTTTGGTTTTGTCTAGTGTTTGGATTTTTTCACGCAATTGATCCAACGGGATATATTCTGCTTGTTTAAAACGTCCTTTTGCTACTTCACTAGGATTACGAACATCAAGTAAAATAGCTCCCGCTTTT
This sequence comes from uncultured Enterococcus sp., assembly GCF_913775425.1. Classification (GTDB taxonomy): domain Bacteria; phylum Bacillota; class Bacilli; order Lactobacillales; family Enterococcaceae; genus Enterococcus_G. The sequence continues at coordinate 53,388 of NZ_CAJYIS010000039.1, forward strand.
AAATAATCGTCAAGTTCATACCACTGAATCGATTGACTGATTCCTTCTGCTAAATTGATTGCTGCGTAACCTAGCATATTCACAGGATCCTTAGCTGACCCAAATGGTGGTGCATAGGTCAGTTCTAACTCCGGCAAGTCAAAGATCGTTAAACCACCTTTAATAGCTGTCGCTAAGATATCGATTCGTTTATCGACTCCCTTTTGCCCAATTCCTTGCGCTCCGTAGATCATTCCGGTATATCGATCAAACACTAACTTTAATCGTATATCCGTCGCTCCAGGATAGTAACCAGCATGGTCTTTGCCACTGACATGGACGACAGAAACATCAAAACCAGCTTGTTTAGCAGCACGTTCACTAATCCCCGTTGAAGCGGCGGTTTGATTGAATACTCGTACGATCGCCGTCCCGATACTTCCTTGATTGATTCGATCTAACCCTGAGATGACATCTGCAACTTGTCGCCCTTGACGATTGGCTGGTGAGGCTAGAGAAATCAAAGATGCTTCATGTGTAATTTGATGGTTCACAAGAATCGCATCTCCTACAGCAAAAATGTCTTTAGCACTTGTTTGATAGTGTTCATCGACTATGATTCCATCTCTCACCCCTAACGCAAGATTAGCTTGTTTGGCTAATTCACTCGCAGGAGTGACCCCGACAGAAAGTAGTGTCAAATCAGAATTAAGGACTTTGCCTGAACTTAAATGAATCTGTTTTCCTTCATTAGAAAATGCTGTTGCTGAATCAGCGGTCAATACCGTCACACCATTTGCAATCAATTCGTTTTTGATATAAGCGGCCATTTCTTCATCAAGTGGCGGTAAGACATGTGGTGCTTGCTCGACGATCGTTACGTTGAGTCCGCGTTTGCTTAAATTTTCGGCCATTTCTAATCCAATAAAACCAGCGCCAATCACCACAGCTTCTTTCGTTTCAGTCGTTATCCCTGCCATCAAACGATCTAGATCAGGTACATTACGCAAACTATACGTATTTTTTGTTTGTTCAATTCCTGAAATCGGTGGGATAAATGGTTTCGCTCCAGGAGAGAGAATCAATTTATCATACGTTTCTTTAAATTCACCTTGTGCATTGCGTACAGTTACCGTGTGCTCTTTTGATGAGATCGCCACGACTTCATGTTCTGGTCGCACATCAAGATCAAATCGCGTTTTCAAACTTTCTGGTGTTTGCACAAGTAATTTCTCACGACGATCGATTTCTCCAGATACGTAGTAAGGTAAGCCACAATTTGCAAATGAAACATACGGCCCCTTCTCAAAAATAATGATCTCAGCAGATTCGTTTAAACGACGCAAACGGGTTGCAGCTGACATTCCACCAGCTACTCCGCCAATAATAATGATTTTCATTTTATTTTCCTCCTACAACTCTTCCCGACCATTGTCGCATACCCCCGCGGATATTTATGACATCATAGCCTTTCTTTTTGAGTATTTTTGCAGCTTGTTTACTACGCATGCCCGACTGACAAATGACATAGAGTTCAGATTCTTTCCCTTGATACTGCGAAATATTGGCTAGTGGAACATTTTTAGCTTGGCGAATATGACCTGTTTTAAATTCACTTGGATTACGAACATCCAGTAATACCAACTGATTGAGATTTTGTTGTGCCAATTCTTTTGTTGAGATACTTTTTCCTTGTTTAAATAATGAAAACATGTGAATCCTCCTTTTTACGCTTTCTAAAATACCTTATAGGGTATTTATAAATGATTTTCTTATTTCTGTCAATCAATGTGATCTTAACAAGTGATTTAGTGAGTGATTGTTTTTTTTGACTTCTATACATAGGTGGGTATAATCATAAAAGAAAGAAGAGAAAGGTGGAATGCTTCATGCAAGTCACTCCCGAAGAACAACGAAAAATTTTAAACCGTTTAAAACGAACAGAAGGTCAACTGCGCGGAATCCAGAAAATGATCGAAGATGAAAAAGAATGTATCGATGTTATTACGCAATTAAGTGCAGTCCGTTCTAGTATCGATCGTACGATGGGATTGATCGTAGCCGAAAATCTAAAAGCTTGTTTAGAGAATCCGGCAGATGATCCTACCGAGCAAAATGCCAAAATCCAGCAAGCAATCCAAATGATTATGAAAAAATAATGTTATTTTCGTGAAAACAAAAATAGAAAGAATTCCCTATCACGACAGTTGATACAAGCGTTATTTTAATTCTCTTAAATGTTGTCTTTTCATAGCCTGAAAAAGATATCACTTGTAATTTCTGAGAAATAGATTAAAATATAATTATTGTACTTTTTTTAAGATAGGATGATAGGATGACAGAAGAAAAAAAATCTCTCGATCGGGGATTAAAAAATCGTCACGTGCAGTTGATTGCACTTGGTGGCGCGATTGGTACCGGACTCTTTCTTGGATCAGGACGCTCGATCCAATTAGCTGGACCATCGATTTTAATTGCTTATGCCGCAGTCGGCATAATGTGTTTTTTGATTATGCGAGCACTCGGAGAATTATTATTATCCGATACCTCAAAGCATTCGTTTATTGATTTTATTGCCAAGTATCTTGGTGTAAAAGCGGCTTTTGTTACTGGTTGGACGTATTGGTTTTGTTGGGTATCCATCGCGATGGCGGATCTAACAGCAACTGGTACGTACGTGCGTTACTGGTTTCCTTCAGTGCCAGCATGGATTCCTGAAATTATTATTTTAGCTCTATTGATTGGATTAAACTTAGTTGCAGTAGCGCTATTTGGTGAATTAGAGTTTTGGTTCTCTTTGATCAAAGTCATTGCCATTATCGCCTTGATCGTCACAGGTGTTGTCTTAATGGTCATCGGCTTTAAAACATCTAAAGGAACAGTCAGTCTAAGTAATATTTGGAGTTATGGTGGTTTCTTTCCAACTGGTGCCGATGGTTTCTTAAAATCTTTCCAAATGGCGACCTTTGCCTTTGTGGGAATTGAATTGGTCGGTCTAGTTGCTGGCGAAACAAAAGATCCTGAAACTGTGATTCCAAAAGCGATCAATAGTTTACCAATCCGTGTCCTTTTGTTCTATATCGGTGCATTAGCGGTGATCATGTCGATCTACCCTTGGAATTCACTAAACGCCGATCAAAGTCCTTTCGTAGAAGTATTTGCCGATATCGGAGTGGCAGCTGCTGCAACGATCGTTAACTTAGTGGTATTAAGTTCAGCAGCTTCTGCTTGTAACTCGGCGATCTATTCGACAGGACGAATGCTACACTCGCTTTCACGTGAAGGCAATGCACCAAGTCGCTATTCAAAATTAACGCGTCATTATGTTCCAGCAGCTGCGATCTTCTTTTCTAGTGCTGTGATCTTGATTGCCGTTATTTTGAATTTCTTTATGCCGTCACAAGTCTTTACATTGATTACCAGTATCTCGACGATCTGTTTCTTATTTATCTGGTTTATGATCGTATTTGCGCATTTTAAATACCGCCGCTCAGAAAAACAAGCAGCTAAAAGTAAACCAAAAGCAAAACGGAAATTCCCTATGCCACTTTTTCCTTATACGAGTTATTTGATCGTGGCATTCTTAGCGTTTATCGTCTTTGTACTCTTCTTACAAGGTGAGACTAGACAAGCTTTATTCTTTGTTCCGATTTGGTTTATCGCTTTGTTAGTGATCTTTGAATGGAAAATCAAACCAAAATTAAAATAATAAAAAAGGGGTGTGACAGAAATTCTGTCACACCCCTTTTTTTATACTAACGCTTCACCATTTGACTGGATCACATTTTGATACCAGTAATAACTATCTTTTTTGATTCGGCGTAATGCTTTTTCATCTTCGTCTGTGCGATCAATATAGATAAAGCCATAACGCTTTTTAAAACCTTGATGAGAGCTTAAAAGATCCATCACTGACCAAGGGCAATATCCAAATAATTCCACACCATCTTCGATCGCTAAACGACACGCTTCGATATGTTGACGTAAATAATCAATGCGGTAGTCATCATGAATCTTATCGTCTGCAGTCAACTCATCGGCCGTTCCTAAACCATTTTCAGTAATGATCATTGGCAACCGATATTTTTCATAGTATTCATTTAGCACTAGACGTAACCCCATTGGATCAATCTGTGCGCCATAGGTCGACGCGACTAGATTAGGATTCTTCTCATGTGCAAAATAACCGTAAAGATCAAAATCGATCTCATTGACCTTGGTTCCAAACGGATGCACCTCATCTTCAGGTAAATGACGTACCACTAGCGTACGATAATAATTGACTGCTAAATAGTCAGGTTTCGCAGCTTTAAGTACTGCCTCATCTTCTGCTTCACGTTTTGGAGCGATTCCGGCTTTTTCCAAATAGTACTCATAATACCCAGGGTAACGGCCATATGTGTACATTTCTAACGCGTAATTGGTTTTAAAATTATCGTTCATTCGCGCTGCCCAAACATCTTCCGGACGATTTGAGGCTGGATAGGTCATCGTCGAGGAAACAGCTGGTCCGATCTTACTATCTGGTAACAACTTGTGACAAAGATTGGTTACTCGAGCGTGTGCGACAAACATATTGTAATCCATTTGCGCACGCACGCTTTCGATTCGTTCTTGTGGTACGTCATACATGTTCATCCGTTCAGGAACACGGATCATCAAATTTTGTTCATTATTGATCTACCAGTAATGTACTTTTGAACCAAATTCAGTGAAACAAATATTTGCATAACGCTCAAAGGCATCGATACAACGACGGTCTTCCCAACCGTTGTATTTTTCTACTAAAGCATAAGGAAGATCAAAATGGTATAACGTCACCATCGGCTTGATATTGTGTGCGAGCAATGTATCGACGACATGATGGTAAAAATCAAGGCCAGCTTGATTGATCTCACCATCGCCATCTGGAATGATTCGAGCCCAAGAAAAAGAAAAACGATACGTCTTCATCCCAAGTTCTTGCATCAAGGCGATATCTTCTTCAACATGATGGTAAAAATCACTAGCAGTCGTCGTGTCAGCTTGTAAATGTGCACGTTGTTGAGCATTGTGATCGGCGACTGTTTTTCCTTTGCCATCTGTGGCAAAGGCTCCTTCGATTTGAAAAGCTGAGGAAGATGCTCCCCATAAAAAATCTTTTGGAAATACTGTATGCATAAAATCCTACTTTCTAACCGTTAATGCAATATCGGTTTGGTTTACTTGCGCTTGTTCTGGTAATTCAATTAGTGAGAACTCATTCGTATTGGTCACAATAACGATGATCGTATCGTCATACCCTGCTTCATTGATGACGTTCATGTCGACATTTAGTAAGGCTTGACCACGCTTGACAAGCTCTCCTTGTTTGATAAGCGACTCAAATCCACGACCATCTAGTTCTAACGTATCGATTCCCACATGGATCAATAATTCCACACCACTTTCGAGTTTCAACCCGATGGCATGATGGGTCGGTGCCAACGTTACAACTTCAGCATTTTCTGGCGCATAGATCGTTGCTTGTTCGTGATTTGCTTTGATACCAAAGCCTTTACCCATCGCACCACTTGCAAAAACTTCATCTGGCAAACTAGACAATGCCACTAAGGTTCCACTAGTTGGCGCTAATAGATCAACCGCTTCGTCACTAGCTAAGATACGATCAGCCGCATCTTCTTCTGGAATATCTTCAAATCCTAGTACAACTGTTAGAATACACGAGCCAAAAAAGGCGATCGCAATCCCTAATAAGTAACAGATAAAGGCTTTCGTCCCGGCTCCTGCATAGACTGGGATCGTCAGTAATCCTTGATTGGCAAAAGCTGTCCCATAGGAACCGCCCCATCCCATCAACGCTCCTCCTAAAGCACCACTGATCACGGCATAGATCATCGGCGTTTTTAAGCGTAGGTTCGTTCCATAAATCGCAGGTTCCGTAATACCAAATAGCGCGGTAACGGTAGCGGAAGCAGCGACCGTTTTTAATCCTTTATTTTTCGAACGTAAGAAGACACCAAATGCTGCACCTGCTTGGGAGAAATTAGCGGCTCCTGCGAACGCCAAAAGATTTTGACGACCGGTTTGTGCCACATCATTGATCCCAATCGGAATAATCGCACGATGCGCCCCAAAAATAACCAAGACACACCAGATTCCACCAATAAAGCCTCCTAATAGGATCGGACTGATTCCCATCAATTGGTAATAGGCCCAGTTGATCGCTTCCCCAATATAGATCCCAATTGGTCCAAAAACGATCAAGGTAGCTGGTACCATCACTAAAAGTGAAAAGGTCGGCACTAAAATAATTTTTAGCACCTGTGGAATCACTCGATCAAAAAAGCGTTGCACATAGGCTAAACAAAATACCGCAATCAAGATCGGAATAACAGATGAAGTATAGCTGGCTTTGGTCAGATTCAATCCAAATAACGTAACCGCATCTTCACCAGTCATCAACGTTACAATTGCTGGATAACAAAGAGTTGCCCCAATGATCATCGCAATAAATTCATTGGTTTTAAAAACTTTTGCCGCAGCATACCCTAAGAAGATCGGTAAGAAATAAAACAACGCATCAGAGGCTGCAAGTAAAATGACATAAGTTGTATTGGTCGTAATATCAGTATTGTAAAAAGATTTCATGATCATGACCACAACTGCTAAAATCCCTTTTAACATCCCTGAAGCCGCAATCGCTGGAATCACCGGAGTAAAGATCGCGGCGACGGTATTCAAAATCTTCGCACCAACTTTTTCTTTCGTTTGACTTGTCGTTGTTTTTTTAGACGCCTCTAACAATGGTGAAAGTTCTTGATATACTTTATCGACGTCTTTTTTTAGTACGACTTGGTATTGACCATTACTTTTGACTACGGATAAGACGTACGGTAAAGCTTCTAATTTTTCCTTATCTGCATGGGTTTCATCATGTAGATAAAAACGCAATCGTGTAAAGCAATGCGTAACTTCTTTAACATTTTGACTTCCCCCAACATAAGTCAAAATACTTTTTGCTTGTTCTTTATAAGAATACTCCATATCTTCCCCTCTTTTCTATCTTCGTAACTGTTTTATCATACTAAATAAACGTTTCAGATAGATAGAAATTTGCCTACAAAAAAAGAAGTGGCCTAAGCCACTTCTTAAAAAGTTCAAAATAAAATCAAATCATTACTTGGAATAATAGTACCGCTACGACTGCCCCTAAGATCGGGCCTACGATCGGTACCCATGAATATGCCCAATCAGAACTACCTTTATTTTCGATTGGCAAGATAGCATGTGCAATTCTTGGTCCTAGATCACGAGCTGGATTGATCGCATACCCTGTTGGTCCACCTAATGAAAGACCAGCTGCTAAAATCAAAGCACCAACTGCAAACACATTTGCACCACCTAAGAATTCAGTTTGCGTAAAGGTCAATAAGCCTAAGATCAACACAAATGTTCCGATCGTTTCAGCAATGACGTTCGACGGATAATGACGAATCGCAGGTCCAGTTGCAAATGTTCCTAAAATCGCGCCTTGATCCTTCGTTTCTTTCCAATGTGGCAAGTAGAGTAACCAAACTAAAACAGCTCCGACGATCGCTCCAGCTACTTGAGCAAGTACAAATGGCAAGACTAAATGCCAAGGCAGTAATCCTGTTAATGCCATTGCGACTGTTACTGCCGGATTTAATTGAGCTGGTCCCATAAACCCAACCATAAAGACAGCAATCGTTACGGCCATCGCCCACCCCATGGCAATCACGATCCAACCAGAGTTTTGTGCTTTACTTTTATTTAGATTCACCGCAGCACATACCCCATCACCTAGTAAAATCAAGATCATCGTTCCAATAAATTCGCCTACGATCTGTGTCATTTCGCCGCTCATTTAATTTCCTTCTTTCTTCAAATGAATCAAATCAGATTCATCGATCGTTTGTTGTAATTCCATGGTATAGCGATTTTTCGTTTCAGTATCCCATTCAAAATATTCTGCCATCGCTTCTATGATCGGATGTTTGACTTCGTCCAATGTTTCGCGTTGGAACCATAAGTGATTGGTACGACGCACAAGATAATCAGCAGGCGTTAAGACCATTTCATGTTCTAAACCATAATATAGACTGATTGCTTCAGCAAGTGAAAGGTCGGCTGTTTTAAAGAGTGGTTGTTGTGTAATATAAGAAAATACTGTTTTTGCATTCGTACCGTAAAAATCAGCGATATAATGTGCTTGTTCTTTTGGTAATCCTTTTTCGATCCCAATTTGCGCTAAACGATCAATCTCGGATTTGACTTGTGTTGCATCAAAATCCCCACCGGATACCGGATAATTTGCTGAATCAACGATTTCGATTGTACGATGTTGATTTGTTTCAAATAATTCACACAACAAATTTAATGCACCCAAAGCCATTTTACGATAGTCCGTGATCTTTCCACCTGCTAAGGTGATCAAACCATCTGCTTCACGTTCTAATTTACTGCCTCGTGATACGGTCGAAGGAGCTTTTTCTGCTCGATTCATTTCGAGATTTTTCAAGACACGTTCGACATCACTTCTAGTCATTTGATCTGATTTAAATTCCGAAACCGCATCCAAAACTTTTTGGAAACTACGATCAGAAATCGAGCCATTGTCTCCGCCATTGTAATCAGAACCTGAATTATCAGATAACAACGGGCGCAATCCGACCCAGCTAGATTCTACATCTGCTAGTGTAATATTGGCTTTTGGATAACGGTAATTGATGACTTCTAATAAATAGTCGACATCTTTTTGTGTGATTTCTGGATGAGCATAATCGCCAGTATAATCCGTATCTGTCGTTCCAAAATAGGTTTTATTCTCACGTGGAATCGCAAAAACCATCCGTCCATCTTGTTTTCCTGTATCAAAATAAGTTGGTTGTGGAACGGGTAAACGCTTACTATCAATGACTAAGTGAACACCTTTAGTTGGACGCATTTGCGGTACAACTGCACGTTTGAAATTCAATTGACGGATTTTATCGACCCAAGGACCCGTTGTGTTGACAACATAAGTCGCTTTGATTTCAATTGTTTGCCCAGTTAACTCATCGCGTGCTTTGACGCCAATGATTTGATCCTCATTATAAAGAAAACCTGTTACTTTAACTTTGCTAACAGCTAAAGCGCCATCAGCAACAGCTTGCTTGATATTATCGATAACTAACCGTGCATCATTGTTGCGGTAATCTAAATAGACTCCTGCTCCTTGTAGGCCTTCAGATTTCAAGTAAGGTTCCCGTTCTAGCACTTCTTCTTTTGTCAAAGTATAGTTGGCATATTCACTACCTGTGACGTTGGCTAATTGATCATAAAGGTCCATGGCGACTTTGACAGAAAACATGTCAAACGTAGTCGTCCCTTCATCATCATAAATTGGCAATAGCATTGGATCAGCTTTGGGAATGTGCGGTGCGATCTGTTGCAGTACTGCACGTTCACTCACTGTATCCGAAACTACTTCGACATCAAATGTTTTTAAATAACGAATCCCACCATGAACGAGCTTAGTCGAGCGAGAAGACGTTCCTTCAGCAAAATCTTGCATTTCCAATAATCCTGTTTTGATTCCAGAAGCTGCGGTCTGTAAAGCCAGACCCGCTCCTGTGATTCCACCACCGATGATCAAGACATCTAACGGTGTTTGTTGCATTTCTTCAAGCATTTCTTGACGTTGTTTAATTGAAAAACTCATGCCTATCATCTCCTTATGGTTTAAATGTCCGTGTTGCTGCAACCGCTTGTTTCCAACCGCTATATAGTTTTTGACGTTTTTCAGCTTCCATCTCTGGTTCAAATAGTTTTCCAGCTTCATAAAATTCACGGATTTCATCCGTATCTTTCCAATAACCTACAGCTAAACCAGCTAAAAAGGCAGCCCCTAAGGCAGTCGTTTCTAAATTGTGTGCACGTTGAATCGGCGTGTCTAAAATGTCTGATTGAAATTGCATCAAGTAGCCATTATTAGCAGCACCACCATCGACTTTTAAGACTGGAATTTTGATATCAGTATCTGTTTGCATCGTATCGATAATATCTTTTACTTGATAAGCAATCGACTGAAGTGTGGCTTTAATGATATCGTTTTTGGTCGTACCACGAGTCAAACCAAACATCGCTCCACGTGCTTCTTGATCCCAATAGGGTGCACCTAAACCAACAAAGGCCGGTACGACATAAACTTCATCTTCATTGGTCGTGTGACGAGCAGCCTCTTCTGAATCACTTGATTTTTCAACCATTTTTAAGCCATCGCGTAACCATTGGATCGAGGAACCGGCTACAAAGATACTTCCTTCTAGAGCGTAATACACTTCACCATTGATTCCATACCCAATCGTTGTTAGTAAATTATTTTCTGATAACTGCGGCGTTTCACCGGTATTCATCACAATAAATGATCCTGTTCCATAAGTATTCTTGACCATCCCTGGCTCAAATGCCATTTGACCAAATAAAGCTGCTTGTTGGTCACCAGCCATACCTGAAATCGGCACCTCGCTACCATAAAAATGGAATCCTTGTGTGTAACCGTAAATTTCAGAATTAGAAACCGGTGTTGGCAACATCACTTTGGGAATATTTAATAGATCAAGAATCTCTTGATCCCACTCTAAATCATGTAAATTAAAGAGCATCGTACGACTAGCATTCGAATAATCGGTCACGTGGACGGAACCATCCGTTAGTTTCCAGGTCAACCACGAATCGATCGTTCCAAATAACAATTCGCCTTTTTCGGCACGTTCTTGCGCTCCTTCAACATGGTCTAAGATCCAACGTACTTTTGTTGCTGAAAAATACGCATCGATAATCAGTCCTGTTTTTTTATGGAAAAATTCACTATGTCCATCTTCTTTTAATTGATTGGCGATTCCAGCCGATTGTCTAGATTGCCAAACGATTGCATTATAGATCGGTTTTCCTGTTGCTTTATCCCAAACAACAGTTGTTTCACGTTGATTCGTGATCCCGATTCCAGCGATTTGTGAAGGCTTGATGCCTGACTCGATAAATGCCCCCGCAATCACAGACTGTACCGAATTCCAAATTTCATTTGCATTATGCTCGACCCAACCTTCATGTGGGAAATATTGAGTGAATTCTTTTTGTGAACTACCGATTTGTTGTCCTTTTTTATCGTAAATAATCGCTCGTGAACTTGTTGTTCCTTGGTCAATCGCCATGATGTAAGTTGCTTCTGTCATGTTTTTTTCCTCCTGAAAATGTAATCGTTTTCTTTTCTATATGATCATCTTACTGTAAATTCTACGTGATACACCATCAAAATAAAACGAATTTCATTATTTTTTGACAGTTTTAATAACTGACGTCATAAAAAAAGCCCCTGATTCGTTGAAATCAAGGGGTTTAACTGCGCTCTAAGCGGATCGTTTCGATGAGTTGACTAATTTTTTTGACATCGTAAGTCGAATCAAATTCTGATACAGCATACCAATGTTTGGGTTCTTGTACTAAATAACTCGGTCGTGGTCGCGGTGAAATCACGATGTCGAATTCTCGTTTCGTCGAATAACGTTCGACCTCTACTCCCAACAACGGTTTTAATTCAATTTGAACAAGTTGGAAAAATAAAAAACGATAGGCAGGTAGTTGTTCAAAATCAAGACCTACTCGGATCGGTCGTACACTAGAAAATTCGATCATCGCTAAAATACTCGCGTAATTGACTAGCAAAAAGTCTTGTAAGCTATTGTTCGGATGCTGTGTTGCTTCTAATTGTTCAAATACGATCGTCATCATTTTTTGTAAGAGCTGACTTTTACGATGACCCAATAAACGTCGTTGGATCGTCAATAAATTCTCGCGCGTATACAATTCGATTTTTCCCATAAAAAAGTAGACTTCATGGTTGACTTGTGCCAATTGATAGCCTAGCCGTTTTTCTAGAGCGATCGAAAACCGCTTTGGACGATAATCAATCAAAATCGTTTCACGCAAGTAAAGATCCAAACGCGCGGTCGGTAGACGTTTACTTCTAGATAGATCATACTGATAAAAATCTTCTTCACTTAACACTTCAAATGAAATCAAAAAAATATAAAACATGATCCCTTCGTACCTATCGTTCTCCACAGCCATCCGACTTAAATATAAACTAATGAAGTGATCGATTTTCAGATACCATTCATCTTTATAAAAGCTAGCAAATATTGTTTTAAGTCGCTGATGCTCGATTTTTTTGGCTAACCACCTTTTTTGCGTGATATACCACCACAACGAAATTTTTTCTTGCTGGATTTTTGTAAATCGACATGTCAAACTTTGGGATAGGCCTTTTATGAAAGTTGCATAGTCTGGTAACGTCACTAAAGGTAGAGTGCAGTACGGCATCATCAAACTAAATAATTGATAGTATACGTAGCGAATTTGCAGTTCTTCTCCTTGTAATTCTCCATTTTTGATCTGGATCTGAAACTCTTTTAAAATTTGATTGAGTTCTTTTAATTTTCGAAAAGTTGTCGACTCACTCATCCCCAAATTGGCCATCAACTGGGTCGTCGTAAACGTTGGATGATTTAATGCGAACTGCAGAATTTGAAAATAACTACTTTTTTCAACTAAATTTATAATGACCATCTCTAAATTGACTGTTTCTGAAAAATCAAGTGCGATCGTCGTATCTAGATAACGCAAGTGATACTCTTTTGTTTGCTGTCCAAATTCGGCTAGTTCTTTTACGTATTGTTCAAAAGCTGTTTTGGATAATTTCGTGACTTCACGTAATGCAGTAAAAGAAATCTGTCCACCTGCTAATACGATTGCACGCAACATTTGAACTTGGATCGCTTCTTTTTTTTCTAATAATGCATCGATTTGCATAAACTACTCCTTTAACACATCACTGGTATACTTTTTCTAATTCTTCTAGCCATTGATCCACGATCAGCGCCTGATCGACTGCGTCATACATCATTTGTTTAACTTGGTCCTTTAGATTCTGAGCAATCAACTGAATCCCTAATAATTGACGTGTCCGCTTTTGATAGATCACTTTGATCAATGTCGTCGTATCTAACTTAAATGATTGGATCGCTACAGGGTACGAGACAAAAATCGCTTCTTGTTCCAATAATCCTAAAGCCAAATAAGTCGTATCAAAGAATTCACCTTCAAACGGACGAATACTTCCTGGATCTTTTTGTGTAAGGTGAGCAAGATTGCGTGCGACAATATATGCTGTACGGCTTGCATTCTCTAAAGAAGAAATATAACATTCTTCTCCGGTCGCCCGAAAGCGAACATGGATCGCATCTCCTATTGCAAAAACATCGGTTTGGCTCGTCTGCAAATAATCATCGACCCAAAGTGTTCCATCACTATTTTTTGCTAAATAACGAGTCACCTCTTGTTCTAGTGCGCGTGTATTGACCGCGACTAAAACTAAATCAACTACTTGTTCGCCTAGACTGGTATGCAAAAGATAGCCTTTTTTAGGATGGGGTAAAATACGTTCAACTGCGTCTGAAAAATGCATGTTTATTTGTTCGCTTTGTAAAAAACGAGTCAAAATCGGTGTCATGTCTGCATCAAAATAACGAGCAAGTGGACGCTCATTGCGCTCATAGATATGCAATACTTTTTTTGTATGCGCCAAAGAAGAAGCAAATGCAATCCCTAGTGCCCCAGCTCCTACGATCGCAATCGTTTGTGCAGCCTTGATTTTTTCAATTACTTCATCTTGTTCTTGCCACGATTTATACGACCAATACGTTGATAAATCTTCCGTCGTTCCAGCTAAACGTGAGCGCTGAGTGGAACCTGTTGCTAAAATCAGTTTATCAAATGGCAGAGATTTTCCACTAGTAAGCAGGATTTCATGATCGCGTAACCGTTCACATTTTAGACCTAATAAAAGATCGATATGATACTCTTCGGTCAATATTTGTTCTTTAACGATCGGTGAGTGATCGACTACACGATCATTTGCTAACCCTTGAAATAGATTTTTAGGTAAATGGCTTAGAGTTTCTTTTTGCTCGATCAGTGTGATCGTAGCTTGTTTAAAGCGTGTTCGGCATTCGATAGCCGCATAAATACCAGAAATCGAACCCCCAATAATCACGATCTGCATAGTCTTAACTCCTTTTTTATTCATCATACCACAACTGATATCGCGAAAAAAGACGACAAAAAAAGAAGATCTCTAGAGATCTTCTTCGAAAGGTTTAATTAAATTAAGCTTTTACGATGTTTGTAGCTTGAGGTCCACGTTGGCCTTCTTCGATATCAAAAGTCACTGCTTGACCTTCTTCTAAAGTTTTGAAACCTTCGCCTTGGATTGCTGAGAAGTGTGCA